>CAYODK010000004.1:6526-77501 GCA_964402695.1 uncultured Verrucomicrobiota bacterium
ACCCTTGGAAGGGTTTCCCATTCCTGAACGCGTTCAGAAGGTGCAGCGCTACAGCTTCCAGCGCCCGTTCACCGAGATCTGGCGCCTGCCCGGCGCGCCCGCCGGGGCGGCGAAGTGCGCGACGTTCCCCGCCGTGCCGCTGGCGCCGCGGCGCGTTCCGGTGCCGGAGTACGGGATCGTCCGGCCGGTCGCCCACACGGCGTGGGGGACGGTCGCGGTCGGCGAGATGCCGAAAAGACCATGGAAGGACCGCTCGCTGACAAACGTGGGGCCGGACCTCGGCGGCTTCCCGGAGGCGGAACTGGAGATCATTCCGACGCTCGAACTGCAGAGGGTGAAGACCGTCGACTACCTGAAGCAGGCCGCGACGGCGGAGACCTTCCGGCTCGGCGCAAACGCATTCCGCATCGTCGACTTCGGCACGAATCTGAGCGGCTTCGTGGGCGCCCGGATCGCGGCGCGGGAGAAGACGCGGCTGTACCTCACGTTCGACGAGATCCTGACGGACGACGGCGACGTGAACTTCCGTCGCCTCGGCTGCGCGAACGCGATCCTGTACGAGGTCGAGCCCGGCACGTACGAGGTCGAGTCGTTCGAACCCTACACGCTGCGCTACCTGAAGCTGATCGTGCTCGCGGGCGAGTGCGACGTCTCCAACGTGTACCTGCGCGAGCTGGTCAATCCCCACGCCTCGCGCGCGACGTTTGCCGCGAGCGACGCGCGCTACAACCGGATCTTCGAGGCCGCGCGGCAGACCTTCCAGCAGAACGCGACGGACGTCTTCATGGACTGTCCGTCGCGCGAGCGCGCAGGCTGGCTGTGCGACAGCTTCTTCACCGCCCGCGTCGCGCTCGACCTCTGCGGCGAAACGTCCGTCGAGAAGGCCTTCCTCGAGAACTTCCAGCGCGCGTCGTCGTTCGGCCCGCTGCCCGACGGCATGCTGCCGATGTGCTACCCGAGCGACCACCAGAACGGGAACTTCATCCCGAACTGGGCGATGTGGTTCGTCGTCGAGCTGGAGGAATACGCCGCCCGCAGCGGCGACCGCGAACTGGTCGAGGCGCTCCGCCCGCGCGTGATGAAGCTGCTCGACTACTTCAAGCGCTTCGAGAACTCCGACGGCCTGCTCGAGAAGCTCGAGAAGTGGGTCTTCGTCGAGTGGTCCGCCGCGAACAAGTTCGTGCAGGACGTGAACTACCCCTCGAGCATGCTCTACGCCGGCATGCTCGACGCCGCGGCGCGGGTGTACGGCCTGCCCGACCTGTCCGCCAAGGCGGGGCGGATCCGCGAGACGATCCGCAAGCAGTCGTTCGACGGCGAGTTCTTCGTCGACAACGCGGTTCGCAAGGACGGCAGGCTGGAGGTCACGCGCAACCGGACCGAGGTCTGCCAGTACTTCGCCTTCTTCTTCGGCGTCGCCACGCCGGAGACGCATCCGAAGCTCTGGGCGACGCTCGCGACCGACTTCGGTCCGCAGCGCAGGGAGACGAAAGCGCACCCGGAGATCCACCCGGCGAACGCGTTCATCGGGAACCAACTCCGGTTCGAGCTGCTCTCCCGCGACGGGCGCAGCCGGCAGATCCTCGACGAGGCGATCGGCTACTGGCTCTACATGGCCGACCGCACCGGCACGCTGTGGGAGCACGACGCGCCGCAGGCGAGCTGCAACCACGGCTTCGCCTCCCACGCCGCGCACGTGCTGCTGCGCGACGTCCTCGGCCTGCGCCGCGTCGACCCGGTGGGCCGGCGGCTGGAGGTCTGCTTCGCCGATGTGACGCTCGAGTCCTGCAAGGGCTCCGTGCCGACGGCGGACGGTCCGGTCGCGCTGGAGTGGCGCAAGGCGGGCGACAAGCTCCTCTACAAGCTCGCCACCCCCGCCGGCTGGAAGGTCGAGATCGCCAACCGCAGCGGGAGGTCGCTCGCGGCGGCGGACTGACCACCGCAATGATCGGACTGGCGGCGGTGCCGCTGCTGTTCATGCCGGGGCTGTACCGCGTGCTGAGCGAATGGGTCGCTGCGGAGGCCGGCCTGGTCTGTCCGGAATGCAACCGCCCGATCGCCTCCGGGGAAGACTGGAGGATCTGCCTCGATACCCGGATGTGCCCGCACTGCGGTCGGGTCATTGTCGCTGGGACATCTGTGCCTGAGCCGAAGACGAAGCGGCTGAACCGGCGCGCGCGGGGGTGAGGATGGGTTCGCGAAGCGGCGTCCCGGTGGCGTGGCGGTTCCAAGACTTGGAAGCCCGCTCCGAAGCGGCTTCCAAGGGTGGGAACTTGCGGGTGTCTTGGCCGGCGGAGGGTTTGGATGGTCGCGCGGCGCGGTCTTGTTGCGGGGGCGGGTGGTTTTCGGTCTCCTGATGGCGTGTCCCGATTTGGGCTCCCCACCGGGACAAGCCCGGTGGGACCGCCAACAGCAACGGACCGGACAGCCCCGATGCGCTCGCCAAGCGCAGCGACGTGAACAAGGCCGGCTTGGCGGGCAGGCAGGAGTGCCTGTTCCACAGTCGGACAGGATTGCGCCGCGGCGGGGCGATGGCCTAGCCTGTCGGCATGAACCGGACACTGCGTCGGTGGGTCGTCGCCGCAGGCTGCGCGGCGGCGGCGGGGTGGGGGGGGCGTGCGCCGGGGGCGCCGCCCACGGAGGGCATCATCCACGAGGCCGAGGACATCGCCCGCCCGGCGGACGCGTGGCGGCGCGACCAGGGATCGGCCGACCGCTGGATGCTCTGGACGCGCGAGGCCGACATCGAGAAGAAGCGCTCGCGCGGCGCCGTGATGGCGTCGCCGTCCGTCGCGAAGGACCGCGCCTCTCCCGCCGAGGGCGCACCGCCGCTGCACTGCGTGGTCACCAATCTCGCGCCGGGCCCGTACCGCGTCGTCCTCAGCGGGCCGGGTCGTCCGCTGGCCTACTCGCCGGACGGCGCGTCGTGGGTGCGCTACCAGGGCGGCGAACTGACTCTCGGCCCCGTGGACCTGCCCGACGGCCGCTTCGAGATCTGGATCGACGACCGGTACGCCCATCCGCCCGGCAACCCCGGCCCCGGCTACTTCGACTACATCCGTTTCCTGCCGATGTCGCGCGAGGAGTTCCGCGCCAGCGGGCCGCGTCCGCTGCTGCCGCCGCCGCTGGAGTTCCGCGACTTCGCCGCGTGGTGCACCCGGAGCGGCGCCGTCAGCCTCTGCTGGACCACGTCGCGCGCGGTCGAGGGGCAGCGGCTGACGTGCACCTCCGGCGATGGCCAGACGCGCGAATTCGCGGTTGCGGGCGGCCCCGACCGCAACCACCGCGTCCTGCTCGACGGTCTGGCCCCGGTCCGCGAGTACCGGGCGCGAGTCGCGGTCGACGACGCCGGCCGCCCCGCCGAGTCGGAGCCGTTCGCCTTCCACGCCGCGCCGCCGCGTCCGCCGCCGACCGTTGCGCTGTCGATCCCGCTCGCCGTGCCCGAGCCGACGCCCGCGCCACGCGGCCGCGCGCCGGCCGTGGTGGGCATGCCCTTCGCGCGCGGGACGCTGGCGCAGCCCGGCGACCTGCGGCTCCTCGACGCGGGTGGCGCGGAGACGCCGCTGCAGGCGGAGGCGTTCTCGCGCTGGTCCGACGGTTCCGTGAAGCTCGCGACGCTGTCGTTCCCCGTGGACGCTCCGACCGGCGCGGCGACGGTCTGCCGGCTCGAGACGCGCCCCGGCGGCGGCACGGGCGCGGCGTCCGGCCGCGACACTGTCCGCATCGAAGAGACCGCCGACGCATGGCTCGTCCGCGGCGAGGGGCTGCAGTTCGACCTCGGGAAGAAGGTCCCCGCGCTGTTCGACAACGTCGGCTTCGACCGCAACCGCGACAGCACCGTTTCCGCCGCCGAGCGCGTGGCGGCGGCGCCGCGGCTCGCGAACCTGCGGTTGCAGACGGCGGACGACGCCAACCTCACGTGCGGCGCGCCCGAGCGGTTCGAGGTCGAGTGCAACGGACCCGTGCGCGCGGTGCTGCGCTGGTCGGGCCCGCTCGTCGACGAGGCGGGCCGGCCCGGCTGGGCCTACGTGATCCGCGCGACGCTCTTCGCCGGCATCCCGGAGATGCGCTTCGATGTGACGGTCATCAACGACAACCCGGAGCCGAAATACCGCGAGATCAAGTCGCTGGCGCTCCGCGTTCCGGTCGAGGGGGAGGGCGGGGTCCGCGGCGCGCTGGGCGGACGGGCGCCCGTCCCGGTCGGGCACGCCGACGGCATCTGGGTGCTGCAGCAGGACGAGCGACACGTGCGCCTGTGGGATGCCGGGGCGCCGGTCGAGCGGGTCGAGCCCGGTGTGGCCGTCGCGGTCGACGCGAAGGCACGGGTCATGGTCGCGATGCGCGACTTCCGCGAGGCCTATCCCTCCGGCTTCGCCGTAAAGCCCGACGGCCTGCACGTGCGCCTGCTGCCGCCGCTGCCCGGCGACGCCTATGACGATGCGAACGCGCTGGAGCGGCTGCGGCTCTTCGGCTGGTGCCGCGGCGGGCGTTACGTGGTCAAGGCCGGGCAGGCGATCCGCAAGGAGATCGTCGTCCGCTATGGCGCGGCCGACGACGCCACCGATCCGGCGGCCTTCGCCGGCTGGGCCGGCGCCGCGCTGGTGCCGCAGGCGCCGCCGGCCCACCTGTGCGGCAGCGGGCTCCTGTCGCGGCGGATCTTCCCGCGGACGCCCGGGCTCTGGGACGCCTACGAGCGGTCCTTCGAGGCCGGCTTCCGCGCGAGCTTGGAGGACCGCGAGAAGCAGCGGACGTGGGGCTGGATGCACTTCGGCGACTGGTTCGGCGAGCGGCTGCTGAACTACGGCAACAACGAGTACGACATGGCGTGGGCGATGGCGCTGCAGTGGGCGCGCACGGGCGACCGGCGGCTTCTTGACCGCGGCATCGAGATGGCGCGGCACCACAGCACGGTCGACACGGTCCACGGCCGCTTCTCCGACGCCTGGAACGGGCTGGTCTACGAGCACAGCTTCAACCACGTCGGCCTCGAGGTCCCGCGCGACGATCCGCGGCTCAAGGAGGGGCTGCTGGCGAAGTACGTGGCGGAATACGGCGCCGGCATGCTCGGCGGCGCGATCGACCGGCAGGGGCATGTGTTCCAGCCCGGCAACTGGATCTGCGCCGCGCTGACCGGCGACGGCTGGTTGCGCGAGGTGGCGACGCGCGTGTGCGACAACCAGGCCGCGCGCCTGACGCCGGCCTTCGACTTCAGCATCGAGCGCGCCGGCGGCTGGCCCATCATCAACATGGCGATGGCGTACCACTACAGCGGCGACCCGTACTACCTGAACGCGGCGCGCATCATGGTCGATCGGGCGCTGGAGCGGCAGGATCCCGTCAGTGGCGGCTGGCTGCACCGGCACGCGGGCGGCGAGTCCGGCGGCGAGACGGGCATGGGCGGCAAGGCCTTCGCCGTGGCGATCCTCTCGCACGGCCTGCTCCGCTACCTCGAGCAGGAGCCGCGCCCGCACCCGGACGTCGAGCACATGCTCGTGCGCGGCGCCGATTTCCTGCGCGACCACGCGTGGGTTCCCGGCAAGGGCTTCCGCTACATCAGCCACCTGAAGTACCACGCGGACAAGCCGCGCCGCGGCGCCACGGAGGGCATGAACGCCGAACTGGTCGCCTTCGCGTACGAGAAGACGCGCGATCCGAAGTACCTGGAGTTGCTGACCGACATGCTCGCCGGCCACTTCGACAAGCCGCCCAGCGGGAACGGCAAGTCGTTCAGCCAGTCCGTGCGCCAGACGGTCTTCGGCCTGGACCGGATGACCGATGCAACATTCAACAGCCAACCTCCAATCTCCAAGATCCAATGATGGAGGGCCGAGCTACGCGAGGCCGGGAGAGATGATTCTCCGCGGGCGTGGCGTTCGGGCTCGCGGTAGCTCGCCCCTCCAACACGCGACGATCGGACGTGCGTTCCGGCCGGCCTTCGTAGAAGCGGCGCCCTCGCCGCTTCCTTCGGGGATCCCCCTGCACGCGGCGGGGGCGCCGCGTCTACGGCATTCCGCCGTTGGATGTTCGATGTTGGGTGTTGGTTGTTGGATGTTGCTCCTGGCCTTCGCGTCCTTTGCGTCTTTGTGTCGTCCCTCCTTAGGGGCAGACAGAGTGTCTGCCCCACGGGGTCGATGCAGGGCGGCGGCGGTGCTAAACTGGCGACTTTCGCGGAGGAGACGGATCATGAAGCGGACGTGGATGGGCATCGGGCTGGCGGCGTACGTGGCGGCGGGGGCGGCGCAGGGCGCGGGGCTGGCGAGGGTCGACCTCGGCGGCGCGTGGGAGGTTTCGGCGGCGGGCAGCAACGACTGGATCGCCGCGACGGTGCCGGGCTGCGTCCACACGGACCTGCTCGCGGCAAAGCGCATTCCGGATCCGTTCTTTCGCGACAACGAGTCGCGCGTGCAGTGGGTGAGCGATCTGGCGTGGATCTACCGGCGGGTGTTCACCGTCGCGCCGGAGTTCCTCGCGAACGAGCACGTCCTGCTCCGGTGCGAAGGGCTCGACACGCTCGCCGCGATCCGCGTCAACGGGGCCGACGTCGCGCGGACCGACAACATGTTCCGGACCTGGGAATTCGACGTGAAGAAGCTCCTCAAGGCCGGGGAGAACCGGATCGAGGTCACGTTCGGCTCCGTCCTGCCGCTGATCCGCGCGAAGGAGAAGGAGCGTCCGCTGCCGACCTGGGCCTATCCCGGCGCCGCGTACGTCCGCAAGATGCCGTGCAACTTCGGCTGGGACTGGGGTCCGACGCTGATCACGTGCGGCATCTGGCGCCCGGTCTCGCTCGTCGGCTTCGGCCCGGCGCGCATCGGCGACGTGCTGATCCTGCAGGACCACGCCACGCCCGGCCGCGTCGGCCTGACCGTGCGCGTCGAGGCGGGCCCCGCGGCCGGCGGCCTCAAGGCCCGCATCGCGGTCACCGGCCCTGGCGGCGCTGCGGGTCCGTCCGCCGAATGCGCGCTGGCTGGCGGCAAGGGCGAGGCGGCGCTTGCGATCGACAAGGCGGAGCTGTGGTGGCCCGCCGGGATGGGGAAGCAACCGCTCTACACCGTCGCGGTCGAACTGCTCGGCGCGGACGGGAAGCCGATCGATGCGACCTCGCGCCGGATCGGCCTGCGCACGATGAAGGCGGTCGAGAAGGCCGGCGACGAGCCGATGCACTTCGTCGTCAACGGCGTGCCGTTCTTCTCCAAGGGCGGCAACTGGATCCCGGCGGACTCGTTCCTCAACCGCGTGAACAAGGACCTCTATCGCCGTTTCGTCGAGGATGCCGTCGCGGTGAACATGAACTCGCTGCGATTCTGGGGCGGCGGGGCCTACGAGGACGACGAGCTGTTTGACCTGTGCGACGAATACGGCATCTGCATCTGGATGGACTTCAAGTTCTCCTGCACGACCTATCCGAGCTTCGACGACGCGTTCCTCGCGAGCGTCCGCGCCGAGGCCCGCGACAACCTGCGCCGCCTGCGCCACCACCCGTCCATCGCCCTCTGGTGCGGCAACAACGAGATCATGTTCTTCCGCGGCAAGGAGACGTGGACCGACAAGAAGATGAGCGAGGGCGACTACTACAAGCTCTTCCGCGACGCGCTCGGCACCGAGACGAAGGCCCTCGCGCCGCAGGCCGACTACGTCACCGGCTCGCCCGACTGCGGCGACGTGCACTTCTGGGAGGTCTGGCACGGCGGCAAGCCGTTCGACGTCTACCGCAACATCCACGGCTTCGTCAGCGAGTTCGGCTTCCAGGCGTGGCCCGTCCCGCGCACGGTCGAGAGCTTCACCGCGCCCGAGGACCGCGCCGACGTGTATTCGCCGGTCGTGAAGTACCACATGCGGTCGAACCGGATGTACATGGATGCGAAGGAGGACGGAAAGATCGGCACCGACAAGATCCTCAACATCGTGCGGATGTACTTCGGCGAGCCGAAGGACTTCGAAAGCGCGCTGTGGCTCAGCCAGATCACGCAGGCCTACGGCATCGAGTTCGGCGCCCGCGGCTGGCGCGCCGAGATGCCGAAGTCGATGGGCTGCGTCTACTGGCAGTACAACGACACGTGGCCCGGCACGTCGTGGTCGTCGGTCGACTACTTCGGCCGCTGGAAGGCGCTGCACTACCGCGCGCGCCATTTCTACGCGCCGGTGATTCTCTCCGGCATGCCCGACGCGGCGAAAGGGACGGTCGATCTCGTCGCGACCAGCGACCTCGGCGAGCCCTGCGAGGCGGTTCTCTCGTGGCGCGCGACCGACGCGGCGGGCCGCGTGGTGCAGGCCGGCCAGAACGCGAAGGTCACAATCCCGGTGCGCCGCGGCGAACGCGTCACGACACTCGATGTGAAGTCCCTGCTCAAGGAGCACGGGGCGACCAACGTCCTCGTGTGGACATCCCTCAAGATCGACGGCAAGCCGGCCTCCGACGATCTCGTCTGGTTCGCGAAGCCGAAGGAGATCCCGCTGGCCGACCCGGAACTCGCCGTGGACGTGACGGGCGGCGGCGCGGACTACACGGTCACGATCAAGGCGGCGAAGCCGGCGCTCTACGCGTGGCTCGACGTCGCCGGCTGCGAAGCGCGCTTCTCGGACAACTTCATCCACATCGCCCCCGGTGCGCCTGCGACGATCACCGTCCGCCTCGACCGCCCGATGCCGCGCGACGAGTTCGCCCGCGCGCTGAAGGCGCGGAGCCTGGTCGGCACCCTGAAGCGGCCGTGAGGAGAATCTCGCCGCCGCCCATTTCGACCTGCTCGTGGGGGCAGACACGCCGGGGGGTTACTCCCTCTGCTGGGGGCGATCGGGACGGCATCGCGGAGCGCGGGAAGGATGACTTGACGAACGAGTCGTCATTTGTCATGAATAATGACGATACGTTCGACGCCGATGGAGCTGACACAGCCACCGTTCGTTTCGCGCCGGTTGGACCTGAAAGGGCTTCTCCGGCAGAAGTCCCATTTCCTGCTGGGTCCACGCCAGACGGGGAAGAGCTTCCTGATTCGGCACACCCTTGGCGATGCGCGGGTCTACAACCTCCTCGACACGGAGACCTTCCTTCTTCTGAGCCAGCGGCCCGCGCGATTGGGCGAGGAACTGGTTTCAGGCGAGACCGAGATCGTCATCGACGAGATCCAGCGGTTGCCGGACCTCCTGAACGAGGTGCATCGCCTGATCGAGGAGAGGGGCGTCCGCTTCCTGCTGACCGGCTCCAGTGCCCGCAAGCTGCGGAAGGGAGGCGTGAACCTGTTGGGCGGGCGCGCCCGGACCAGGCACCTGCATCCCTTCGTGTACGCTGAACTGGGCAGGCGATTCGACCTCCATCGGGCGCTCCATGCCGGGCTGCTGCCGGGCATCTACTTCTCGGACGACGCCGACGCGGACCTCGCCGCCTATGCCGGAACCTACCTGCAGGAGGAGGTCGTCGCCGAGGGTGCCATGAGGAATGTGCCGGCGTTCAGTCGGTTCCTGCGCATCGCGGCCCTCTGCAACGCGCGGATCGCGAACTTCACGAACATCGGCAGCGATGCGCAGGTCCCGCGCACGACGATCTACGAGTATTTCGACATCCTGAAAGATACGCTGCTCGTGCGGGAGCTGCCGGCATGGAAGGCGAGCCGGAAGAGGAAGCCGATTGTGTCGTCCAAGTACTATTTCACCGATGTCGGAGTTGCGCGCGTTCTCCAAGGGCGGCGGTATGCCCCGGGGACGGCGGAATACGGGGATGCCGTCGAGACTTATGTCATGCACGAACTGAGCTCGTGGATCGACTATGGCGCGTCCCAGCCGTTGGCCTTCTGGCGGTCCACGTCGGGTTTCGAGGTCGACTTCGTGATCGGCGACCACACCGCGGTCGAGGTCAAGGCCCGGACGTCGGTCTCATTGAATGACCTCAAGGGTCTTCACGCCCTGGCCGAGGAGTCCCTGCTGCGCCGGTACATCTGCGTTTCGCTCGAGCCTCGTCCCCGTCGGGTCGGCGGATGCGACATCCTCCCCCTGACAGAGTTCCTCGATCGCCTTTGGTCGGGCGCGTATCGCGCATGATCGTTCAGCTTCCAGTCATCGGCCTCGGGGCGGCGGCGGCTTCGCTCCACGGGACCTCGTGCGGCAGGCGCCCGGATCGCGCCGCGAGGGCGGCCACGGTGCCGGCCGCTTCGCCCATCGCTACGGCGTTGCCGGTGACGCGGTAGCTGGAGTGGGCGATGAAGTCGCCGCTGATGCAGCGTCCCGCCATCATCAGCCCGTCCACGTCGCGGGCGATCAGCGCGCGGAGCGGGATGTCGTACGGCTTCACCTTGATCCCGGCGCCGCCGGCCGGGTCGTTGTGGGGGCGGTCCGCCGCCAGCTGGTGGACATCGACGCCGAACGTGGCGCGGACGACCGCGTCCTCGTGGCGTACGCCGGCGACCAGATCGTCCTTCGTGACCGTATAGCGCCCGGCGAGGCGGCGGCCGTCGCGCACGCCGATCTGCTCCGCCGTGGCGACGATCTGGAGTCCCTCCCACGGCCCGCCGAGTCCGCGCAGTCCGTCGACCATCCTGTGCATCTCCGCTCGGGCCCGCACCGTGGCGGCGGTGACGCCCGCGGCATCGAAGGGCTTCACCGAATACTCATGGTTCATCATCGCGATCAGCAGGTTGTCCTTCACGTGCCACAGCGTCGGGCCGCCGTAGGAGGACTCGTGGCCCGTGCTGCGGATGGCCTCCCGGATCGCGGTCTTCTTCGCGGAGTCCGAGTTCTCGCCCGGGCGCGGGTCGGCGAAGCGCACGAAGCCGCGCAGGGCCTCCGCGTTCTTCACGGCCAGCAGGGCGTTGAGGGACATCGGCTGCCAGGTCCCCGCGGCCTCGTTGCCGAACGCGAAGGTGCAGCCGGCCTGCGCGCCGAGGTCGCCGTCGCCCGTCGCATCGATGAAGACCGGCGCGCGCCAGGCCTGGCGGCCGGACTTCGACTCCGTGACGATCGCGGTCAGGCGCCGGCCCTCGCGGTGCGCCGCGGCGACGCGCGTGTGGTACTGGAACGCGACGCCGGCCTCCGCGCACATCTCCTCCAGCACCAGCTTGAGGATCTCGGGGTGGTAGCTGAAACGCGAGTCGCTCGCGCCCGTGCGTCCGCCGCGCTCGTCCAGCCGCTCGCGGATTTCCCGCGCGAGGCCCGGCTTGGCGAAATCGAGGAAGTAGCCGACCAGCCCCGCCGTCCAGACGCCGCCGAGGCAGCCACGCCACTCGAACAGGCGGACCTTCGCCCCGGCGCGCGCGGCGGCGATCGCGGCGCTGACGCCCGCCGGGCCCGCGCCGCAGACAATCACGCCGGCGCCGCCGGCGAAGGGGATCGCGGTCGCGGGCTCCCGCAACGCCTCGCCGTCGCAGGCGATGACGCCCGTGTCCGTGGGGTCCGATGTCGAGGTGCCGGCCGCGCCGAGAACGGCGACTCCGAGGAACCGGCGGCGGGAGCAGCGAGAGGAATCGGTCTTCATGGCCTCCGTCTATCATCCCCGGCCGGCTTGGGGAAGACTCAAGGTGCTGCCCCATTCACGCCCCGCGGACCTCCTCGCGGTAGTCCGAGGGCCAGCGGCCGGCGTGGTGGTGAAAGGCGCGGCTGAAGGACGCCGCCGTGGCGTATCCACAGGCGCGGGCAATGTCGGCGATACGGTGCGCGCGATCGGCGAGCAGGGAACGCGCGGTCTGCATCCGCACGCGGACCAGTTCCTCGCGGACGGTGCGGCCGAGTGCGCGTTCGAAGCGGCGGTCGAGCGTGCGGCGCGAGACGCCGAGCCCCTGCGCGATCTGCTCCGAGCCGACCAGGTCGCCTGCCTGCTCGCGGACCCTCTGGACGGCCGACCGCACAAGGTCGTCATCGACGGCGACCGTGTCGGTCGAACCGCGCGCGGCGATGCCGACGGGCTCGATCCTCACGTGCGGCGTCGCGATGCGGCGTCCCGCCATCGCGGCGTCGAGCATCCGTGCGGCCTCGAAGCCGATGCGCGGGGTGGGGAGCCGCACGCTGGAGAGTGTCGGCCAGCTCACCTCGCACATCAGTTCATCGTCGCCGATCCCGAGCACGGCGACCTGCTGCGGCACCGCGATCCTGGCCCAGCGGCACGCGGTGAGCACGCGTTCCCCGAGCTTGTCGTCGAAGACCAGGAGTCCGACGGGTTTCGGGAGCCCCCGCAGCCAGCGCATCATCGGGCCGAGGCCCGACTCGCCCTCGGCGACGGGGTCGGCGAAGGCCGGTAGAACTGCGCCCGTGACGCCGTCCGGCCGCCGTCGGACGACACGGAGGTCGTCCCTCCAGCCCCCGGCGGCCGGGGTCGGTGGCGGGCCGGGCTCCGTCCCGGCCGTTCCGCGCGGCGGACGTGACGGAGCCAGAGCCGCCAGCGCGGCCGCGAAGCCGGCGCGGCGCTCCTCCGAGGCGGTGCGCCCCGCGACGCCGCAGTAGCCGAAGTGGCGCAGGCCCGCCTGGACCAGATGCTCCGCGGCGACCCGGGCGACGGCGGCGTTGTCGATGCTGACGGTCAGGCCGATCGGCTGCTCGCCGCGCGCGGTGTCGACCAGCGGGATCCCCAGACTCCGGGCGGCGGCGACCAGCCACCGGTCGGCGATGTAGGCCAGGATGCCGTCCGGGCTCAATCGCGCGACCTCGCCCGCGGCGCCCTGTCCGCCCCGCCGGACCAGCATCATCCGCCAGCCGTGGCGGCGGACGTACTGCGCGACGCCGTGCAGGCGGTTGCGCCCGGCGCCGTCGCGGGTGTCGATGCATACGGCGACCGATCGGGTACGCGGGACGGCTGGTTTCACGCGGCGATGATGCATGACCAAAACAGGTATGCCAATGACGAAACAAGGCAATTGCCCCGGGCGGCGGACCGGCCTAGCCTGACGGGAAAACCGTGGGGGAGACGCCGATGAGATTCGCCGGGAAGACCATCCTTGTCACCGGTGCGGGAAAGAACACCGGGTTGGGCATCGCGGCAGGCTTCGCCGCGGCGGGCGCGACCGTCTTTGTCAACGACGCGACGCCGGAGGGGGCCGGCCGCGCGGCGGCGGCGCTGCGACGGAAGGGGTGGAAACGCGTGCACGCCGCCCCGGCGGACGTCGGCGACGCGAAGGCCGTGGAGGCGATGTTCCGGGCGATCCGGCGTCGCGCGAAGCGGCTGGACATCCTGGTCAACAACGCGGCGCACCTCGGGGTCGGGCCGGAATTCCTCGACACGGAACCGGCGTTCTTCGAATCCGTCGTGCGGGTGAACCTGCTCGGCACGTTCCAGGTCTCGCGGCTCGCGGCGCGATGGATGAAGGACACCGGCGGCGGGGCCATCGTGAACATCGGGTCGAACGTCTCCACCCGCGCGATCCACAAGCGCGCCGCCTACCTCGCCAGCAAGGGCGGGATCGACGCGCTGACCCTGGCGATGGCCGTCGATCTCGCGCCGCACGGCATCCGCGTCAACGAGGTGGCGCCGGGCTACATTCACAGCGACCGTTGGCTCACGCTGCCGGCGGAGCACGCGAAACGGCGGCGCGCGAACATCCCGCTCGGTCGCGAGGCGATGCCGGAGGATATTGCCGAGGCCGTGATGTTCCTCGCCTCCGACCGGGCCGGGAACGTGACCGGCTCGCGGCTGGTGGTCGACGGCGGCTGCACGGCCCAGCACATGCCGAAGGACGTGGACGTGTGAGCGCGGACGCCCAGGACGACGCCCGGGTCTGCTGTAGCCGCGACGGGTCGTCGCGGCCGGTACGCGCCCCGGAGCCCGCATCGGCCGCGACCGCCGGTCGCGGCTACAGCGACACATCCACGGGTACGGTCTTCTGTAGCCGCGACGGGTCGTCGCGGCGGGCGGACGCCCCGGAGCCGACCCGTCCGGGCTACAAGTGGGAGCTGCTCGCGCTGCTCTTTTTCGCGTTCTTCTTCCACCAGGGCGATCGCGCGATCTACGGCGTCGTGCTGCCCGCGATCAAGACGGACCTCGGCGTGTCGGACAGCCAGCTCGGCCTCGTCGGCAGCGTGCTCTTCGCGACGCTGGCGCTGATGATGCCGGTTGCCGGCTACGTCGGCGACATCTGGAACCGCAAGCGGATCATCGTCGGGAGCCTGCTGTTCTGGAGCCTGGCGACGATGCTGACGGGTTTCGCGGGCGGCGTGGGCGGACTGATCGCGTTCCGCAGCGTTGCGACGGCGGGCGGCGAGTCGTTCTACGCGCCCGCGGCGTACCCGCTGATCGCGGCGCACCACACGCGGACGCGGTCCATCGCGCTGTCCGTCCACCAGGCCTCGCTCTACATCGGCGTCATGGTCAGCGGGTTCATCGGCGGGTTCATCGCGGACCAGTGGGGCTGGCGGTCCGCCTTCTACGTCTTCGGCGGCGGGGGCATCGTGCTCGGCCTCGTGCTGGCGGTCCGCCTGCTCGACGCCCCGCCCCCGGCGCGCGCGGAGGGAGGCGGGACCGTCTCCCCGTTGCGGGCGCTCGGCGTGCTGTTCCGGTCGCCGTCGGCGCTGCTGCTGACGGCCGGCTTCACGGCGATCGTCTTCGTCAACAACGCCTACGTCGTGTGGGCGCCGGTGTTCCTGAAGGAGCGGTTCGACCTGTCGCTCGCGCAGGCCGGCGGCTACGCGATGTCGTGGCACCACGCGGCCGCTCTCGGGGGCATCCTGCTCGGCGGCTGGCTGTCGGACCGTCTCGCCGCGGCCCGGCCGGTCTTCCGGCTGCAGCTGATGTCGGGCGCGATGCTGCTCGGCGCGCCGGTGATCGTCCTGCTGGGGCGGGCGGACGCGATCGCCGCCGCGTGCGCGGCCATGGCGGGCTTCGGCTTCTTCCGCGGGCTCTATGAGGCCAACACCCACGCGGCGCTCTTCGAGGTCATCGCGCCGAAGTTCCGCGCCTCGGCGGTCGGGATCATGACGATGCTCGCCTTCCTCGCCGGGTCGGTCTCGCCGTGGCTGCTCGGCCGCATGCGCGAGACCCACGCCGCCGGACAGGGCCTCGGTCTCGGCTTCTCCGCCCTCGGCGGGGCCTACGTGATCGGCGGCATCGCGGTCCTGTGCGCGGTGCTGTTCACGTTCCGGAGGGACCGGGTCGAAGAAGAAGGAGAAGTGGAAAACTCCGAACTCCAAGGAAGTGGGAAGTGAGGAAGAAAGAAGAAGGAAGAAGTCGGCGCATCTCCGGGTCCGGCTCGCCGCATGGATCGCTCGAACGGCCGGCCCGGTGGTCCGGCCCCACCCACCGACCCCGTGGGATTCGTGGCAGAGCCGGGCCGCTGCCCCGGCCGAACAGAAGGCCCGTGCGTGCCGCTCCTTCCTTCTTCTTCTCCTTGGTCCTTGTCACTTCCTTGGAGTTTGGAGTTTCTCACTTGCCGTCGCGGGTGTCCGTATGACGATCACCTGGCTTGGACAATCCGGCTACTTGCTCGAAGGCGCGGGGGTGCGGATCGCGATCGATCCCTACCTGAGCGACGCCGTGGAGCGGGCGCAGGGGCTGAAGCGCCTCGTCGCGCCGCCGCTGACCGTCGCACAGCTGGCGCCGGACGTTCTGCTGATCACGCACGACCATCTCGACCACTTCGATCCGGACACGGTGCCTGCGGTCATGAGATCGTTCCCGGCCTGCCGCCTCGCCGGCCCGGCCAGCGTCAGGGCGCACGGCGCGCGGATCGGTCTGGCGGACGCGCGGCTCGTGGCGCTCGATGCCGGCGGCTCTGCGTGCCTCGGCGGCGTTGAAGTCACCGCCACGCCCGCGCGCCACAGCGATCCCGCCGCGGTCGGCCTGCTGGTCCGCGCCGACGGCGTCCTCCTCTGGTTCAGCGGCGACACCCTCTACGGTCCGGACCTGGCCGGCGATGTGCTCCGTCTTGCGGGCCGGGCGCCGGATGCGGCGTTCGTCTGCATGAACGGGCGCCTCGGCAACATGGGGGTCGACGACGCCGTCCGCCTCCTCGCGGAGATGCGGCCGGCCCTCGCCGTGCCGTCGCATTACGGCATGTTCGCCGAGAACACCGCGGCCCCCGCGCCATTCGCCGCCGCGTGCGCGCGCGCCGGGCTGCGGACCCTGGTTCTGGACCCCGGCATGCCCGTCGCCTGCTTCTTGGAGGGCCGAGCTACGCGAGGCCGCGACCCGGTTCCACCGCAGCCGTGGACCGGGCCCGAGTCGGGGCAGACAGGAGTGTCTGCCCCACAACCGATGCATCGGGTTGCGGGAGGGACGGACTTCGGCGAGCTCAGTCGAGCCGCGGCCCCGCCGCCCGCTGGAGTCGATTCCGCAAGGACGAAAGGGACGCCCGCATGAAGATCACCGCCATCCAGACCCTGATCTGCCACGTGTACCGGACGAACTGGGTGTTCGTGAAGGTGCGGACCGACGAGGGCCTCCACGGCGTCGGCGAGGTGACGCTCGAGCACCGAGAGCTGACCGTCGAGGCCGCGGTGAAGGAGCTCGAGCGCACCTTCGTCGGACAGGACCCCCACGCGATTGAGGCGCTCTGGCACCGCGCGTACCGCGACGCCTACTGGCGGGGCGGGCCGGTGCTGATGAGCGCGCTTTCGGGTGTCGAGATGGCCCTCTGGGACATCAAGGGCAAGGCGCTCGGCGTCCCGGTGTGGCAGCTCCTCGGCGGCAAGGTGCGGGACGAGATCCCGTGCTACGCCAACGGCTGGTTCGCGCCGGCGAAGACGCCCGACGAGTTCGCCGAGAAGGCGCGCGCGGCGGTGAACGCGGGTTTCCGCGGCCTGAAGTGGGATCCGTTCGGCTCGGCCTACCTTGAGATCGGCAAGAAGGGCCTGCGCGACGCGCTGCGGTGCGTCGAGGCGGTCGTGGAGGCCGTCGGACCGGAGGTCGACATCCTCATCGAGGGTCACGGCCGCTTCAACGTGGCGACCGCGGTGCGGATCGCGCACGCGCTGGAGGACTACGATATCCACTGGTTCGAGGAGCCGGTGCCGCCGGACAACCTCGAGGCGCTGGCGGAGGTCAAGCGCCGCTCGCGCGTGCCGATCGCGGCGGGAGAGCGCGTCTACAGCCGCTGGGACTTCCAGCGCTTCTTCGAGCTGCGCTGCGCCGACTTCGTCCAGCCCGACGTCAGCCACGTCGGCGGCATCATGGAGATGAAGAAGATCGCCGCGCAGGCCGAGGCCCACCACATCGCGATCTGCCCGCACAACCCGAGCGGCTGCGTCGCCAACGCGGCCGGCCTCCAGCTCGCGGGCTGCGTGCCGAACTTCTCGGTGCTCGAGACCATGAGCACGGATGTCCCGTACCGGCGCGAGATCAGCACCGAGCGCGTCGTCTTCGAGAACGGCATGATGCGCATCCCCGACGCGCCGGGCCTGGGCATCGATCTCAACGAGGCGGCCATCGCGGCGCATCCGTACCAGCCGCGGGATCTCCGGCATTACGTCGGTCGCCTCACCGAGATCCGTCCGCCGGACGCGGTCGGGTACTTTGTGACCGGGACGGCGGGAGGCGGGGCATGAGGCCCGGTGACGCGGGCGGGGCAGGCAGGAGTGCCTGCCTCACGTCCAAGCCTTGGAAGGTTGTCCGTGATGGGTTTCCAACCCTTGGAAGCGAGGGAACGGCGATGAAGATCTGGATGGCGATGGCGGTGGCCGCCGGGCTGGCCTGCGCGGCGGGCGCGCAGGTGATTGACGACTCCGACACGCGGGTGCAGACCACGCTTGACCCGGGGCTCAAGCGGATCGGGACGCTGCGGCCGAAGGGCGTGCACGAGATCGGCACGTCGCGCTGGACGCTCGGCTGCGAGACAATGGACCGCGAATACACCGACTACGACGCCTTCAAGGAGTACCTGCCCGCGCTCGGGATCAAGCGGATCCGCCTTCAGGGGGGGTGGGCGCGCACCGAAAAGGACCCCGGCATCTACGACTTCGCGTGGCTCGACCACATCATCGACGACGCGCGCTCGCGCGGCCTCGAGATCTGGCTGGAGACCAGCTACGGCAACCCGGCCTATCCGGGCGGCGGCGGGCGGACGCTCTCCGGCGGCTTCCCGACCTCGGCGGAGGGGCTCGCGGCGTGGGACAAGTGGGTCGAGCTGATGGCGACGCGCTACAAGGGGAAGGTCCGCGACTGGTCCGTCTGGAACGAGCCGGAGTTGCGCAACGCCAACAAGCCGGAGCTGATCTTCGACTTCAACATCCGCACCGCCGAGATCATCCGGCGGATCATCCCCGACGCCCGCATCGCGTCGCTCTCCATCTGCGCGCCGAAGAAGGAGATCATCGAGCCGTTCGTCCGGACGCTCGTCGAGCGGAACAAGCAGGACCTCTTCACGTGGATCGTCTACCATCATTACGTGAAGAACCCGGACGAGAAGTACGAGGCGGTCGTCGAGGCGCGGGAGTTCGTGCGGAAGCACATCCCGAACCTGAAGCTGTGGCAGGGCGAGAGCGGCACGCAGTCGGAATGGTGCGGCGCCGGGGCGCTGAGCAAGTACCCGTGGACGGAGCTGACGCAGGCCAAGTGGAACACCCGCCGCATGCTGGGCGACATCGGCCACGGATCGGACTCGTCGGTCTTCTCCGCCGCCGACCTCGACTACCGCACGACCTCCTTCCACAATGGCCTCGTCCGCTACGGCCTCATCAAGACCGCCGGCGCGGCGCACGGCTACCGCGTGCTCAAGGTCAAGACGGCCTACTACGCGGTGCAGAACGTCGTGTCGGTCTTCAACGACTCGCTCGAGTGGATCCCGGACTTCGCGTGCGACGTGAAGTGCGCGAAGCCGCTGGCGGTCTTCGGCCACCGCGACGTCGCCAGCGGCCGCCCGGTGGTCGTGTTCTGGGACAAGAGCGGCGTGCCGTCGAACTCGAACGAGACGACGGCTGCGACGCTGACGGTGGCGAAGGGGACGTTCGCCGAGCCGGTGTGGGTCGACGTGATCACCGGAGGCGTGCACGAGATCCCGGCCGACCGGATCGAGCGCGACGGCGGCGGGGTGGTCTTCAGGGACATCCCGGTCTACGATGCGCCGGCGTTCATCGCGGACAAGGCCCTGCTCTCGATCCTGCCGGCGAACCACTGACGGAGAGAATCATGATGAAGCGGATGACCGGGTTCCTTGCGCTCTGTATCGCGGCGTCCGCGGCCGCGGCGGACTTCTACGAGATCCGCGGCGGGATCCCGAACAGCCTGCACTTCCTCAGGAACGACCGGGTGGGGAACCAGTACCTGTTCTTCATCGGCAACTCGGTGCTGGCGGGGACGGGACTCAAGGACGCGAACCTCCGCTACTCGGCGCAGATGGTGAAGGCGCTGAAGAAGCACTTCCCGAACGCGGGGATGAACGAGACGCGCCACATGCAGCCGGGCGGGAGCTGGTTCGGGCTCTACCGCTGCAGCCGCGGGCAGGCGGTCTTCGGCGAGGTGATCTGCAGCGGTCACCTGGCGATCCTCGACTTCGCGGCGGACGACCGGAATGTGCCCGTCGACGAGGCGAAGCTGTCGATCGAGGGCCTTGTGCGACAGGTCACACTCTACCGCGCGACGCACAGCCGGATCCTCGTCTATACGCTGACGCCGGAGATGCTCGCCGACTACAAGGCCGGCCGGACGCCGGAGTACATCCGCGTCAGCGAGCAGATCGCCGACCACTACGGCATCCCCAGCCTCAATCTCGCGAGGGCCGCCGCGCGGAGGATCCTCGCCGGCGAGATCACCGTCGAGGCGTTCTCGGCCGACGGCGTGAACCCGACCGACGCGGGCGCGAAAATCTACGCCGACGCCGTCGCGGAGTTCATCGACGCGCTGGTGGCGGCCACGCCGGTTCCCGACAAGCCAGCGCAGGTGAAGCTGCCCCCGCCGCTCTTCCCGGCGACGGACGACAACGGCCGGATCGTCGCCTACGAGGATCCGCAGGTGAAGTGCGCGGGCGGATGGAAGCCCGGGCGGGCCAGCCCGATCGGCCCCTTCCGCCACGTCCTCGTCGCCGACGGCCCCGGCGCCTCGCTGTCGCTGAAGTTCAAGGGGTCCGAGATCGGGATCCTCGATGTGGCGGACAAGGGCGGCGCGGACTACGAATACGCCGTCGACGGCGCGCCGTTCCGCCGCCTCGCGTCGCCCGCGGACGCGACCGGGCCCGTCCTGCGGGCCGTTTCGCTCGCGAAGGGCCTCGACCGCGCCGCGGACCACGAACTCGTGCTCCGGACGGCCTCCGCCGGCGCCGCGCGGATGGGCGGCCTCCTCCTCAACGGCACGATCGCCGATGCGCACGCAGGCATGGATACGCTTCAGAAGATCGATGCGATCTACGCGGCGATGGATCCGATCCGCTACACGCCGCCCGCCGGCCGCTTCGCGAACATCCCGAAGACGATGGAGACGCTGCGCAACGGCGGCGAGCTGCGGATGGTGCTTCTCGGCGACAGCATCATGGGCAACACATCCGGCTCCTCGTTCGAGCTGCTGCTGATGCGCGACTACCCGAAGTGCAAGGTCGTGAAGATCGCGTCGTTGCGAAGCTCGACCGGATGCAAGTACTACCGCGAGGAGAACCGCGTCGATGACTACGTGCTCCGGCACAACCCCGACCTGCTCGTGATCGGTGGCATCTCGAACGGCGGCGACGCGGAGGCCGTGCGGTCGGTCGTGCGTCAGGTCCGCGTGAAGAAGCCGGACACCGAGGTGCTGCTGCTGACGCCGGTCTTCGGGGCGATGCGGGACGAACACATCAAGACCTGGACGCGCGAGATCGACACGACGAAGAGCAACTTCCGCTGGAACATGCAGAAGGTCGCGGCGGAGGAGGGATGTGCCTTCTTCGACATGACGGGGCCGTGGTGGGATTACATCCAGTCGACCGGGATGACCCCCGGCTGGTTCATGGGCGACGCGGTCCATGCCAACGCCCGCGGCTGCCAGATCATCGGCCGCCTGCTGCAGATGTGGTTCGCGATGTGAGCTGACCGCATGGGGAGAACAAAGGGATGAAAACGATCGTCATCGCGCTGTCCGCGTTTGCGACGGCCGCCGCGTTCGTTCCGCCGCCGGCGCCGGCGGCGGATGAGGTGCCGCTGAACCGGCAGACGGCGCGGCCGTCGCCGGAGTGGATCACGCACGGCGTGATCTACCAGATCCACCCGCGCGCGTTCACGCCGGAGGGAACCCTCAAGGCCGCGCAGGCCCGGTTGCCCAGGCTGGCCGAACTGGGCGTGACGGTCCTGTACCTCTGCCCGGTCTTCGTCGCGGACGACGACATGGACCCGGCGGGCTGGAGCCCCCGCCAGAAGAAATCCGGCATGAACAACCCGCGGAATCCCTACCGGATGAAGGACTACTTCCACGTCGATCCCGAGTACGGGACCGACGACGACCTGCGGGCGTTCGTGAAGCAGGCACACACCCTCGGGATGCGAGTGCTGCTCGACATGGTCTTCCTGCACTGCGGGCCCAACGCGGTGTTCCTCAAGGACCACCCGGACTACGTGAAGCGCGACAAGGAGGGGAAGATCGTCCTGCAGAGTTGGAACTTCCCCGCCCTCGACCTGGGCAACCCCGGGCTCAGGGAGTACCTGTGGAAGAACATGGAAACCTGGGTCCGCGACTTCGACGTCGACGGGTTCCGCTGCGACGTCGCCGACGGCGTCCCTCTGGATTTCTGGGAGACGGCGCGCGAACGCCTCGAGAAGCTCCGCCCCGATGTCGGCATGCTGGCCGAGGGGACGAAGAAGGAGAACCAGCTCAAGGCGTTCGACCTGAGTTACGGATGGGGCGACGCGTACAAGACGTGGGACAATGCGGCGGCGATCCGGAAGCTCTGGGAGACCCAGCGCGCGGAACGGCCCCGGGGCGGCGCGAAGTTCGTCCGGTTCTTCGACAACCACGACATCGCGAACGACTGCTACGACAACCGAATCGAGAAACAATGGGGCCCCGCGCGGGTCCAGGCCGCCCTGGTCGCGCTGTTCACGCTCGACGGCGTGCCGTTCCTCTACAACGGGCAGGAGGTCGCCGATACCGCGCGGCACAGCATCTACGCGCGGCTTCCGATCGACTGGGCGAACGGCGGGACCGAGGCGGGCCGGGCCCGGTTCGCCTTCTGCCAGAGTCTGTGCGGGCTGCGGCGTTCGGAGGCGGCACTGAAGGCGGGCGAGGTCGTCTGGCTGGACAACGACGCCCCGGCCGCGGTCCTGTCGTTCCAGCGCGTGTCCGGTTCGGAGAAGATCCTGTCCGTGGTGAACCTGTCGGACGCGCCGGTGACCGTCCGGCTGTCGGGGCTGGCGGAGGCGTTTCGTCCGCTGCTGGCCGCGGACGCGAAGACCGATGCCCCCGGCTCGTTCACCCTGGGAGCGCACGGCTACTTCGTGGGAAGGAAGTGATCGCAGTCGTCGCCATCGGCCGACGTCCTCCCGCCGCCCTCCTGGCTGCGGGTCTGCTGGCTGTTGCAGGTGGCGGGCCGGTCGGGGCGGCGAGGGACGTCGTGCGCGTGGTTCCGGAGATCATCCTGCCGGACGAGGGCGCCATCCAGAATGCAGGCGCCGGAACCGAGATCTGGAACGGCGGCCCGGGCAACGGCGTCACGAATCTCGTCAGGTACGCGGTTCGCGTGAGCGACCACGCGGTCAACTCGATGATCCGCGTGAGTTGGGCGGACTACGAGAAGGGCGAGGGGGACTACTGCTTCCACGAGATGGACCGGCACTTCGAGCACTGCATCCGGTATGGCCAGAAGCTCGACATCGGCTGCTTCGTGACCAGCAACGGAGGCACGAAGCAGACGATCGACGGTGCCTTCTGCTGCTATCCGGCCTACGTGCACGAGGCCATGCAGCGGAGCGATCACAAGGACGTTGTGAACACGCTCTGGCTGAACAAGCAGAACCACTGGGAGCCGAACTTCGAAAACCGCTTCTTCTTCGAACGGTATGACGCCCTTCTCCGGGCCTTCGCCGACTACCTGCGGCGCCCGATCTCGGTCGACGGCCGGTCGGTGGTCCGAAGCAAGCTCGTACGCTGCATCGAACTGCGGCATTTCGGTTTCTGGGGCGAAGGCGCCTATCCGAAGAACCTGATGCCATCGACCTCCGCCCCACTCATCCGCTTCGCCGATGCGTTTGTCCGCCATTTCCCCGGCATCCGGCTGGTGATGCCGACCAACGGCATGCGCTTCTCCCCGGCCTATGACGCGCTTCGCGACTATCACTTTCACCTGTTGACCTTGCGAAACCATGCGGGGCTTCTCGGCACGTTCCGGGACAACTGGGGCGACAACGAGGAGCGGTATCGGACGCTGTACTACGCCTCGAACCGGTACGAGCGGGCCGGCGTCAGAATGTTCGAGCTGATCCGCGACCGGTGGAAGACCGCGCCGCTGGTGGGCGAGCCGGGGCGGTGGGGCCCCACCCCCGACGGCTTCCACCCGTATTGGAATCTCCACGAGCAGGTCGCCTACCTGCATCCGGCGGTGATCCGGAACTGCAACGTCAGCACGGGCCGGAGCGTCACGAATCCGACCGACTACTCGATCCTGGATGATCCGAAGGCCCTCGATGCATTTCAGCGCATGTACGCGATCATCGGCTTCCGGTATCTCTTCACGTCCGCCAGGGCCTCCCGTGACGGGGACGGGTTGGCGATCGCGGTCGACTGGCTGAACATCGGTCTGACGCCTACGTACGACGCATGGAAGGTCCGGTTCCTCGTGGAAGATGCCGAAGGGCGCGAGACGTGGAGCGGGGTCTCGGCGTTGGACCTGCGGTCGCTGCTCCCCGCCGATGGCATTCCGGCAGGCGTGGTCGACGCAGGCAGGGCGAGGACGGTCACGGATCGTTTCCCGGATGTCCCGCCGTCGGGACGGCTTCATCTCCAGATCCTCGACCCCGACGGCCTGTCGCCGCCCATGGCGTTGAGCATCCGGGGCAGGACCGAAACGGGAGCCTATCCACTGGGAGACCTGTGATGACACGGACGACACTCCACCCGAGCCCGGGGACGTTGATGACGAAGTGGACCGGCCTCCTGGCGGTCTTCGCGGCGGCGACCACGGTCGGCGCCGCGCGCACCACGCCCGCGACGTTCCACGTGGACAGCGAGCGGGGCGACGACGCCGCGGCGGGCACCGCCGAGGCAACCGCGTGGAACAGCCTCGAGAAGGTCAACGCCGCGGAACTGATCCCCGGCGACCGGGTGCTCTTCAAGCGCGGCCGCCTGTGGCGCGGCCAGTTGGTGCCCCAGAGCGGCACGAACGGCGCGCCGATCGTGTACGGTGCGTACGGCGCCGGCGCGAAGCCGGTCCTGCAGGGCTCCATCTCGCGAAGCGCCCCCGCGGACTGGGCCGAGACCGCGCCCGGCATCTGGGCCACGCGCAAGTCTGAACCACGGGTCCTGCAGCAGGTCGCGGATCTCGCCGGCTCGTCGTGGAGCATCCACCAGGAGGGCGGCGCGAAGGCGAAGCTGACGCGCGAGCGGGAGGACGGCCGCGGCTTCGTCCGTATCGCCTGCACGGCCGCGGGCAAGGCCAGCAACCACATCCAGCTCTGGGGTCCCGCGCTGACCAACGCGCCCGCGACGCTCGTGGTCCGCCTGCGCGTCCGCTCGACGGTCCCGTTCCCCCTCGGCCGGGTTGCGGCCATACTCAACCGTCCGCCCTACAGCACCGCCTACGCCGGCGCCGGCGGGAAGAAGGAGATCGGCACGGCCTGGCAGACGGTCGAAATCCCGCTGGTCGAAGCCGCGAAGCCGGGGGCGCCCCCGCACCTGCACATCAATCTCGGCGACACCCTGCCCGCCGGCGCGGTCTTCGACCTCGAGCCCGTCGGCCTCTGGGGGGCGCATATCGACACCGAGGTCGCCCTGCCGCGCGACGTCGGCATCGTGATCCTCGACCACGGCGCGAAGTGGGGCGTGAAGAAATGGACGCTCTCGGACGTGAAGGCGCCTCTCGACTACTGGTACGACGAGGACGGCAAGCGCGTCTTCCTGGCCTGCGACGGCAATCCCGCGGCGAGGTTCACGAGCGTCGAGCTGGCCCTCACGCGGCACATCGTCAGCCAGGGCGGCTGCCACGACGTCGTCTACGACGGCCTCGCCGTGCGATACGGCGCCGCCCACGGGTTCGGGGGCGGGAGCACGGCGCGCATCGTCATCCGCAACTGCGACGTCTACTGGATCGGCGGAGGCCTGCAATACTGGAAGAAGCGCCCCGACGGCACCGCCTATCCCGTGCGCTTCGGGAACGGCATCGAGTTCTGGGGCGACTGCGACAACAACCTCGTCGAGCGCAACCGCCTCTGGCAGATCTACGATGCGGCGCTCACGAACCAGGGGCGCGACGATGAAGAGACGAACATCATCTACCGCGACAACGTGATCTGGCAGGCCGAGTACAGTTTCGAGTACTGGAATGCGAAGCGCACTGCGAACATCGTCTTCGAGCACAACACCTGTGTCGACGCGGGCTTCTGCTGGTCGCACGACCAGCGCCCGAACCCCAATGGCGCGCACCTGATGTTCTACCGGAACCCCGCCGCCACCACGAACTTCGTGATCCGCAACAACATCTTCGCGAGGTCCACCGAGGTCTGCACGCGGATGGAGAACGACTGGCGCGCCGGGCTGACGATGCGGAACAACCTCTACCACCAGCCGGAGAAGCCGTTCCTGCGCTGGCTGGGCACGAACCATGTCGCCACCGGCGACTTCGCGCGCTACCAGAAGGACCTCGGGCTCGACCAGGGCTCGCTCGTCGCCGAACCGCAGTTCGTCGACCCGGCGGCCCGCGACTACCGGCTCAAGCCCGGTAGCCCCGGCACCTCGCTCGCCACCGACGGCGGCCCGGTCGGGGCGCGCTGGTGAAGGGAAGGACATGATGCGCAGACGCAGGAAGATCATCCTCGGACTGGCCGTCGCGCTGACGGGGGCGCTCGCGTCCGCACGGGCGGACGACGCCTTTCCGCCGCTGTTCCCGTTCGTGATCTCCTACGACGCGCCCGACAACGCGACGAGCATGGCGCACCTGCTCGATGCGCCGGCCGGCCGTCACGGGTTCATCCGCGTGAAGGACGGACGGCTCGCCCACGACGCGGGGCGGATCCGGCTGCACGCGACGAACCTGACCGGCCCGGCCAATTTCCCGACCCACGACCAGGCGGACAAGCTGGCCGCGCGGCTCGCCCGGTTCGGCATCAACTGCGTCCGCCTGCACTACTTCGACGCCGAGTACGGGAACTTCATGACGGAGAAGGAAACCGGCATCTTCGGAAAGGGCGGCGACCTGCCGGCGGCCTTCTCGGCGGATCCCGGCGTTTCAATCCCCCTCGCCCCGGAGATGGTGGACCGCCAGGACTACCTGGTCGCGGCGCTCAAGAAGCGCGGCATCTACGTCGACATCAACCTCCATGTCGCGCGGTTCCCCAAGACGATCGGCTTCTTCGATCCGCGCGTGATCGCCGCGGAGAAGGAGTACGCCCGCAACCTGCTGACGCGGGTGAATCCGTACACGAAGCTGGCTTACACGGACGACCCGTGCGTGGCGCTGATCGAGATCAACAACGAGAACGCGCTCCTCAACCGGGGCATTGACCGCGCGCACGAGGGCGAGCTGCGCCGCCAGTGGAACGCATGGCTGCGGACGAAGTACGCGACCACCGCGGCGATGCTCCAGGCGTGGGCGTGGACGCCGTCGCCGCTGAGCGACGAGCAGATTCCCGAGGGGCGGTTCGACAAGCCGGTGGCCATGGACGGACGGCGGTGGATCCTCTCGTCCGGCACGGCGGAGGCGGCGTGCAGCGCGAGCGGCGGCGTCATGCGGGTCGTTGTCACGCGCGACGGCCGCGAGTACTTCCCCAAGCTGTTCCGAAGCCTGTCGGTCCGGAAGGGGCAGCCCTACACGCTGTCGTTCCGGGTGCGCTGCGCGAAGGGCACCCCCGGCGCGACGCTCGGGCTCGCGATTGCCGATGCGGCCGGCGGATGGCGGCCGCTGGGTTTGCACCGGACGATCGAGGCCGGCGGCGCGTGGCGGACGGTGTCCGCCGCGTTCATCGCCACTGACGACTCGGACACGGCGCAGTTCCAACTGACGCGGTTCAAGGCGGGGACCTATGAACTGGCGGACCTTTCGTTCCAGAGCGGCACGAAGTGCGAGTGGGACGCGGCGGCTCGGATCGAGGACGGCACGGTCCCCCTCGTCAAGGCGGAGGGATTCGCGCCGCCGCACATGAGGCGGGACCACACGGCGTTCCTCGTGGACACCGAGCGCGCCTACTGGAACGGCATGGTCCGCCACATCAAGGAGGAGTTGAAGGCGAAGTCGCCGGTCTCCGGCACACAGCTCGGCTACAGCCCGCCGTTCGTGCAGGCGGACTTGGACGTCATCGACCACCACGCCTACTGGTGCCACCCGAGTCCGGTGAACAAGAACTGGCGGA
The DNA here is from genome assembly GCA_964402695.1 of uncultured Verrucomicrobiota bacterium. Taxonomy (GTDB): domain Bacteria; phylum Verrucomicrobiota; class Kiritimatiellia; order PWTM01; family PWTM01; genus VGWF01. Next base: position 33,884 of record CAYODK010000004.1, read on the forward strand.
TCCGGAACCTCCCGATGGTCAACTCGATGTCCTGCATCCAGAGCCTGGCCGCGGAGCGCGTCCTCGGCAAGCCCTACACCGTCAGCGAGTACAACCACCCGTTCCCGAACCAGTACGGCGCGGAGGGGCAGTTGATGCTGCGCGCGTACGGCGCGTTCCAGGGCTGGGACGGCGTTTTCGAGTACACTTACAACCACTCGCCCGACTTCGAGCCGGACCGGAACACCTATTTCTTCAGCATCGTTGCGCGGACCGACGTGCTCGCGCATTTCCCGGCGTGCGCCGCGATGTACCTGCGGGGCGACGTGGCGGAGGCGAAGTCGATGGTCGCGGCGGTCGTGGACCATGCGTCGTGGTTCGACCGGCTGGTGGCCGGCCGGGGCGTCGCGGCGGGCATCGGCGCGGCCGGGTTCGACGCACGGCTGACGCTCGTGCACAAGACCGCGGTGGATCTCTCCGGCGCCCGCGGCACCGATCCTTCGATCCTCGTCAAGCCCGGGGAGAGGGTGCTCTCGAGCGACACCGGGGAGCTGGCATGGAACACCGGGTCGCCGAAGGCGGCCTTCTGGACGGTGAACACGCCGAACACGAAGGTCTTCACGGGGTTTCCCCCCGGCGCGGCGGTCCGCCTGGGCGGCGTGTCGCTCGACATCGGCCGCACGCGGCTCGGCTGGGGCACCGTCTCGCTCGTTTCGCGCGGGGCGACCGGCTTCGGAGAAGCCGGCAGGCCCGCGAGCATCCTTCTCGCCGCGACCGGCCTCGCCGAGAACAAGGGCATGGTCATCGAGCGGGTGAACGAGCAGGAGATCACCCTTCGCGACGGGTGGGGCGGCGGGCCGGTCTGCGTCGAGGGCATTCCGGCCGCGGTCACGCTGCCGTCGGCCCCCGGCCGGACACAGTGCTTCGCCCTCGACCCCGGCGGCAACCGGAAACGCGAGGTACCCGTCGAACCCGGCGAGGCCGGGGGCTCGAAGGTCATTCTCAAACCGGAATACGAAACGGTCTGGTATGAGATTGCCATCGCCAATTGAACCGGCCTTCGCGCTCTGCCTGGTCGCGCACGCCCTGGCGGCGGCGGGGGACGGGGCCATCACCAACGCCCACCCGGAGGCGCGCTTCGGCAGGCCGATTCCGTATCGGAAGGTCCCGGGGACGGCCGGGACGATGGCGCTGGAAGTCTCCGGCACCCGGCTCTATGCGCTCGAAGATCGCGGGTTGTCGATCTTCGACATCTCGGACCCCGGAAGTCCGAAGCGCCTTGGACAGGTCGGCGGCATGGGCAATGTCCGCCAGCTGCGGGTCTCGGGCACGACCGCGTTCCTTTCGTCGCGCCAGTGCGGCCTGTGGGCGGTGGATGTCTCGGATGACAGGAACCCTCGCATCCTGTCGAACTTCGATGGCGTCGAGATGGCCACCGGCCTGGATGTCGCAGGGGATGTGGCGTTCCTCGGGCACCGGGTGTTCGGCATCCAGTGCGTGGACGTTTCGGATCCCGGCAGGATGAAGCATCTCTCGTCGCTGCGCACCGACGAATCGCAGTCGGTGCGCTACCACAACGGCCTTCTCTGGAGCGGAGACTGGGCGGGCGGGGAGATCACCGCCATCGACGTCTCGAACCTGCTCGCCCCGAAGGCGGTTTCGCGGATCTCCCTGGACGGCTACGGCGACGGGATGTGCATGCGCGGGACCATCCTCTTCGCCTCCACGGGCCAGCACAGAAAGAGCGGTCCGCCCGAATCGCGCCACGGCGCGGGGCACGGCCTCGACATCTTCGACGTCACCGACCCCCGCAGGCCCGTCAGATTGTCGCGCGTCTCGTTTCCCGACATCTACTTCGGGCCCTGCGACTACTGGATGCCGCGCCTCTCCGGCGACCACTGCTTCGCCGCCGACACCGTCAACGGGCTCTTCCACCTTGACGTCTCCGACCTCCGGAAGCCGAGGATTCTCGGCAATCTGATTCTCCCGAAGCGGGATCCCGAGAGTCCCGGGCGCGCCGTGCCCTACGCCCAGATCGTCGATCCGGCCATTCCGCAGGGAGATCCCGTCTCGTCGATCGCCGTGGGCGACGGCGTGGTGTACATCGCGGGCAACTTCACGGGGATTTACGTCGCGGGCTTCCCCGGGATCGCCAGGATCCAAGCGCGCGACGCCGGCGCGCCGCCCCGGCTCCCGGCTCATCCATTCGACGCGAAGGAGACAGGCTTCCACACCTCGGGCGCCGAACTCACCAACCCCACGCGGGCCGTCGCCATCCGGGGCGACATCGCCTACACCGCGAACGTCTGGGGCGGCGTGAGGATCCACAGGCTCTCCGAGACCGGCATCACGTGGATCGGCAGGGCCGCCATCCGGTATGCCGCCGACGTCAAGCGCTCGGGCGACCGGCTCTATGTCGCCGAGGGACAAGACGGCATCGGTGTCTACCGGATGGTTGCCGACACCGGGCTCGAGGAGATCGGACGGCTTGCGGTTCTCGACAAGTCGTTCAACTTCGTCCAGTTCCTGTGGGCGTTCGACGGGTGCGACGTCGTTCCCGCCAGTTGCGCGACGACGCGGATCCACTTCATCGACTTTTCGAAGCCCTCCCAGCCGAGGATCCTCGGCAGTGAATCCGGCGGAGGCCTCCTCTACAACAACTACGGAGGCCAGCGCTTGGTGAAGGGACGCTACTTCGGTCTGTCCCGCACGTTCGGAGGGCTGCAGGTGTTCGATCTCGCGCAGGGCGGGAAGCTGGTGTGGCACGACAGGTTCCCCCTCTGCTCGCAGACGGGGACGATGGCCGCGTTCGGCGACGAGTTCCTCGTGATGCGCTGCAGCGGATACGCCTTCTTCGACCCCGCGAGCCCCGTGTCCACGCGCGACTTGAGGAGGCATGCGTTTCCCGGTCAGGAGGAACTGTGCGACGATGTCCCCGACGATTCGGCCATCAGCCGCGCCATGTTCCCGAAGTCGGAATGGGAGGGACAGGTGAACGTCGACCCTGGAAGCGGCAGGGTTGCCGTCGCCAACCGGATGTTCAAGAACTGCCACATCTACGACTTCTCCGACCGGGCCGCCCCGAAGCTCCTCAAGAGAATCCAGCTCAACGCCAACCCGAATGTTCCCGCATTCTGGAACGGGCGCGTCGTGCTGCCGTGCGGGTACTCGGGCCTGCTGCTGGAGAGGTCGGTGGCGCAGGAGACCGGACGGGCGGCGGGAGGGGCCGTGCGATGAGGTGGGGCGTCACCTCCGCGGTGTTTGCGCTGGCCCTGGCCGGCGCGCCGGGCGCGGCTCTGGCCGGCCCCGCTCCGGCGATCGTGAACCCGGCGGCGGAGACGCGGTGTCCGCTCATCCCGATGGGGGCGATCACGGGCCGGCCGGACGAAGAGGCCGTGAGACGGACGCTGGAAGCCTTCAAGGCCGTCGGGATCGACCAGTACCTCATCTACCCGCGGAGCGGGCTGGAACTCGAGTACATGGGCGGGGAGTGGCTTCAGGTGTGCGAGTGGTTCTGCGAGCACGCCCGGCGGCTGGACATGTCGATCTGGCTCTACGACGAATACAACTGGCCGAGCGGGTCGTGCAAGGGCCGGGTGCCGGCGGAGAACCCGGAGTTCGAATCGCGGCAGTACGCCGTCTACCGCAACGCCGACGGCACGTTCGACTGGAAGATCGTCCACTCGCCCGGCTGGGTGGACAACTACAGCTTCCCGGCCATGAAGCGGTTCATGGAGCTGACGCACGCGCGCTACGAGCAGCGGCTCGGGCCGTACCTGGGCTCGACCGTCGCCGGCATCTTCACCGACGAGCCGGCGCATCCCGTCCCGGTGAAGCCCGACGGCAAACCGGCGCTGACTTTCCGGTTCTTCGACGGCGCGGAGGCGGAGTACCAGGCGAGAACCGGCCGCGGGCTGCGCGCCGATGTCGAGGCCTGCCTGCGTGATCCGGCGCGCGACGAGGTGTGGGCGGTCTACGCCGAGTTGCTCGGCGAGAGGTTCCGCGCGGCCTTCTTCGATCCCATCCGCGCGTGGTGCGACCGCACGGGACTGCTCGCCACCGGCCACCTGATCTCGGAGAACGACACGGCCTCCTCGGCGCTCTACAACGGCAACCCGCTGCACGCGCTCAAGGGCCTGACCCTGCCGGGCATGGACGAGATCGGAACGCGGTGCGAGCCCGCGACGATCGAGTGGCTCACGCTGGCGCTCGCGCAGCATGCGATCGCGCGGCGCGGTCGTGGCGGGCTCGCGGAGCTGTTCGCGCTCGGCCCGGCCGACATGTCCCACGCGACGCAGCGCCAGATGATCTGGCTCTGCGCGATGCACAAGGTGGACCGCTACGTGCTGGCGGTCGCCCCGCTCGACGCCCGCGGCAACGCGGAGAAGTTCGGATACTTCAACCCGATGACCCCCATGCAGCCCTGGTTTCCCGCCTTCCGCCTGCTGGGCGACGAGGCGCGGATCGCCGCCCGATACGCGGCCAAGCCGGTGCGGTGCGACATCGCCATCCGCTACCCGCAACGCGAGGCCGCACGGTTGGCCGCCCGGCGACGGTCCCATCCCGCCCTGCTCGCCGCGCTGCGCCGGTTCTCGGCGCACCAGCTCGCCTACGATCTCTGCGAGGAGGACGAGCCGGCCGACAGGCCGCTGGTGTTCGCCTTCGAGGGTGCGCGCGTGAAGGAGGAACGAACCGGGCGCGAGTTCGCTTCACCGGACGAGGCCGCCGCCTTCGCCATGACGGTCCGGCCGCCGGAGGTCCGGGTCGAGACCGCCGACGGCCGTCCTGCAGAGGGCGTGTTGCTGCGCCACTACGAGGACGGCAGCGTGGTCGTGCTGGGCCTCTCCACGAACGCGCACGGCGCCCTGCGCCTGGCACGCCGCGGCGGCGTCACGGTCCCCTTCGAACTCCCGGCGCGCGGCGTGGTCCGGTTCGAGGGCGGACCGGCCCCGGCAACCGTGGGTCGTCGCACCGTGCCGGCGATGTCCCCGGACGCGCCTCTCGGTCTTCCCCTGAGCGCCGTCAACACGCTTCGGCTGGTCTTCGACACGAACGGCACGGCGCGGATCCGGGTCGACCGGCCGGTCGCGGGCGCGCGCGTGGTCCTGCGGCATCATCCCGCGGCGAGTGCGGTGACGATGGACGGAGTCGCCGTCAGCGCGGCGCGGCCCTGCGACACGTTGCGGCCGGGACTGAACGAGCTCTACCGCCAGACGGAGCCGTTCCGGCTCGAGGCGGGCGAGCACGTGTTCGCCATCACCGCCGGCGGAAGCGACACGAACTACTTCCTTCCGGTCGCGTGGGTGACGGGGGACTTCGCGGTCGAGGGCGGGGTCATCAAGGGCCCGCCCCGGACCGTGCGGGCGGGCGCGCTGTGGACGCAGGGGATCGCCGGCTTCGCCGGAGCGGCCACCTACACGGCGCATGTGGAAGTTCCCTCCCATGCAGGCGCCGTGGGCCTGCGCTTGGACACCGGCGGACTGTACGCCGAGGTGTCGCTCGACGGGGAGGCGCTGGGCGGGCGTGCTTGGGCGCCTTTCGAATGGACGGTGCCGCGGGGCGCGAAGGGGAAGGCTGTGGAGTTGAAGGTCACGCTTCGGACCTCTGTCGCGCCGCTGTTCGGCGACTGGAGGGATCCCGCGGCCGCGTGGAGCCGGAAGTTCTGGGTGCCGCCGCCCGAACCCCATCCCGACGTCGGCCTCCTGCGGGTGCCGGAGTGGGTGCTGCCCGGAAACGGAGATCCATGATGACGACAACGTGCTCGAGACGCGCCTTCCTGGCCGCAACCGGACTCGCCGCCGCGACGGCGACCCTGCCGGGCGGTCCGACCGCCGCCCGGGCGGTCCCGCCCGTCCCGCGGCGCCCCATCCGGATCGGGCAGATCGGCACCGGCAACCAGCACGCCTACAAGATCGGGACGCTGCGGAAGCTGACGGAGCTGTTCGAGGTCGTGGGCGTTGCGGAGGAGAACCCCGCGTTGCGCGCGCAGGCGGGGAAGAGCGACGTCTACAAGGGGCTGCCCTGGATGACCCCGGACGAATTGCTGTCCGTTCCCGGGCTGCAGGCCGTCGCGGTGGAGACGGAGGAGCACGTGCCGATTCCGACCGCGCTGCGATGCATCCGGGCGGGGAAGCATATCCATCTGGACAAGCCGTGTGGCGAGTCCCTGCCGCAGTTCCGGCAGCTGCTGGACGAGGCGAGGGCCGGGAAGCTGACGGTCCAGGTGGGCTACATGTACCGGAACAACCCGGCCGTGCAGTTCTGCATCCGGGCGGTGAAGGACGGTCTGATCGGAAGCGTGTTCGACCTCGATGCGGCCATGGGCCGCTTCGACGGGGACGGCTATCGACAGCTCATCAAGACCTACAAGGGCGGGATCCCCTACATCCTCGCCTGCCATCTGGTCGATCTCGTCGTGACGCTGATGGGGGAGCCCGGGAGCGTGCGTCCCTTCCTCCGCCGCACCCGCGGCGATGGAGTGATCGACAACGGGCTGGCGGTCTTCGAGTTCCCCCGCGACCGGCTGGCCACGATCCGGACCTCCATCACCGAGGCCCAGGGGTTCCGCCGCCGGCATCTCACGGTGATGGGCGACAAGGGGACGATGGTCATCCAGCCGCTGGAATCCCGGGGCAACATGTCCGGTGGCGCTCTCACGCTGGCGTTGGAGGAGGACCGCGGCGGCTTCAAGAAGGGCGTGCAGACCGTCGAGATGCCGCCCCCGAAGGACCGCTATGAGGATCAGTGGCGGGAGTTCGCGGCCGTGGTGAGCGGCGAAATGACCGCCCCGTACACCTACGAGCACGACTACATCGTTCACAAGTGGCATCTGGCGGCCTGCGGTCTGCCGCCCGATGCACAGGCGGGGGAGGAGAAGCCATGAAGAGGCGCGAGTTCATCCGGGCGGCGGCGGCCGGAGCCGGCGGCCTGTCGGTCGCGGGCGCGCGGGGCCAGGACGGGGCGCCGGTCGCGAAGCCTTTGCGCGTCGCGCTGATCGGCTGCGGGGGCCAGGGCGTCGGGACGCTGTTGCCCGCATGCTGCAAGGAACGGGTGGTGGCGCTTGCGGATCCGGACCCTGCCCGCATCGAGGCGGCCTTTGCGCAGATCCGCAAGGTGGCGCCGTCGGTGGACACCGCCGTCATCAGGACATTCAAGGACTACCGGGCGCTGTTCGACACGATGGGCAGGGAACTGGACGCGGTGGTCATCGCCACGCCCAATCACCAGCACGCGCCGCCGGCGCTGATGGCCATCCGCCGGGGCATCCACGTGTATCTCGAGAAGCCCCTGACGCACACGATCCACGAGGCGCGGCAGCTCCGGGACGAGGCGAAGCGGCACGGGGTCGTCACGCAGATGGGCCAGCACGGACACTCGAGCGAAGGGTGCCGGCGCCTGTGCGAGTACATCGGGGCCGGCGCCATCGGCCAGGTCCGCGAAGTGCACTGCTGGGCGGCCGTGTGCGACGGCCTGCCCGACGCGGAGCACTCGCCGGCCCTGCCCGTGCCGGAGGGGCTCGACTGGGATGCGTGGATCGGTCCCGCGCCGTTCCGCAACTTCCACGCCGACCTGCATCCGCACGGCTGGCATCTCTGGACCGATTTCGGCAACGGCTCGGTCGGCAACTGGGGCTGCCACCTGATCGACCCCGCCTACTGGGCGCTGAAGCTCCAGTCGCCCGAGGCGGTCGAGGTGGAGGACATGTGCGGTGGCGGCAACGGAGTGTGGCCCATCCGTACGCGCATCCGCTGGGATTTCCCCGCCCGCGAAGGCATGGATCCCGTGAAGGTCTACTTCTACGACGGGCTGGCGGCCGGCCAGCCGTACAACGAGGAGACGGTGCTGAAGCGATGGAGGAACGTCGCGAAGCGCGAATGGCAGAACCTCCCGCCGCCGGTGCTTGAACTGGAGAGGAAGTACAACCGGAACTTCGGCCGGGGCGGCTCGCTGCTCGTGGGCGACAAGGGCGTCATGACCATCGGCGAATTCGGGGACGGGTGCCGCATCGTGCCCGAGGAGGCGCACCAGGCCTTCCCGATGCCTGCGGCGGTGCTGCCGCGCATCCAAGGCACGCACCAGTCCGACTTCTTCCGCGCATGCCGCGGCGGCGAGCCGGCCTGCGCGAACTTCGAGTATTCGACGCCGCTGGCCGAAATCGCCCTGCTCGGAAACATCGCGATCCTCGCGGGGCTCAAGCGCCGGGTCGAATGGGACGGAGCGGCGATGCGCTGCACCAATCGGCCGGACCTCAACCGCCACCTGAAACCCACCGTTCGCGATGGGTGGAGCCTGTAGGGGCCGCCCCGAGCGAAGCAGGACCGGACCCATGTCACACCTCTTCACACCCTGCGGACTGCGCGGCGCAACCCTCCGGAACCGGATCGCCATGGCGCCGATGTGCATGTACTCCGCCGGCGAAGACGGCGTCGCCACGGACTGGCATCTGGCGCACCTTGCGGCGCGCGCCATCGGCGGGGTCGGGCTGATCGTCACCGAGGCGACGGCCGTCCACGCGGGCGGGCGCATCAGCCCCAACGATCTGGGTCTGTGGAGCGACGAGCACATCGCGCCGCTGGAGCGAATCGTGCGACTGTGCCGTTCGCAGGGCGCCGCGGTGTGCTGCCAGCTGGCGCATGCGGGGCGCAAGGCATGGAGCGAGGCCAGGGGGCGGGGGCCGACCGCGCCGGTCGGCCCCAGCGCGCTCGCCTTCGACCACGACTGGGCCGTGCCGCAGGAACTGGGGCCGGCGGACCTCGATGCCGTCGAATCGGCGTTTCGCGAGGCGGCCCGGCGCGCGTGCGCCGCGGGACTGGATGCGATCGAGGTCCACGCGGCGCACGGGTACCTGCTGCATCAGTTCCTGTCGCCGCTCTCGAACCGGCGGACGGACGAATACGGCGGTCCGCTGGAGAATCGCGCCCGGATGCTGCTCCGCGTGGTGGACGCGGTGCGCCGGGTCTGGCCCGAGGCCAGGCCGCTCCTGGTTCGCCTGTCCTGCACGGACTGGGTCGAGGGGGGACTGGTGGTGGACGACCAGGTCGAGGTCGCGCGCTGGCTCAGGCAACGAGGGGTCGATCTGGTGGACTGCTCCTCGGGCGGCAACACGCCCGCCGTTCCGCCAACCGAACCCGGATACCAGGTTCCCTTCGCCGCGCGCATCCGCCGCGAGGCGGCCATCCCGACGATGGCGGTCGGCCTGATCACCGAGCCCGGGGCGGCGGAGGCGATCGTGCGGGACGGTCGCGCCGATCTCGTCGCCCTGGGACGCGAGTTGCTGAGGCGTCCGCACTGGCCGCTCGACGCTGCGCGCGAACTGGGCGGGGATCTCGAGTGGCCGCGGCAGTATGTGAGGGCAAGACCGGCATGAGAACGCACGGGGCACGATCGATCGGAACGATGTTGGCCTCCCTTCTGCAGGCGCTGGCCGCGGACGACCCGTTCCGCTGCACGACGGGAAGCGGTGCGGGATCCCCGCCGCCGGCGTCCTACGCCCCGCCGATGATCGCGAACGGAAGCCTGTGCATGCAGGTCGACAACCGCGGGGGCCAGACGCCGCGCGCATGGGCGAAGATGGTGCCCGGCATCTGGTGGGCCGGGCACCGCTACGAGCCGGTCGGCGACGCGGGGAAGCAACTGGTCCCGTTCGGCCGCTTCGAGCATGAGATCTCCGTCGCGGGGACGACGGTGGGAGAACCGGTCACGTGGACCCAGGTACTGGACACGAGGGAGGCGACGACCACGTGCCGCAATGAGCACGACGGGGGGCTCGTCGTGGAGACGACCGTGTTCGTGCCGCTGGACTGCGACCTCGTCGTGGTGAGGAAACGCATCTCTTCGGACCATCCTCCCGCGGGCCCGGTCCGCCTGGCGTTTCACTACGTCCTTGCGGCGCCGGGCGAGACGAACCGCGCGCCGCGGCGGATGACCTGCGCGTCGGCGTGGAACAAGGCCGCGGACTGTGCGGAGTTCCGGTTCGGCCTGGATGCCTACCGGCCGAGCGAGGGCGTCGTCTCCGTGTTCGCGGACCGGCCGGTGACGGCATCGGTGACCGGGCAGACGGCCCTGCTCTCCGCCGACCTCGCCCCGGCCCCGGGCGCCCCGGCCGAGGTCACGTTCTTCCTGTCGTTCGTGGACTCGCTGGACGGAGGCAACTGGGCTGCGCGCGCGGCCGGGTTGCGGGAACGGGCGCGCCGCGAGGGGTTCGAAGGCCTGCTGGCCGGGCACCGACGCGCGTGGGCGGCGTACGGGGGCGAGTCGCGCGTGAGCGTGCCCGATCCTTCGATCCAGCGGGCGTACTGCACCGCCCAATACCATCTTCGCGCCAACGCAACGCGGTGGTCCTTCCCCGTCGGCATCTTCCCGACGCACTGGGCGGGCAAGTTCTTCGGTTGGGACGAGGCCTTCTGTCACCAGGCGCTGATCAGCAGCAACCACCGCGACATCGCGCGGCGGTGCCCCGAGTTCCGGCTCGCCGGGCTTCCGAAGGCTCTCTACCGGGCCAGCCATTACGGCAAGCCGGGCACGTACGGGGCGCGATACCCGTGGGAGACGCTGGAGGACGGTGCGGAAGGTTCGCCGCCGGGCTTCTGGATGGAGCACGTGTTCCACATCTCGAACATCGCGCTGTCGGCCTGGCAGCAGTACCTCTACACCCGCGACGCCGCCTACCTGCGCGACACCGGCTACCCGGTGGTCCGGGAGTGCGCGCGCTTCTTCGTTGCGAACATGGTCTACGCGAAGGACGACGGCGGGATGTTCCTCGGCAAGTGCACCGACCTGGAGCGGCTCGGTCCGTCGCGCGAACGGGCGTTCATGACGACCTGTGGCGCGATCTACACGCTCGATGCGGCGGCGCAGGCGGCGGAACGGCTCGGGCAGGATGCGCCGGAGGCCGCGGAGTGGCGGCGCGTCGCCGCGAAGCTGCGCGAGTCGTTGCCGCACGACGGCGGGAAATACGTGCCGTATCCCGGCTGCGCGGAGCGGAGCATCGCGGCGCTCGGCGGGATCTTCCCGTACCCCGTGTTCGACGGGACCGAGGCGATGCAGCGGAGGGCGGTCCTCGATTTCGTCGCCGAAGGCCGCGCGTCGGGGAACATGTACCCCGTCGGCGATTCCGTCTGTGCGTGGTATGCCGGCTGGATGGCGGCCGCGCTGGCGGTGCTCGGCGAGGGGGCGGAGGCGGGCAGGCTGCTGTCCGAGGCGGCGGCGGGCGCGGGCTGCTTCGGGGAGCTGTTCGAGATCAACGAGGCGAAGGTCTCGATGCGCCCGTGGTTTTCCACTGCGTCCGGCAACTTCGTCTTCGCGCTGAACCAGGTGCTCATCCAGAGCCGCGGCGACGAGATCCGGATCGCGCCCGCCGTTCCCGCGGCGTGGAAGGACTACGCCTTCACGCTCCCGTGCCATGGCGACCTGGTGGCGGACGTCGCGGTCGCCGGCGGCCGCCTTGCGAGGCTGACATTCCTGCCGGGGCATGCCGCGGCCGACTCGTGCCGGACGCTCGTCGTCCCGAAGGCGCTGCTGGAGGGCGTGAGGACGGACGCGACGGTCGTGACCGGCGTCGAGGAGCGCGACGGGCGCTGCCGGCTCGCGGTGCGGATTCGCGGGCGGGCGGATGTCGTCGCGGCACGCCCATCGGAATAAAGCCATGAGACGATTCTTGTCCGCACATCTCATCGCAACGCTGTCCGCGGGGCTGATCGCCGCCGCGATGGCGGGGCACTGGCGGTTCGACGGCGACTTCGCGGGCGGCGCCGCGCCCGCGGGAACGGCCGGGGTGTTCGAGAAGGGGACACGGCCGGAGTTCGACGCCGACACGCCGGGGACGTCCATCTGGGACGGATCGACGTTCACCTCCGCGAACCCGACGAACCTGTCCTCGCTGCGGTTCGTCAACGAGAGCCCCGACGGCGCGGGCAGCCCGGTCGGCGGCGAGGTCGTGGTCGCCGGCGCCGATGCACGGCTCAAGACGCGGGGCCTGACCGTCGAGGCCTTCGTGAAGATGGACCGGCAGTCGCCGCGCCACGCGCTGATCGCCAGCAAGCGCCGCAACGGGCAGACCGGCGCGAGCTGGTCGCTCTCGATCGATCCGACGGGGTGCCTGCGCGTTCGATTCGATACGCAGCCGGGCGCCGACTCGAAGAGCGGCGACGGGTTCAATCAGACGATGGGATCAAGCGGTTCCCTCGCGGACGGCGAATGGCACCATGTGGCGCTGACTCTCGATCCCGCCACCCTCGGGGCAAGCCTGTATGTCGATTACGTGCGCTGCGGCGGCGGGATCGTGAAGGGATCGCTGGTCTACGACGACGGTCCGCTCGTGATCGGGCGCGGACTCGACGGCCGGCTCGACGAGGTGCGCCTGGGCGGCGAGCCGCTGCACCCCGAGCAGTTCCTGCGCACGGTACGGTTCTACTCCGACATGAAGCCGTGCGCCCCGGCGGTCGCGCTGCTCGACACGACGCCGACCCGCGTGCAGAGCGCGCTGACGATCGACTGGCCCCGGATCGGCACCCTGATCCCCAGGCGTGTCGGCGAGATCGGGACGTCGATGTGGTCGCTCGGATGCGAGACGCTCGACCGCGACCTCGCCGATTGGGACGCCTACAAGGCCTACCTCGAGCCGCTCGGCATCCGCCGCATCCGGCTGCAGGGAGGCTGGAACCGCACCGAGAAGCAGAAGGGCGTCTACGACTTCGCATGGCTCGACCGCATCGTCGACGACGCGCACGCGCGCGGCCTGCAGGTGTGCCTGGAGACGTCCTACAACAACCGCCTCTACGAGCCCGGCGGCGCGACGGGCCCCGGCGGCCGGCTGCCGGAAGGGGAGGAGACGCTCGCGGCGCGGGACCGGTGGGTCGAGGCGATGGCCCGCCGCTACTCCGCGCGCGGCGTCCGCGAATGGATGATGTACAACGAGCCGAACCTCAACAAGAGCAACACGCTCGAGAAGATCGTCGCGAACAACATCCGCACGGCGGAGATCATCCGGCGGGTGGATCCGGAGGCGAGGATCGGCGCCTTCGTGCTCGCCGGGCTGGCCGTCGAGTCCATCGAGAAGATGCTGGAGATGATCAAGGCGCAGGGGAAGCTCGACCTGTTCCACTGGGCGATCTACCACGGCTACAGCGGCAACCCCGACCGGCTCAACGAGCGCATGGCGGAATTCAACGCGATGCTCGGGCGCGTCGCTCCGAAGATCCGGCCGTGGCAGGGCGAGGCCGGCTGCGCGTCGGAGGAGGTGCAGTACGCACTCTCCGGCATCGACTGGACCGAGTACTCCCATGCGAAGTGGAACGCGCGGCGGATGCTGTGCGATCTCGGGCACGGGATCGAGTCGTCGGTTTTCACGATCTCCGACCTGGGCTATCACAAGGACTTCATCTCGCGGTACGGGCTGTTGAAGACCAACCCGGACAATTCGATCGTCAAGGTGAAGACCGCCTACTACGTCGTGCAGAACGTCGTCTCGATCTTCAATGACACCCTCGATCGCGCGCCGGACTGCGCCGTGACGGTCACGGGGACGGGGAAGGCTCTGACGGTCTTCGCGTTCCGCGACCGGGCGAGCGGGTTCGGCGTGGTGACGCTGTGGGACGGCACGGAGATCCCCTCCAACGGCTCCGATGTCGAGCGGGTGAAGGTCGCGGTCCGCGGCGGGACCTTCAACCAGCCGGTGTGGGTGGATCTCATCACGGGTCAGGCCCACGGGATCCCGGCGGAGAAGATGACCACCGCCGGCGGAACCGTCACGTTCACGGATGTGCCGGTCTACGACGGCCCCGCGGCGATCGTCGACCGCAGCCTGCTGTCGCTGGTGCCGGCGCGGGCGAGGAAGGCCTCCGCGCCGGTGCCGGCCGCTCCGTCCGCGCGCAAGCCGGTGGCCGCCGCTTCGCCGCCGATGGACCGGCACCTGCTGCCCGGGACGCAGCAGCCGGCGCCGGCGGTGCTGGTGTGCGCGGGGGAGGGCGAGGACGTCGGCGACCTCGCGAAGTGGCTGAACGCGCAGGACGTCCATGCCTTCGTTGCGCGCATCGACGGGGCGTCCGCGGTCGATGTCGCCGCCGCGATGCGGGAGATCCGCAGCCATGCGGCCGAGTGGCAGGTGAGGGCCGGGTCCGTCGGCGTGCTGGCGACCGGCAGCCGCAGCGCGGAGGTCGTGAAGGGGGCGATGGGCGGCGCGGACTTCGCAATGCTGCTGGATGCCGGCGACGCGGGTGTGGCGACGGCGCTGCCGGAGGCGAAGCGCGGGGCCGTGTTCACGGGTCCGCGGGAGGGGTTCGAGGCCACGCTCGGCGCGTGGCTGGAGCGGTTCAAGGGGACGGTGTTCTGATCCGGAGACGATACCATGAGACGCAATCGACTTCGCATGCTTCCGAGGGTTGGAACTCTGGCTCTGCTGGTTGTCCAAGCCTTGGACGCGCCGGCGGCGGCGGATGGGGCGCTGCGGCTGCGGGGAGGGCGGGGCGAGATGACGGTCGACGGGCGGGGCATCCGTCTGTCGACGTCCGTTGCCGGATGCCCGGCGGTCGAGGGGCACGACGGTCCGCACTGGGCGGTGCTCGTCCAGCGCGACGTCCCGCCGCCGGTGCCCGGCGAACCGGTCGTGCTGACCGATGCGGGGCAGGCCGTGATGCGCACGGCGGAGGACGGCGTGATCCGCCTGTCGTGCGACGCGCTGACGGACGGGAAGCGGACGTGGAAGATCGGCGTCGTGTTCGTCATCCGTACCGCGGGCGACGGATTCGAGATCGCCGGCGAGGTCCGCAACCACGAGCCGGGCTGGGTCGTGTGCGGCATCACCGGGCCGGTGATCGGCGGGATCCGTGCCGACCTCGCGACGCAGCCCGCGCTGCTGCCCGAGGGCTTTGGCCGGCGGATCGACCGCGCGCCGGACGCGGCGAAGCCCGCGCCGTGGAAGCCGTGGGGGCGCCAGTTCGAGATCGAGGCCGACTTCCCGGGGCGCCGCGGCACGATGTCGTGGTGCGCGTTCGCGGGGGCGGCGGGCGGCCTCTACCTCGCGTCGCACGATGCGTCGCACGGCGCGAAAACGATCTGCCTCCGCCACGATCCGGCCACGAAGGCGTTCGGCTTCGCGATCAAGCACCGCATGTTTGTTGCGGCCGGCGGGCGGTGGACGATGCCGCCGACCGTCGTCGCGCCCTACGAGGGAACGTGGCACGCGGCCGCGCGGCGCTACCGCGCGTGGGCCGACACGGTGGCGAAGCCGATGGAGCCTCCGGCGTGGGCCGCCGATGCGTCCGGGTGGCTGTTGGCGATCCTGAAGCAGCAGAACGGCGAGGTGATGTGGAACTACGCCTCGCTCGGGGCGCTCTGCGACATCGCCGACGCGCGCGGGCTCGACATCCTCGGCCTCTTCGGCTGGGCGCACGGCGGGCACGACCACCTCTATCCCGAGTACCGGCCCGACCCGCTCATGGGCGGCGAGGCGGCGCTCCGCGCGGGGCTCGCCGAGGCGCGGCGGCGGGGCAAGCGGACCATCCTCTACGCGAACGGCCAGCTCCAGGAGATTGGCACGGAGTTCTGGGAAAGGCGGGGACGGGCGCTGGCGGTGACCGGCCGCGATGGACAACCGGTGGTGCAGACCTACCACAAGTACCGCACGACGCCGCCGTTCCGGTTCGGCCTGGGCTGCCTGCGGACGCCGGAATGGTACGACCTCATGCTCGGCCTCGCGATCCAGGCCAACGAGCTCGGCGCGGACGGCATCCTCTACGACCAGCTCGGCATCTTCGAGCCGATGCCGTGCTACGCGACGGGGCACGGCCACCCGGTTCCGGCGATGGTCTACGCGGAGGACCGCGTCCGATTCCTGCGCCGCATCGCGGAGCACATGCGCCGGGTGAACCCGGAGTTCATCGTGATGACCGAGGGGCTGCACGACACGGTCCTCGACTCGACCGCGATGTTCCACGGCTGCACGCTCGGCACGTTCGAAGTCACCGGGGACGACGTCCTCGGCTGGATCGGCCGCAAGGGCGCCTCGGCCGTCTTCCCCGAGATGTTCCGCGCCACCTATCCCGAGGTCGCGAGCACGGTCCGCATGCCGACGCCGATGATGGACCGTGCGATGGCGAACTACACCTGCGCGTACGGCTTCCGCTTCGAGATCGAGTCGCGCTACGCGCCCGACGTCCGGTACCTGCGCGAGGGACGCGTGCCGGAGGCCGCCGACTACGGCGAGGTCATCAACAAGCCCAACCTCCCGCTGATGAAGTCCGTCCCGCCCGCGGACGCCACGCGGTACCTGCGGCAGGTGGTCGACTTCATGCGCGCCAACGCGGACCTCTTCTGGCGCGGTCGCCATGTCGACACCGAGGGCTTCGCGTTCCGGGGCGAGGGGCTCGTTGCCAAGGGCTTCGCCGCCGGCGACCGCCTCGGCGTGCTGGTGTGGAACCCGGGTGCGAAGGAGGCGCCGTTCACGCTCGACGTGCCGTGCGCCGCGCTGGTGTCGGCGTCGGACCCGGAGCACGGCAAGGCCGATGCGTTCGCCGCGCTGCCGCCGCAGTCGGTGCGGCTGCTGGTGTGGCGGCGCACGGGGGATGCCGAAACGGGGGGAGGACGGCGATGAGGGCGATGGGCGTGGGGCTGGTGCTGCTGGCGTTCGCTGCGTCCGTGCGGGCGGAGACCTGCTCGCTGTCGGACGGGGATGTCGAGGTGGCCGTCGATGCGAAGGGCTGCCTGGCATCGCTCAAGAACCTCCGGACCGGCCAGGACTACGCCGGCGGGGAACCGCTCTGGCGGCTCTACTTCGACCGGCGCGACGGCCGCAAGGAGATCGAAGTCTCGGGGCGCGACAATGCGCCCGCGATCCGGCGGGTCGGCGACCGGATCGAATTGCGCTACGCGGGGCTCAAGGCCGCGGGCGGCAGGCTCGACATGCACCTCGTGCTGACGGTCCGGCTCGACGGCGGCCTCGTGCGGTTCGGGTGCGCGGTATCCAATGCCGAGCCGGACACGATCATCCGCGAACTGCACTACCCGCTGGTCGGCGCCTGTCCGATGCCCGCGGACCACCGCCTGCTGACCACGGCGCAGGGCGGTAAGCTCTACCCCGATCCGCGGCGGCAGATCCTCGCCACGGGCAACAACCCGCCGTATCGGGCGCCGGCGCAGTTCTACCGGCAGATGGACCTGAAGTATCCCGGCGGGACATCGGCGAACTGCTTCGCGCTGGTCGGCGCGACGCAGGGGCTCTACCTGGCGAGCCACGACGTCACCTTCCAGGACACGTGGCACGGACTGCGGCTCCATCCGGACGCCGCGGGCCGCTTCGAGCGTCTCGAGGTGGGGCTCTACAAGTACCCGAACTGCCTTGCCGGACGCGCGTGGGCCTGCGACGCGAACGTGATCGCGCCGTACTCCGGCACGTGGCATCAGACATCGCGGATCTACCGTCAATGGGCCGACACGTGGTGGCGGCAGCGCGAGGTGCCGGAGTGGGTGCAACGGATGAAAGGCTGGCAGCGCGTGATCTTCACGCACCAGTACGGCGAGCCGTTCTTCCGCTTCGACGATCTCAACGGCCGGATGCGGCGCGCGGGCGAAAGCGTCGGCGAGAACACCGTGCTCGCCTTCGGCTGGTGGAAGTCCGGCATGGACAACGGCTATCCCGATTCCTACTGGGTCACCGACCCGGCCCAGGGCGGCGACGCGGCCTGGGCGCGTGCCATCGCGGAGTTCCGCCGCCAGGGCGGTCGGTTCATGCTCTACTTCAACGGCAAGCTGATCGACGTCGAGAGCCCCTTCTTCCGCGAGGGCGCGGGCAAGGACGTCTGCTACCGCGACAACGCGGGCATGCCGTACACCGAGCAGTACCGCTTCAAGGGGCTCGGCACCTTCACCGGCCATTACAACGCGCGCACCTTCGTCGTCGCGGACACCCGCGCCCCGGAGTGGCGCCGACGACTCATCGCGATGGCCGATCGCGCGATCGGGCTCGGCGTCGACAGCGTCTTCTATGACCAGCTCGGCTACGGCGAGGCGGAGTCCAACTGGGAGACGATCGACGGGTTCGCCGTGCCCAATACGCGCCTGATCGCGGACAAGGCCGCGGCGCTGAAGATGATCCACGACCACCTCGACGCGCGCGGCAACCCCGATCTCGCGCTCGGCACGGAACATTTCACCGACGTCTGCGCGCAGCATGTCGATTACATCCACAACATCACCGGCGCGACGGGGCCGACGGACTTCACCGAGTGGATCCGCTACACGTTCCCCGAGGTGATCCTGTCCGACCGCGAGATCCGCGACGACACCGATGTTCCCCGCCGCGTGAATCATGCACTGCTCAAGGGCCTCCGGAACGACATCGAGATCTACCGGTGCCGTGACCTGATCGACCGCACGCCGGGGTACCAGCGGTATCTCGCGCAGATCAACCGGCTCAAGGACAAGTACGCCGATCCCCTGCTGCTCGGCCTCTATCGCGACACCGACGGCTTCGCGAACGAGGACGCCGCCGTCGACGCGCGGTGCTTCGTCCACGGCGCGCGTCTCGCGGTGGTTGCGACGCAGAGCACGCGCGCGTCCGCGGAGACGCGCATCCGTGTCCCGGGCCACGTCTTCCGCGGGGCCGACGTTGTCGGCGCAGCCGAGGTCGCCAACGCGGATGGCGGCGGGCAGCGCGTGACGGTGGGCCGCGACGGCGTGGCGGTGCTGCTGTACGAGAAGGAGCCGGCGAGGCCATGAGCGGGACGGACGTCCTCGAGTACTTCGGCTATCCCGGGTGTGTGCGGCTCGACAACGGCGCCGGGACGCGCGTGGTTCTGTGCCCGCAAGCTGGCGGCCGGGTCCTGGAGTACTCGCTCGACGGGGTCAACGCGCTCCACCTCGATCCCGGGCAGAGCGGGTGGCGCCGCGCGCCCGGCGCGCCGGCGGTCGACCCCTGCGGCGGGCGGTTTGATGTCGGCCCCGAGCGCGTCATCGTGCCGCACCCGGACCTGTGGTTGGGCGACTGGACCGTCGAGGCCGCCGGTCCCCTCCGGGCCCGGATGGTCAGTCCGCGCGACAGGGCAACGGGTCTGCGGCTCGTGCGCGAGTTCGCGCTCGACGCGTCGTCGTCGCGGCTCGTCTGCCGGCAGGACATCACGAACGAATCGGACCGCACGGTCATGGTCTGCCACTGGAGCCGGACGCTTGCGGTCGGCGGCGGCATCGTCCTCGTCCCCCTGACCGCGCACAGCCGGTTCCCGATGAACTACGTCATGTACGGCCCCGGCCCCGTGATCGACTTCCGGCCTGAGGACCCGGCCATCCGGGTTCGTGGTGGATTCCTCGAGGTCCTCGGCACACCGCAGCGCCCGAAGCTCGGCATGGACTCCACCGCGGGCTGGTTCGCCTACCTGATGCGGAGCGGGCTGTTGTTCGCCAAGCGGTATCCCGTCTTCCCGGAACGGGTGTACGGCGAGGTGGCGGGCCTGACGATCTCGATCTGGTACTTCAAGGATCAGATGTGCGAGCTGGAACCGATCGGCCCGCGCGAGATGCTGGCGCCCGGTGCGATGGCATCGTTCTCGGAGGAATGGAGATTGCTGCCACACCGGTTCCCGGACGGGCCGGGCGCGGTGGACCTGGACGGGATCCAGCGCGCCGTGGATGCGGGGGGGGCGACATGACCGGGACCACAGTCGGCGGATGGACGGCGATCGTGGCGGCGCTGGGTGTTTCGGGCCTGGCGATGGCCGCCGGGGAGGCAGCGCCCCCGGGTCCGGCGCCGGACGCCTTGCTGATCGGCGGCGCGGGCGGCGTCTACTTCCTCGCCGAGCCGGGCGAACTGACGGTCGAGGTCGTGAAGCGCGATCGCAATCGTCGCGACACGCGGGCGGACCTTCGCGCCATCCTTGCCGGGCCCGACCGACGGGTGGTCGGCGAGGCCACGATCCCCGACGACCAGCAGCCGGTCGGGCGTGGAATGGGACCGGAACAGCGATGCCGCCTGTCCGCGCAGGTGGCTCGCCGCGGCGTCTATGTCCTGAATGTCACGATTTCCGGGGACCGGTATGGCGGCGACGTCGTGTGGGGATTCCGCGCGAACTGTCCGAAGTACATGATCGAGACGGCACGGGGCCACCGGGATGCGCGCCACGAGGAGCCGATCGTCCTGGCGAGCCCGGATCGCGCGGCCAGCGTGTGCTTCATGCCGAGGGCGGGCGCGTTCTCCGTCGAGGTGTCCGGTCTGCCCAAACGCGCCGCCGGGCCGAAGGTTCTTGACGCGCGCGGAATGATCGTCGCGGCGTTGACCGCCGGGGCGGACGGACACGCATCCAATTCCTTCGCGGCGGCCCGTTCGCGCGACGCGGTCCCGTGGCGGCTTCAGTTCGATTCGGCGCAGGCGACGATCAACATGGATGGTCTCACACGGTGGGACCGGGCCGATCCCCATCCGAACATGGCGTGCTGGACGCCGGATCCCGCGTCGTGGTTCGCCTTCCCCGAGAACCGGTGGATGCTGACGCCCTACAGCCGCACGGTGTACGGCGGTCCGGGGCGAAAGCAGGGGGTCGTGCTCCAGGTTCGCAACGACGCGGCCCGCGAGAGGGTGATCGATCTGGCGGTCGAATTCCCCGGCGAGGCGTGGCCCGTCCAGCTTTCGACGAATCGGGTGAAGCTCGGCGCGCGAAAGGCGGCCACGGTTGCCGTGACGGTCGAAGCGCCTCCGGACGACGGGGCCCGCGAGTGCCACGTCCGGGTTGCGCCGGCGGACGGATCCGGATTCTCAACGTACTCGACCATCACGGTACGGCATGGCCAGGCGCCCGCCGAGCGGACGCTTGCGCTGCCGGTTGTGCTTCAGCCCTACCGGCACGAGAACGAGCTGTTCGGCCATGCGGCCGACATCCCGGCGGAGAGCCAGGTCTACTTCGATCTTCAGAATCGTCCCTTCACCCTGACGAGCAAAGGGGTGGCCACGCGGCGCGAGGGGCGGTGGACCGCGTCCAAGCCCGGCGAGGTCACGGGGCAGCTCTGTTCCAAGATCGCGTTCGACCGGGACAACAGCCTCTACGTGCTTGCCGCGCGCCGTTCGGGGCCCGCGCTGCTGCGGTCCGCAGACGGCGGCCGGACCTTCGACGCATGCGCGATCCCGGGCAAGCCCGGCGCATTCGACCTGGAGGAGTTCACGGGGCACAACGTCCCGGACGGGCCGCCGCCGATCCTGCGCTACACGCGGACGGCCAGGGACGCGAAGCTCTTCTGGCGCGCCCTGCACGACCTGGAGCTGTTCCTGCCGCGGGTGGAGGACGGACGGCTCGTGATGGGCGACCCGATCCTGGTGTCCAGCAATTGCATCGGCCTGGCCTCGCATTCCGGCATCCCCTCGTCGGTCGTCTCGCGAGGCGGCAAGGTCCACGTGGTGTGGGGCGAGGCCACCGATCCGGAGAACCCCGGCCCCGGGGTCCCCGCGTTCGTGGCCACCGTCGACCGTGCGACGCGGCGGCTCGGCGCGCCCGCGCTCGTGGGCTGCGGAGCGCCGCCCAACGACATCCACAACTCGCCGAGCATCACGATGGACGGGGACGGGCGCCTGCATGCGCTCGCCGGCACGCACGGCCGGCCGTTTCCCTACGCGATGTCCCTCGAGCCGGACGCCGAGGGGGGTCGATGGACGCCGCCCGCGGCGATGGGCGAGGGGTCGGACCAGACCTACGCCGGCATGGTCTGTGGTCCGGACGGCACCCTGCACGCGGTCTTCCGCATGTGGCGGCGCGGTGTCGAGCCGTTCCCGGCCGCGAGCCACGCGACGCTGGCCTACCAGCGGAAGCGCCCCGGGCAGCCCTGGGAGCCGCCGCGCATCCTGGTCGTGCCGCCGTTCTCCGAGTACAGCGTGTTCTATCACCGGCTCACGACGGATCGGAAGGGACGCCTGTTCCTGTCCTATGACTGCTGGTCCACGCACTGGTTCTACCGGAACGATCTCCCCGCCCGCCGCCGCACGATGATGATGTCCCCCGACGGCGGGGAGACCTGGAAGCTGGCACAACTCGGGGACGTGGAATGACGGCTGGAGGGAGTGACACCATGAAACGCATGCAATCCATGATCGCAACTCCTGTGAGGAAGACCCTCGGGGCAGGATTCGCCGTTCTGCTGGCCGCCGGGGCGACGACCGCCGGCGAGATCGTCCTGTTCGATGCGGCGGCGACGCCCGTGTCGGCGGTCGCGTCGCAGAACCAGGGGACGTTCGAGATCAAGGATGGCCTGCTTCAGGTCGCGACGAAGGGAGGGACCGGCTTCCCCGGCGTGCTGATCAAGGGGGCGTGGGACCTGTCCGGCTGCAACCGCGTCACGTTCGAGCTGGTCAACCGCGACGCGAAATCGGAGCTGCCGCTGACGGTCCGGCTCGACAACCCCGGCGCGGATGCCGGGGCGTCGCGCGGCGTCTTCATCGACCGCATCAAGCTGACCGGCCGCGGCGCCGCGACGTGCGACGTCGCCCTGCCGCCCTGGCTGCCCAACCTGCGCGAGATCAACGCCAAGCTCGACGGCATGCGGCGCGGGCCGCTGGCGACGGTGGGCGTGGTCGCCGATCTCGATCCGTCGAAGGTCGTCGGCGTTGCCATCTACCTCAAGGAACCGAGGCTCGATTGGACGTGGGCCGTGAAGCGGATCATCGCGCACGCCGGGCCGATCGCCGCCGCACCCGACTGGATGCGGATGCCGGCGGACCGCTTCTTCCCGTTCATCGACGTCTACGGCCAGTTCAAGTACCGCGACTGGCCCGGAAAGACGCACAGCGATGGCGACCTGAAGGCGGCGATCGAGACGGAACGTGCCGATATCGACGCCCACCCGGGGCCGGAGGGCTGGAACAAGTTCGGCGGCTGGGCCGCGGGGCCGAAGCGCGAGGCGACGGGGCAGTTCCGGGTCGAGACGATCGACGGCAGGTGGTGGTTCGTCGATCCCGAGGGCTGCCTCTGGTGGTCGCACGGGCCGGTGCGCGTGACGTCGTCCTCCGCCGTCACCCCGCTCGACAACCGCGAGTTCTACTTCACCGATCTGCCGGCGGCGGACTCGCCTTTCGCGCTCTTCTACACGACCCGCGACGAGCTCCTGTGGCCCTACTACGAGGCGCGGGGCATCCGGCGCACCTATGACTTCTCGTCCGCCAACGCCTTCCGCAAGTACGGCGCGGACTGGGTCGCTCAGTACGCCGACATGGCCCACCGCCGCCTGCGAAGCTGGGGCATGAACACGATCGCCAACAGCTCCGACCGCCGCATCTGCCGGATGGGGCGCACGCCCTACTGCGACCGCTTCGAGCTGAAGTCGCCCGACATCGCCGGCAGCAAGCTCGGCTGGTGGAAGTTCAAGGACCCGTTCCATCCCGAGTTCCGCGCGAACTTCCACCGGCAGCTTCTCGCGCGCAAGGCGGAGCTGGACGATCCGTGGTGCTTCGGCTTCTTCGTCGACAACGAGATCGCGTGGGGCGGTCCGACGGACCTTGCCGAGTGGACGCTCCAGTCCCCCGCCGGCCAGCCGGCGAAGGTCGAGATGGTCGCGCGGCTCAAGGCGAAGCACGGCGACATCGCGAAGCTCAACGCCGCGTGGGGGAGCGCGTTCGCGGGCTGGGACGCGCTGCTCGCCTCGCAGGACAAGCCGCCGGCCGGCGCAGCGGAGGACTGCCGCGAATTCACGGCGGTTCTGACCGAGGCCTATTTCAGGGGCGTCCGCGAGACGTTCAAGTCCGTCGCGCCGGACAAGCTCTACTTCGGCTGCCGGTTCGCCGGCTCCACCGAGGCGGCGGTCCGCATGGCAGCGAAGTACTGCGACGTGATCAGCTACAACATCTACCGGCACACGCTCGACGCCTTCAAGCTGCCCGAGGGCGTCGACAAGCCGGTCCTCGTCGGCGAGTTCCACTTCGGCGCGCTCGACCGCGGGCTCTTCCACTCCACGCTGATCGGCGTGGAGAACCAGGAGGCGCGCGGCCGGGCCTACACGGCGTACGTGACCTCCGCTCTGCGCCATCCGAACTTCGTCGGCGTCCATTGGCACCAGTACGGCGACCAGCCGACGACCGGCCGGTTCGACGGCGAGAACTTCCAGAACGGCTTCGTCGACGTCTGCGACACGCCGTACCCCGAGACCATCGCCGGCATCCGCGAGGTCGGCTATCGCATGTACGAGATCCGCGCGGGACGGTGAGGCGACGGGCGGCCGGGCGGATTACGGCCGGCGCCCGCTTGAAACACGCCGTCGTTGGTGCATTGTGCGTGCCATGCGTGATTCCTCACCCGTGGCCCCGGATCGCCCACGCCTCGGGCTCTGCTGCCAGTTCGTCCGGCAGCCGATCCGGTTCCGAACGACCACGGCGGCGGCGCTGGGCAGGCTGCCGCGTCGCCGGCAGCTCGCCCGGCTGGCCGAGATCTGCGAGCACAACGCGGCGGCCCTCCTCGCTGCGCTGGAGTTCTGCCGGGCCGAGGGGATCGGATCGTTCCGCATCGGCAGCTCGCTGCTGCCGGTCCGCACCCATCCGGTGGTGGGGTACGACATCCGCGACCTGCCCGGCGGCGATGCTCTCGTCGAGCGGTTCAGGCGATGCGGAGCATTCGCCCGTGCGCATGGCATCCGGACCGGCTTCCATCCGGATCAGTTCATCGTGATGAACTCGCCCGATCGCGAGGTGGTGGCCCGGTCGGTTGCCGATCTGGTCGCGCATGCCGGGATGGCGCAATGGACCCACGCGGACACGATCAACATCCACGCGGGGGGCGCCTACGGCGACAAGCGCTCCGCCCTGGACCGCTTGGAACGCAACCTGGACCGGCTGCCGGCCGCGGTCCGGTCCCGACTCACCCTCGAGAACGACGACCGCACCTTCACGCCCTCCGACCTGATTCCGCTTTGCAGGCGGAGCGGAATCCCGATGGTCTATGACGTTCACCACCACCGGTGCAACCCCGACGGGATGGACGTGAGGGCGGCGACCCGCGCCGCGCGGGCGACATGGGATCGCGAGCCGCTCTTCCACGTCTCCAGTCCGATCGAGGGGTGGACGGGGGCGCGGCCGGAACGGCACCACGACTACATCGACATCGCAGACTTCCCCCCGGAGTGGATCGGGCTGCCCGTCACCGTCGAGGTGGAAGCCAAGGCCAAGGAACTGGCCGTGGCGAAGCTCCGCGACGACCTCCAGCGCCGGCGTTGACACCGTACCGGCAGCGCGCAAACTGAGGCATGGACGTGACTTCCTGGCAGCGCGTGGAGTCCCTGCTGAACATCCAGCGGTTCGCCGCGCTGGCCACGCAGGGCGGGGGGGCTCCCTACACGAGCCTCGTGGCGTTCGCCGCAACGCCGGATCTGCGTCAGATCGTCTTTCCGACACGGGCGGGGACGCAGAAGTTCGCGAACCTCGAATCCGAGCCGCGGGTGGCGCTGCTCGTGGACAACCGGTCCAACACGACGGGCGACTACAGCAACGCGATCGCGGTCACGGCGATCGGCAGGGTCCATATCGCGGACGGCCCCGGGGCAGAGGACGGGCGGGGCCTCCTCCTCGCCCGGCATCCGATGCTGGCGGAGTTCCTGGCCTTGGCCGATTGCCGCATCGCCGCCATCACGGTCTCCCACTACCTGCTCGTGACGCGGTTCGAATCCGTCACGCGCCTCGACCCGTCCGACCGCGGCTTCGCCGCGGGGTGACGGCTCTCCTCGTCGCGGTGATCTTCCCGGGGCGGGACCGATCGTGCCGCCGGGGAAGAACGGGCGTGGATCGAGGACTGGCGTGCGTCCCGCCGGCGGAGGAGGGGAGCCGCAACCGTGCCGTGCTGCGAACCTGCCCGGGAAGAGGATGGCTATCGAGCAGGATTCTCTTGCACCAGCATGGCGGAGCATCGGACAATGACAACCATGGAACAGGCGAGCATCGGTTGCGGTTCCGCCGGCGGAGAACGCACGACGACTCCGACGCCTGGACGAATAGGCAGTCCCATGAAGAAAGCCGCGCTGGCCACGGTGTCCTCCACCCTCCTCGCGGCCGGCGCGCTCGCCGCCGATCCGCTCTACACGCAAGAGGGCAGCGATCCATCCTTCGCCGACGTTCTGAAGGGCGGCGGCGTCGAAGCCGGCGAGCGGTTCTCCAAGGGCCCCGTCACCGGCTCGCGGATCGATGTGAGCAACGATCTGCTGGAGAAGCAGGCGGGGACGTGCGGCCCGATACCCAAGGACATCGGCCTTCACACGCAGGGCAGCGGCGGGATCAGCCGGAAGGACTTCGGCAAGTGGACCCGATGGTACCAGGAGGACGGCAATGTCCAGGTGTTCCGCCTCTTCAAGGGCGAACAGAACATTCGCGGCGGCACGGGGAAGGATGGCAGTCCCGGCCGCGTGGAAGCCTATTCGCGCCCCCTCATCGTCGCTCCCGGAACCTGGCGCGAGTGGGAAGGCACCTACACGGTCGTCCAGCCGATCGATGCGTGCATCTTCCAGTTGATGCACGAGGGCAGCCTGTGGCCCTTCCACATCGAGATGTCCGCGAAGGGCGACCTCTCCTTCCTCCGCCGCCGGCCCGTGCCCGGGATGGAGCGGGAGATCACGATGGCCACGAACATGGTGGGCAAATCCCTCTGCGTCAGGGTGCGGGCGAACGGAGAGGCCTACGAGGTCTTCCAGAAAGCGCCGCTCGATGCCGGTCCCTGGAAGCTTGTGACCACGGGCGCGTTCACCCAGGCGAAGAACAACGAGATCAGCTTCCGCTGGGGCATGTACTGTGGTTCGAAGAAAGGCCGGACCGTCCCGGATGACGCCTTGCTTTTCGTCACCGGAGTCGTGATCCGGTGATCCAGGGCGGGGATTCGATGAGGTAGGGCATGAGATACTCGTTGGGAAGGCTGATCCTCGCGGGGCTCTCGCCCCTGTGGATCCGGGCCGTGCCGGCCGACGACCCGGGCGTCCGCCTGCGGAACGAGTTCGCCGACCCGCCGCCCGCCGCCCGGCCGGGGGCCTACTGGTGCTGGCTCAACGGCAACGTCAGCCCCGCCCAGATCACCCGCGACTTGGAGGAAATGAAGGCCAAGGGCATGGGCGGAGCCGAGATCTGGGACGTGCAGGCCATGCGCAATCCCGGCGACTTCATCCCGGCCGGCCCGGCCTTCATGAGCGACGAGTCGGTCGGCTGCATCGTCCATGCCATCCGCGAAGCCACGCGGTTGGACCTGCGCCTTGGCCTCGTGGCCTCCAGCGGCTGGAACGCCGGGGGCTCGTGGGTCCCGCCCCACTTCGCCGGCAAGGGGCTCTTCTGGTCGCAGACCCCTGTGGCCGGACCGGCCAAGGTCGACCAAGTGCTGCCGTTTCCCGTCTGCGAACGTGCGCCAAAGGCCCCCGACGGCCTGCCGGTCTTCCGCAAGGAAATCGCGGTTCTCGCCGTGCCGGCCGGGAAGTCGCTGGCGAGCCCGGATGCGGTGGTCGACCTCACGGCCCGCATGGAGGCCTCCGGCCGACTGGTCTGGGACGCGCCGGCGGGCGAGTGGGTTGTCGTCCGCTTCGTCTGCAGCAATCATGGCCAGCACCTGATCGTGCCGAGCCCGAACTCCAACGGCCCGATGATTGATTTCGTCGATCCGGCGGCGACCGAGTTCCACCTGCGGCACATGGCCGACCGGATCCTTGCAAAACTGGGGCGGGAGGATTTCCGCGGAACCGCGTTCAAGTTCATGGAGTTCGACAGCATGGAACTGGAGCAGGGCGTGCTGTGGTCGGACCGTTTCGACCAGGATTTCGAGCGGTGGCGCGGGTACAGTCCCATCCGGTACCTGCCGCTGATGGCGGGCTGGAAGCTGGCGGACGAGGACATGGACCAGCGTTTTCGCTACGATTTCAAGCTGGCCGTCAGCGACCAGCTGATCTTCAGCCACTACGTCACCGGCAGCCGGTTGCTGCGCGACGTCGGACTGGAACTGGTCGCGGAGGCCGGCGGGCCCGGGCCGCCTGTCTGGAACACCTGCCCCGTGGATGCGATCAAGGCGACCGGCGCGGTGGACGTGCCGCGCGGCGAGTTCTGGATCGCCCCGCCCAACATCTGGCTGGTCAAGGAAATCGCATCGGCGTCGCACGTCTACGGCAAGACGCTGGTGGATGCCGAATCGTTCACCACCTGGCAGCGCTGGAGCCACGGACCGCACGACTTCAAACGACTGGCCGACCGGGCGTTCTGTGACGGTCTGAATCACCTGACCTTCCACACCTTCGCCATGACGCCTCCGGAGGCGGGCCTCCCCGGCCGGGCCTATCATGCCGGCTCGGACATCAACCCGGCCGCGCCGTGGTGGCCCATGGCGAAGCCGTGGATCGATTACCTTGCGCGTTGTTCGCACGTGCTGCGCCAGGGCCTCTTCGTCGGCGATGTCTGCTACTTCTACGGCGAGCAGGCCCCCAACTTCCATCCCCCGCGGCAGAGGACCGAGACCCGGCGGACGGCGCCGGCGCCGCTCGGTCCCGGATATGACTACGACGTGTGCGATGCTCAGTCGATCCTCACCCGCATGCGCGTCGAAGGCGGGCGGTTGGTCCTGCCGGACGGCATGAGCTACGCGATCCTGGCGCTGCCCGACCAGGACTTCATGTCGCTGCCGGTGTTGGAGAAGATCGCCGAACTCGTCGCCGCGGGCGCGACGGCGGTCGGTCCCAAGCCGCGGCGTTCGGTCGGAGTCCGGGGAGCCGCGGCGCATGACGAAGCCGTCCGGCGGCTGGCTGACAAGCTGTGGGGCGCCTGTGACGGCACGACGATCACCAGCCACCCCTACGGCAGGGGCCTGATCCTCTGGGGGCCGACCTGGCGCGACGTGCTGAACGGCAAGGGCATCGGCCCCGATTTCCATGTCGTCGACGAGGCCGAACGCGACAACCTGGACTACATCCACCGGCGCGCAGATTCGCGGGACATCTACTTCGTGAGCAACAAGACGATGGACTGGAAGACCCTCGACTGCGTCTTCCGCGTCGCCGACGGGCGGCCGGAGTACTGGAATCCCGTCAACGGCCGGATCGAGTCGTGCGGCGCATTTGCCGCGGCCAAAGGCGGAACGCAGGTGACGCTGACGCTGCCGCCGGCCGGCTCCGTGTTCGTGGTCTTCGGTCCGCCCACGGAAGGCACGCACGAGGGCATTACCTATGCGGACAAGACCGGTGCCGCGCCGACCCTCGCCATCGAGGGCCCCTGGAAGCTCGTGTTCCCCGGGACCTTCGGCGCCCCGGCGGCCGTCCAGCTCGACCGGTTGAAGAGCTGGACGGACTCGGACCTGCCGGCGGTGAAATACTTCTCCGGTGTCGTGGTCTACGAGAAGACGTTCGAGGTTCCCGCTGAGACGGTCACCGGCGCGCGCCGGCTCACGCTCGATCTGGGCGACGTGAAGGAAGCGGCCTCGGTCCGCGTCAACGGCCGCGAGGTCGGAACCGTGTGGACGCCGCCCTATCGTTTGGACGTCACCGGCGTCGTCGCTCCTGGAGCCAACACCCTGCGGATCGAGGTGGCCAACCTGCTGGCCAACCGGATCATCGGCGACCTTGCACATCCCGACGGCGGCGTGTTCACCACGTCCAACGTGATCGACGGCCCGAAGGCGCCCCTCACGGCCGCGAGCCCGTTGCATCCGTCCGGCCTGCTCGGGCCGGTGCTCATCAAGGCCGAGAAATAGAAACCTCACCAGGAGTTCGATCGCCATGCGCAGCCTGTCCCTGCTCCTTGTCGTCGGTCTCCTGTCCGCCATCCCGCCGGCCCGCGCGGCGGAGCCCGCTGCACGAAGGCCCAACGTCGTCGTCATCCTTGTGGACGACATGGGCGGATGAGCACAAGAAGAAGGTGCCAGCCAGCACCGCGTTCTTCCTCGCGGCGATCGAGAAGATCGACGGACTGATCGGGGGGCTGCGCGGAGCGCTGGCCGGGGAGAATCTGGAGCGCGACACGATCCTGATCTTCATGACCGACAATGGCGGCCCCCGCGCCGCGGGAGTCATGCCCCCGCGCGTGCCGTTCCCCGGGCCGTGCCGCGGCGTGGCCGCGTTTCGGTTGACGAGCGGGAGCCCGTGCACTATCCATGCCTCAATTGCTCTGTGCGCGGGACGGACGCCCGTCGACGGGAGCGTCGGAAGGCAGGACCCAACGGAGAGCGACCCATGAAACACCAAGGATGGACCCTCCTTCTCCCCCTCTTGACCGCGACCGCGTCGGCGCTCAGCGCGGAGGCGACGGGGCCGTTCTACTACCGGCCCGTGCAAGCGGGCAGGGCGGGGGCGATCGAGTGCGAGGTGGCGGTCTATGGCGGCACGCCGGCGGGGGTGACCGCCGCGATCCAGGCGGCGCGCATGGGCCGCAGGACGGTCCTGCTCTCGTTCAACGGGCATGTGGGCGGGCTGACCTCCGGCGGGTTGACCGCCACCGACATCGGCAACAAGGCTGCGATCGGCGGACTGGCGCTCGAGTTCTACAAGCGGATCGGCCGGACGACCGGGTTCAGCCCGGCGGAGGCCGAGAAGACGTTCCGCGCGATGCTCGACGAGGCCGGCGTGACGGTCCTTCCCGGCCGCCCGCTCGGGTCCGCGCGGGTGGAGGACGGGCGCATCCGGGCGATCGAGATGCTGACCGGGGAGACGGTGACGGCAGCGATGTTCGTCGACGCCACCTACGAGGGGGACTTGCTCGCCGCGGCGGGCGTGTCGTACCGCGTCGGCCGCGAGCCGCGGAGCGCGTTCGGCGAATCGCTGGCCGGATACGGGCAAACCGCGTCGTGGGCCGATGTCTATCAGTTCTGCCGGCTGCCGGTCAGCCCCTACGTCGAACCGGACAAGCCCGCCTCGGGCCTGCTGCCCGAGATCTCCGCCGAACCCCCGGGCAAGCCGGGCCAGGGCGATTGCAAGGTTCAGGCCTACAACTTCCGCATGCAGCTCACCAGCAAGCCGGACCGGATTCCGTTTCCCAAGCCCGCGGGCTACAACCCCGGCCGCTACGCTCTGCTCGCCCGGTTCCTCAACTTCAGTCCGGACGTCCAATGGACGCTCAACTACACCACCAAGCCGATGACCGACGGGCCGGTCCAGTTGCGCGAGGGCGACTGCAACAACGCCGGCAGCTTCTCCACCGACTACGTCGGCGGCTGCCACCGCTGGCCGGACGGAACCTATCAGCCGGGGGCGTTCGACGACCTGCCGCCGCCGCGCCGTGGCCTGCCGGTTCCGTTGAAGGAGCTTTACGAACTGCGCGAGCGGATCTTCCAGGACCATGTCAACTACCAGATGGGCCTGATGTACTTCCTCGCCAACGACCCGGCCGTGCCCGGCGCGCTGCAGGAGCGGGTCAACCGATTCGGCCTGAAGCCGGATGAGTTCAAGGAGACCGGCCACTGGCCGCACCAGCTCTACGTCCGCGAGGCCCGACGCATGGTCGCGGACTACATCATGACCCAGGCGAACGGCGAATCGAAGCGGGTGGCGGAGGATCCCGTCGGCCTGGCGTCCTACCCGATGGACTCGCACTTCTGCCATCGCACGGTCGTCGTGGAGAACGGGAAGACCACCGTCCGCAACGACGGCGGCTTCGGCCTGGGATGCCCGAAGCCCTACCCGGTTTCCTACCGCGCGCTCGTTCCGAAAGGGGACGAGTGCGCCAACCTGTTTGTCCCCGTCTGCCTGTCCGCCACGCACGCGGCCTACGGGTCGATCCGCATGGAGCCGGACTTCATGATCCTCGGCCAGAGCGCCGGCACCGCCGCCTCCCTCGCGATCGAGGACAAGGTGCCCGTCCAGAAGGTGGACTATCCCAGACTAAGGAACCGGCTGCTCGCCGACGGCCAGAAGCTGGAATTCAGCGCAAGTCCCGCCAAGCCATGAACCGCCTCCGCGCAGCAGGATCCATCGTTCTGGCCCTGGGCACCGCGGCGATGCCGGCGCCTCCGCCGGGGGAACCCAATCCTGCGGCGAGTCCGGCCGGGGCGCGGTCTTCCGAAACGGAAAGACTCGTCGCCGAAACCCACGCAGCCTCGCTCAAACTGCGGGAGGCCGCCTTGCGCAGGACCATCGCCAACGACACCGCGTGGCCGAAGGGCACGTGGGGCGACAACCTGTGGACCCTCGCCGCGCTCCGCCTCAATGAGAAGACCGGCCCGGCGAACGCCCGCCTGCTCAATGCCGCGAACGAATACATCGAAGGCCACCGGGCCGGCGGCGAACTCGTCTCGCCCACTCCGGAGAAGCCGGACGGCGCGCCCTGGACGTTCTTCTCCATCACCGACTACGTTCGCACGCTCTGCCTGTTCCATTCCAAGAGCGCCCGTTTCCCGGGACGGATGACAACCGAAACCGAAGCCGCGATGAAGGAAGCGTTGTGGCTCTGGGCCAGCCGGTCAAGCCGACTCGACGACTATGGTCCCGACGACTTCTTTCTGCTCCTGGGCACCGAGAACCACGATCTCAACATTCGCCCCGTCCACCACCTCCTGACCTCGCTGCTGAAGGACGATCCGGCCTACCGCGACCGCAGGCTGGCCGATGGCCATACCACGGCGGAACACGCGGCCGCCCACACCGCCTTCTTCCGCGAATGGCCGCGCCGCCGCGCGAAGACCGGCCTCTGGGCCGAGGTCGGCTCGACCACGTATCAGAAGTACTCCTGGCCCGCCCTGTTCAACCTCCATGAACTCTCGCCCGATCCCGTCGTCCGCCACCGCTTCGGCCTGCTGCTCGATCTTGCGCTCATCGAGGAAGCCCAGATCTCCGTGAAGGGCCGGCGCGGCGGCGGGCGAAGCCGGGCCGGCCACGAACCGGGCGGTTTCGAGGCCATGAAGGCCCTGCTCTATGGCGAGGGCGGAGGTTCCAGCCACTCGCGAGTGCTGGAGTCCAGTCTTTACCAGGCGCCGCCCGAGGCGATCCTGCTCCGCAAGCGGGCCTTTCCCGCGGAGGGGCCTTTCTTCATCCGCAATCGTGTCCTGGGGGAACTCGAAACGGCCGGATCGGAAGGAGAGACGGGGCAACGGCTCACCGCCGACTCCGCCCTGGTCAACTACGCCTACCGGACGCCTCACTACATACTCGGCAGCACGCTGCAGAACCCTGCGCTCTCGATGATGGATCCGGTGGCCGGAAGCCCCGTCCTCAAGTACTCCGGGATCTCCCGCCAGAAGCGCGCCTGCGGACTGCTCTTCGACGAGCCCACCTCGCCGACGGTCAGCGAGGTTCACCCGGTCGTCGAGGACACGGCCGGCGGGCGCCCGCAGCATTCGTTCTGGAGCGTCCAGCACGAGAACGTCCTGCTCGTCCAGCGCATCGCCAGCCACCGGAAGAGCAGCTTCGGTTCCTACAGCACAGGCAAGCTGGGCATGCGGTTCGAGGGGGCCGGCCTCGAGAAGATCGAGGAGGGCGGCTGGATCTTCGCCGGCAACGGGAAGGCCTTCGTCGGCGTGAAGTTCCTCGATGGCGCGCACCGATGGGATGAGAAACGGGTACAGGCCGACCCCGCGGACTTCAAGGGCGCCGGCGACACCACCCGCATCCTGCTTCACGCCGGGGATGTCGCCAGCCACGGCTCGTTCGACCGCTTCCGCGAGGCGGTGCGCGCCCATCCGCTCGTGGTGACCGCGGACACGGTCGACTACCGCTTCGGCGCGCAGCGCATCGAGATGAACCGCTACGACGCGACGGTGCCGCAGGCCTTTGTCCTCCCGCGCATCAACGGCGCCCCCGTCGAACTCCGCCCCGCGGCCACGTATCAAAGCCCCTACCTCAACGGGGCCTTCGGCGGCGACCGGATCACGGTGACCGTCGGCCCCATCACGCGGGTGCTCGATTTTGCAGGGGAGGGCGGATAACGCCGGAGCATTGCGCCGGCCGGCCGTGCCGCGCATGGACCCGGGAGGGGCGGCGGCCCACCCGCCCGGAACCGCGGTGTGGCTGAGCCGAGGGTACGGGTTCAGTTCGTACGCCGCGATTCGCCCGTCGAAGGTCCGGCCCGTCGCGTGGATCACCTCGCAACGCTCCGTGCGGTCCGCCATCTGCGCCCACACCCCGGGATCGATCCTCACCCGGTCCTCTGGAAGGACGCGAAGTGCTCGCTCAACCAATCCGGCTCGATGGAGACCCCGCCCTCCAGCGACTCGGCGATCCTGTTCGGGACCGCGGGCATGTCCAGGCACAGGGGGGTGACGCCATCCACCGCAAACAGCCATCGAACCCGGGCTCTTGCCTTCCCGACCACGTTCTGACAGTGTCTCCACCGCGAAATCGCGCATTCAGGCTGGCGAAGTCGGGCGGGTGCCCGGACCAGCCGAAGAGTGATTTCTCATCCAGAACGATGACGCGCGTTTTGCTGGCACTTCTTGCCTCGGTCCTGCCCTTGCCCGCACAAGAAGCGGGAAGGCCTGACTCCGGCCCGCCCATCGTCGTGTTGCTTGCCGACGACCTCGGGCGGGGCGACGTGGGTTCTCGGGGCAGCGGGATCCAGACCCCGCATCTCGACGCGCTGGCGCGGGATGGCGTGCGCCGGGAGCCGTTTTGCGTCCAGCCGGTTTGTTCATCCACCCTCGAGCAAGAGCGCCCGCTCGACGGACGCGACGCTTGGCCGGCCATCGCCCATGACCAACCCCCACCGCACGAGGTCCTCGTCCACAACGTGACCCCGTGGTCCGGCGCGATGCGCATGGAAAAATGGGAGCCTGTGCACAACGGCGGATTCGAAGCCAACGCGACCGGAGCGTCGGAACAAGACACCATCAAACTCTTCGACATCGCCGCCGACCCGAACGAACGGACCGACCTCGAGCGCGCGCATCCCGGAACCGTCGCCCAACTCCGCGCCCGGCTGGAGACTTCGCCTGGCGAGGCCGTGCCTCCGAATCTTCCTCCGAACCAGGCGCCGGAAGGCTCCATCGTGCCGCGCGTTCGGAGCGTGCCCCGGCCGAACATCATCCTCATCCATGCCGACGATCTCGGCTACGGTGGACTCGGTTGCTACGGTCAGAAGCTCATCCAGACGCCGCGTATCGATCGAATGGCGGCCGAAGGCATGCGCTTCACCGATTTCTACGCCGCCAGCGCCGCGTGTGTCCCTTCCCGCTGCGGACTGCTAACCGGTCTGCATTCCGGTCATGCCGCCATCCGCGACAATCTCCTCCCGCATGTCGATATCACGAAGGGGAATGGCGGGGGCTACATGGAGCAGTATCCCCGGGGCGTCTGGCCGCCCGTGGTTCCCACCCTCGGCCAGGTGATCAAGAGCGCGGGCTACCGCTCCGCCCAATTCGGAAAGCTGGAAGCCGGCATCCCCATGCCACCCGGGAAAATGACCGACCATGGCTGGGACGTCTGGTTCGGATTCCGCGGAACCGGCGAAGCCTTCCAATACTACCCGCTGGAGCTGTGGAAGAACGACGTGCGGATCCCCTTCGACGCGAACCGGGCCGAGGACGTGCGCCGCCCGGGCATTGTCGGCGACAAGGGCGTCTATTCCCAAGACCTGTTTGTTGAAGAGATTCTGCGCTTCATCGGCGAGAACAAGGAGCAGCCGTTCTTCATCTACTTTCCCACCCAGGTGCCCCACGGGCGTTCGCCCCGCGACGGCGACCAGATCCAGGTGCCCGACATCGGCCCCTACGCGGACCGCCCGTGGACCCATCTTGAGAAGCTCTATGCCGCCATGCTCTCGCGTTTCGACAGCCATGTCGGTCGCATCCTCGACGAGCTGGGGAAACGGGGGCTCGATGCTAACACCATCGTCCTGCTGACCAGCGACAATGGCGACGAGAACAGCTACTACGAATTCACCGACCGTTTCAACGGCACCGGTCCCCTGCGCGGCAAGAAGCGGTTCCTCTACGAAGGCGGCATCCGCGTGCCCATGATCGCGCGCTGGCCCGGGCGTATCCAGGCCGGTCAAACCAGCGATCTGCCGTGGGCGGCGTGGGATCTCATGGCCACCCTCGCCGATCTGGCCTCCACCGGGACTCCTCCGCACAGCGATGGCATCTCGGTGGCGCCCACGCTGGTGGGCCGCCCGGAACTCCAGCAATCTCGCCCGTATCTCTACTGGGAGTTCCACCAGGGCAAACAGCAGGCGGTCCGCATGGGCCGATGGAAAGGCGTGCGCTTCGGCGGCACCAAGGAACCGCTCGAACTCTACGATCTCGAGAACGACATCGGAGAAAGAACCAACATCGCCAGCGACCACCCGGGGATCGTCGCCCGCATCCTCGGCATCATGGAATCCGCCCGCGAGGGATCCGAATTCACCAAGCTCTGGCCGATCCCGGAACACCGCCGCCCCGACATCCGCATGGACCAGTTCATCTACGATCAACTCCGGAACGGGATCCGATAACCCGCGCCATGGCGCAGGAAGCGGAAACCCCTCCATCGGCGGTGTCGGTGCGATGGAAACGAGCAATGATGGACGAAGTGGAAAGGGGCGCGGGGATGTCGATCGGGATGCGATGGCGTGCGAGCGTGCTGACGCTGGTGATCGGGGCGGTCGGTCGGGGCGCGACCGTCGCGGCGGCGTTCGTGCTGGCGGGGCCGGAGGGTGCGGCGCCGGTGTTCGTCGCGCCGGGCGAGCCCGAATGCGTGCGGCTCGCGGCGGGGGACCTCGTGCGCGATGTCGCGCGGGTCACGGGCCGGACGGCCGCGCATGCGAAGGACGCCGAGGCCGCGGGCGTCGTGCTCGCCTCCGTCAACCGGCCGGAGTCGGCCGCGCTGCTCGACCGCCTGGCCCCGGGATTCGCCGGCGGGCTGGCGGGGAAGTGGGAGGCGTACCGGGTGGAGACCGTCGGACCGCGGCTGATCGTCGCCGGCAGCGACGAGCGCGGGACGATGTTCGGGCTGTACGCGTTCATCGAAGAGCAGCTCGGTGTCGACCCGCTCCACTTCTGGACCTCGCGCGAGCCGCGCAAGAGGGCGACGCTCGAATGGGACCGCGTCCGCATCGCGTCCGACGGGCCGTCCTTCAAATTCCGCGGCGGGTTCATCAACGACGAGGACCTGCTGACCGAGTGGAAGGAAAGCGGCGGCACGCGCCGGATCGACTACCCGTACTACGCGCAGGTCGTGCCCCGCGAGGTCATGCGAGCGGTCGCCGAGTCGCTCGTGCGCAGCCGCTGCAACCTGATCATCCCGGCGAGCTTCGTCGACATCCTCAACCCGCCCGAGGCGGCGCTGCTGGAGGAATGCGCGCGCCGCGGCGTGTTCCTCTCCCAGCACCACGTCGAGCCGATGGGCGTGAGCGCCTTCGCATACTTCAACTACTGGAAGGCGCGTGGGAAGGATCTCAAGTACTCGTACTTCAGCCACCCGGACGAGGTGCGCGAGGTGTGGCGCGTCTACGCGGAGAAGTGGGCGGCCCACCCGAACGTGATCTGGCAGCTCGGCCTGCGCGGCATCGCGGACCGGCCGATGTGGATGGCCGATCCCTCGACGCCGCAGTCGGACGCCGACCGCGGGCGGCTGATCTCGGCTGCGATGGCGGAGCAGGTCCGGATCCTCGACGAGGTGGCCCCGGGCCGGCCGCGGATCATGTCCACGACCCTCTGGGCCGAGGGCTCCGCGCTCAACCGGCAGGGGCTTCTGTCGATCCCGACGAACACGATCGTCGTCTTCGCCGACAACTCGCCGGGCTGGAAATGGCAGGAGGACTTCCACTCCACGCCGCGAGATTCGCGCAACGCCTACGGTGTCTACTACCACCACGGCCTGATCGGCTCCGGGCCGCACCTCGCGCAGGTGCCGTCGCCGCGGAAGACGCACGAGTGCCTGCGGATGGCAATGGACAAGGGCGCCGGGACCTATGCGATCTGCAACGTCGGCAACATCCGCGAGTTCGTGCTCGGGATCGATGCGACGGCGAAGATGACGTGGCGCATGGACGAATTCGACCCCGACGCCTGGCTCGACGGCTGGGTGCGCGATCGGTTCCCGTCGCGCGCCGGGGAGGCGGCGGCCGCCTACCGCGCCTACTTCGACGCGTGGGCGATCCATCCCGAGCAGAACGTGCCGTTCCTGATGGACGGCCAGATGTTCGGCGCCGGCAACTCTGCGCTCAGGAAGCTCGCCAAGCGGCTCAAGGAGAAGACGCCGAAGCCCGCCGCCGCGGCGACGAACCAAGCGGCCGCGAAGACCGGCGACGCCTTCTGGGCGGGCTTGAGCGACATGCACCCCCGCGCCCTCGACCGGGCGGAGACACTCCGGCACCTCGCGGCGCAGCGGGACGGGCTGTCCAAGGCGATCAAGACCGCCGAAGCTGCGGCTGCCGCGCTGCCGGCCGGCGAAGCGGCCTTCCTGCGCGACAACCTGATCTACCAGGCCATGATCATGGTGCGGACCGGCCTGTGGCTGGAGCACATCGAGTCCGCCGGCGACAACCTCGACCGCGGCGACCGGGCCGGCTGCGCCGCGGCCCTGGCGGCGGCCGAGTCCTGGTTCGCCGAGATCCCGCGGCTGTCCGAGTCCTACTGCCGCGGCCCATGGGAGAACTGGTATCGCGGCTGCAAGAAGCTCAACATCGAGGCGACCCTGAAGCGCACGCGCGACGTGCTCGTCGAGGCCCGGGGTCCGTTGAACGGGTCGTGACCTCGATGGCACGACATCTCGTGCTGCGGGGCGTCCGGCGCTACGGGCGGAGCAGGAACTCGATGGCCCGCCGGCGGGAGGCGTCCATGTCGGTCGTCGGAAGGAGGCGTCGCAGCCAGGCATGCGGGAACTCCTTCAAGACCGGCCAGGGCGCCTGCTGAAGGGCGGTCTGCATGTACTTGGCCGAGACCTCGGGCTTCTTCAGAAGGCGCTTCAGTTGTCCCGGATCGGGATGCTTGAGAAGCCCGGTGAACAGCGGCAGGCGGACCGACCGCCCCGGGGCGCACGGGCAGCGCACGAACCCCTCCGGACGTGCGAAGCGAGCCGTGCGCTTCATCGCCCGCCTCTCCCCATCAACCGGACGATTTCGTTCCGCATGCTCAGCGCCACGGACGGGTCGATATCCCGATAGGCGGCCAGGTCGGCCTTCAACGAGGCGGGCGTCCACGCTTCCATTCGCTGAAGGAGAAGGATGCCGTCCTGGGCACGCAGGGCCGCCCGGAGAGCGGACCGGAGCCGCGGCTGCGCCGCCAGCGCCGCATGAATATCGACCAGATCGCGCGCCTCTGTCCGGTCGATCAGGCACTGGACCTTGTCGTCCAGGTAGCGTCGGAGCGACACCCGCATCAGACCGGGTACGGCCTTGGATGGCGCCAGTTGCCCTGGCTCCACGTCCCGGTAGTTCGAGAGAACCTCGAGAACGATCCTCTTCCGCGGCCTGTACTCGATGACCGCGGCGAATCCGTCGCCGAACTCGTCCGGCGCGCGCAGGACGTTGCACGCGGAGCCGAATGCGAGTTCGACCTCGGCCAGCAGAGGGCGGACATCGATCAGGGCGCGGTGTGTGTGCAGATCCAGATCGAACGACCGCCGATGGTGCAGTTCCTCCACCGCGATCGCCGCCGTTCCGGCCCAGTAGCAGGCCCTCGCGAGGCGCGGACACCGGGCCACAACCTCTTTCATCGCGCGGATGAGTTCCGTTTCCGATGCAATTGCCGTCACGCTTCCCATATACCCCCATGGAGACGGTCGCTTTCAAGCAGAATCCGTCCGGGCGCAGGCGCGGATCCTCGACGAGGTGGCCCCGGGCCGGCCGAGGATCATGTCCACCACGCTCTGGGCCGAGGGCGCGGCGCTCAGCCGGCATTCCCGCAGATTCGCCGCTGCCCTTCATGCAGCGGGACGGCGTCGTCGAGGTCGCGGTGCCGTTCTTCACGGTGCACACGAGCGTCGCGCTGGAGTATCGTGATCCGGGATGGGCGGCCGGCGCCGACCTTCCCCTGTTGTCCGGGTATGCGGTCTTGTGTCCCGGGGATCGGTCGGAGACTCGTGGAGAAAGGCGGACGATGAAGACGAGCGTGATTCTGTCGGCGATTGCGGGCATCTCGGTCGCGACGCCGGGGCTTCTGGGCGCGGCTCCGCCGGCCGGGCGGGAGGCGCGGGTTGCGGCGGTGACCGGGATGCCGGGGCTCGTGGCGTTCTGGGACTTCGTGAAGCGCGAGCCGGGCGGCGCGCGGCGGTTCGTCGCGCACGTGCCGGCGGGGGCGGCGAACGACTACGCGCTCGACGCCGCGAACTACGTGAAGGACTACTGGGGCGCGGGGCGGGAGGCGACGTACGACGACTTTCCGCTCCTCAGCCGCGGGCCGTTCGGGCAGGCGGTCCGCATCCGCAAGGAGGCCGATCCGGACTTCCGTCCTTTTCTCTTCGTGCCGCGCGCGCGGCTGCACGACACGCCGCTCGACATCAAGGGCGCGGGGAAGTCGGTGACCGTCGTCGTGTGGGCGATCCGCGAGAGCGGCAACCATGCGCTGGCGGGGATCTGGCACGAGGGGACTGACCTGAAGCAGCAGGAGACCGCGGGCATCGCGCGGGCGGTGCGCGGGCAGCGGCAGTACGCGCTCTTCGCCGGGCTCAACAAGGGGGGCAGCGCGTGCGGCCACGTGTCCGAGAACGGCGCGAGCTCGTTCCTGAACAAGTACGCGCTACACAAGTGCAACTCCGAAGGCATCTCGCGCGAGGTTCCGGCCGAAGCGCCCGCGGAGGTGCTCGACGCCGCGTGGCAGTGTTTCGCGATGACGTTCGACGACGCGAAAGATGAACTCACCGGCTGGCTCGACGGCGTCGCCGGC
This sequence comes from uncultured Verrucomicrobiota bacterium, assembly GCA_964402695.1. Lineage (GTDB taxonomy): Bacteria > Verrucomicrobiota > Kiritimatiellia > PWTM01 > PWTM01 > VGWF01. Next base: position 74,551 of record CAYODK010000004.1, read on the forward strand.
GACCGGTGGCTGGAGAATCCGCAAAAGGACGGCCTGATCTCGTACGCGGCGAATGCGTGGCTGCAGGGCCACCTGCACCGCGAGCCGGGCCTGCAGCCGGGCGAGGATCCGAACTTCCCGAAGGACCAGTTCTACAATCCGCCGGAGGAGAAGCCCGTCGCGGTGCAGGTCGTCAGCGAGACGGCGGGTGAGCGCATCGAGGTTCGCGAATACGGCTACACGAAGGTGCGCGTGACGCTGCGCGGCGGCGAGGAGATTTCGCGTGAGCTTGTCGCGCTCCGTCTGAACCCGTGGTGGTATCCGCACGGCATCTACCGGCCGGCGGACGACGGAACGGGCGGTCCGTTCACCATCGGCCGCGTCATCCACAGCTCCCGCAGCGTCGGCTTCTCCGGCTGGATCGGCGGCGTCGCCGTCTTCGACCGGGCGCTGCCGGCGGCGGACATGAGGCGCTTGTCGGACCTCGCCCGCGCGAAGGCGTTGGTCGCGCGCTGAGGGTGCGTCCGGCACCGGAGGGCGATCGGGCGCGTTGTGGAAGCGGCGCCCCCGCCGCCATCTTCGGGGATCCGCCGTACGCGGCGGGGGCGCCGCGTCTACGGGTGCTCGTTCGGGGAATGGTGGTGCGCGGCGAGGGCGCCGCGTCCACGCGAAGCTCCGCCGGGGAACGGTGGTACGCGGCGGGGGTGGCGTGACCATGGGGCGTGTCCATCCCCCGCCGGGGACGGTCGTGACATCGGGGCGGCCATCGCGGACACTGGCATCATGAAGCACCTGCTTGGGCGCCTCTCTGTCCTGCTGCTGCCGGTCCTCGCGGGGGCCGCGCGGAACCCGGTGATCCACGCGGATGTGCCGGACATGGCGATGATCCGCGTGGGCGATGCGTACTACATGACCAGCACGACCATGCACATGAATCCGGGCGTGCCGGTCATGAAGTCGACGGACCTCGTCAACTGGCGGATCGTCGGCTACGCGCACGCGGCGCTCGAGGACGCGGACGACCTGAACCTCACCGGCGGGAGGAACGCGTACGGGAAGGGCTCCTGGGCCAGCTGCCTGCGGCAGCATCAGGGGACGTTCTACGTCACCACCTTCGCCGGGAACACCGGGAAGACCTACGTCTACCGCACGCGGGACATCGAGCGCGGCCCGTGGGAGGCCGTCTCCTTCCGTCCGGCGCTGCACGACCACTCGCTGTTCTTCGACGACGACGGGCGCGTCTACATGGTGCATGGCAGCGGCGACATCCGCGTCGTCGAACTGACCGCCGACGTGACGGGCATCAAGCCCGGCGGCCTCGACGCGGTCATCATTCCGAATGCCAGCGCGCCCGCCGGCGACAACGTGGGGCTTCCGGCGGAAGGCTCCCAGTTGTTCAAGGTTCACGGGAAGTACTACCTGTTCAACATCGCGTGGCCCCGGGGCGGGATGCGCACCGTCATCGTGCATCGGGCGGACCGGATCACGGGACCGTACGAGGGCCGCGTCGCACTGCGGGATCGCGGCATTGCGCAGGGCGGGCTCGTCGACATGCCGGACGGCCGCTGGTACGCCTATCTGTTCCAGGACTGCGGCGCCGTCGGGCGCATCCCGTTCCTCGTGCCGGTCCGCTTGGAGGATGGCTGGCCGGTGCTGGGGGAGAACGGCAAGGTACCGGACGCGCTGGATCTTCCTGCGAACGGAAGCCTGATGCCCGGCTTGGTGGCCGCGGACGAATTCGACCGGCGGCCCGGCGAGCCCGCGCTGCCGCTCGTCTGGCAGTGGAACCACAACCCGGACGGCCGGTTCTGGTCCGTCACCGAGCGGCCCGGCTTTCTCCGGCTCACGGCCGGCCGCGTCGATGCGGACTTCCTCGCGGCCCGGAACACGCTCACGCAGCGCACGTTCGGGCCACAGTGCTCGGCGACGACGATCGTCGACGTGTCCAGCCTGAAGGACGGCGACCGCGCAGGACTCGGGCTGTTGCAGAAGAAGTACGGGTGGGTCGGGGTGAAGGCGGAGGGCGGTGTGCGGCGGATCGTCAGCGTTGTCGCCGGAGACAACGCGGCGGTGGAGCGGGAGGGACCGGTCCTGTCCGGCGCGACGGTCCACCTGCGGGCGGACTGCGACTTCCGCGACCGCGCCGATGTCGCCCGGTTCTTCTACAGCCTCGACGGCAAGTCCTGGGTGCCGATCGGCGATCCGTTGAAGATGACCTACACGCTTCCGCACTTCATGGGATACCGGTTTGCCCTGTTCTGCCACGCCACGCAATCGCCGGGCGGGCATGCAGACTTCGATTGCTTCCGGCCGTCCGCGTCCGCGGCGCCCGCCGGGGTGGCAGCCGATCCCTCCCGCGCGGACCTGCCGCCGGGGCCACGAGCCGCGTTCGGGCGGCCGGTCGTTCTTGCCCCGGACGACAAGCCCGCGTTCGACGAACCGCCGTCCGGGATCGTGACGCGGCGCGACAACGTTCCGCGCGGCTCGCTGGAGATGGTGGAGTACGACTCGAAGACGGTCGGCACGCGGCGCCGGATGCTGGTCTACACGCCGCCGGGCTATGCGCGGGAGGCGAAGTATCCGGTCCTGTACCTGCTGCACGGCATCGGCGGGGACGAGACCGAATGGCGGCGGTTCGCGTCGCCGGACATCCTGTTCGACAACCTGATCGCCGACGGAAAGGCCGTGCCGATGATCGTCGTGATGCCCAACGGCCGGGCGCAGACGAACGACCGGCCGGAGGGCAACGTCTATGCCGCCGCGCCCGCGTTCGCGGCCTTCGAGCGCGACCTGCTCGACGATGTCATCCCCGCCATCGAGGCCCGTTTCAGCGTGAAGGCGGACCGTGGGCACCGCGCGCTGGCCGGGCTCTCGATGGGCGGCGGACAGGCGCTGAACTTCGGCCTGGCGCACCTGGAGATGTTCGCGTGGGTGGGGGGGGGCGCGTGGGGGGGGGGGCGGGGGGGCGGTGG
>CAYODK010000005.1:0-74762 GCA_964402695.1 uncultured Verrucomicrobiota bacterium
CAACACCGCGCGATCCTGTCCCTGAAGACCGTCACCGGCAAGGACTTTGGCAACTACCTGATGGTCCTCGGCATCATCGAGACCATCGCGCTCTTCGTGCTCGTGTTCGTCGGCGCGGTCCTCAAGACCGCCGCCGTCTGACCGGGGCGGATCGCGAGCGGGGCGCGCCCGGGCCATCCGGCCCGGCGCGCCCCGTTGCATTTGCCGCCCGGCGAACGAACATCAGCCGGATCCGCCGGCGAACGCCTTCAGATTCACGGCCATGCCGGGGAACGAGGTGAGAAGCTGCTTGTCCTCCGTCACCAGCGCGACGCCCATCCGGATGGCCAGCGCGGCGTACTCGCAGTCGTAGGCCGAACAGCGGGACGACCTCACCAAGGCCATGACCTCGGTATCGGTCACCGTCGCCTCGCGCCCGCCCAGGCAGGCGGCGGCCTTCTGCATCACGGACAACGCGCCCGCCTCGTTCAGCCGGCCCTGCCGGATGAACCCCGCCAGGATGTTCCGCATCTCCGAGCGCCAGAGGACGGGCGCCGTCCACTCGGCATCCCGCGCCGCCACCCTGTCGGCCTCCTCGGAGAGGGATCCTGGCAGCCACCGATAGGCCAGGATGTTGACGTCCACCACGATCATGCGCGGCCCTGCCGCCTGAAACTCTCGATCTCCTCCGCCTCGAACCGTCCCCGAAAGCGGCGGCGGAAGCGGGCCGCCTCGTCATGCGGCGCGGGTCCGGCGTCCTTCGGTATCGCCGCAACCAGCCGCCCGACGAACCACTCCTTCATCGTGACGCCCTCGCGGACGGCCTGAAGCTTCATTCCCTTCAGCACGCTATCCGGAATATCGATCGTCGTCCTCATATACGCATCTTACCTTGCATCTTTATGACTTTCAATCTCCAACAAACCGGATGGCGAGGGAGGCTCCCGCGCTTGGGCGGGGGGGGTGACCAGATCAGGACGCCAGCGTTCCCACCGCGGCATCGCGCGCGGCTTCCTCGTGGAGCCCGTCAAGTTCCTGCTGGATCTCGAGCGTGCGGGCGAGGGCGGTGACGATGCGGCAGTAGGTGCGGACGTCGTCGAGGTCGAGCCGGCGGTCGCGCCGGTCCTTGAGCCACTTCTCGCAGACCGGGTAGCCGCCGACCCGATGCGTCCAGATCTCCTCCGGCACCGGCGCGAAGTGCTGCGTTGCGTTGATCCACACGCGCCTCGTGTCCGTGTCGTACCGGAGGCCGGACTTCCGGTCGCTCCCGACCGACCCGTCTCCCTTGCCCTCGAACCGGCAGGCGGGCGGATCGAGCAGCGGCGACTGCAGCAGGTGCAGCCCGACCAGCTTCTCCCCGCGGGCGGCCAGCCTGCGGAAGAGCTTCGCGTCCGCGGCGAACGGAATGCGGGGGAAGTCCATCCGTAGGAACTCCGCGTACTTCGTCCGATACACGGGCGCATGCAGCACAGCGTAGATGTAGTGGAAGACCTCGGGCGGCGTCGGCGCCCGGCCGTGGGCCCTGGCCAGCGCCGCCAGCAGCGCCGGGTTGAGATTCGGCCGCGGCCCGGGGCCCTCGCGGACCATGAACAGGTCGTGCGCCGCCCCGTCGGGGTAGAGGTAGAGAGGGAACGCATAGTCGATGGTCTTCAACGAGACGGCGACATGGTCGACTGCCCCGCTGGCCGCCAGAACATGCCGCCATTCGCCCGACTGCTCGACCCGCTTGGGTAGAACCAGCGCCAGGTTGGTTCCGGCCAGCATGTGCCGCGTGACGCGCTCGCGGCGGTGGACCGCGACGTTCGGGTTCATCACCGTCCATCGCACATCGAAAGGGCGGTACAGAACGGGGACGACCTGGTCGCGCCACGCGCCGCTCGCGAGTTCCTTCTTCGCGCGCTCGTAGTTCCACTGGTTCTGGCTACAGAGCCGCCACAGCCGGCGAGCCTCCTGCTCGTCGCGCGTCTGCAGGAAGGTCTGGACCTTGCGCCGGGCCTCGTCGGCGGTCCACGAGATCGCGAACTCGTCGTGGGTGGTGACAATGCCGGGGGCCGGCGCACCGTTCTCGCTGAAGATCTCCGTTAGCGACGGGAACGCATCGTAGCGTTTTCGCCGGCGCTCGTCGGACGGCCGGAACAGGAAGAACCGCTCCGCGGGCGCAAGGGTCTGCCACTTCGTCGTGGCGGCCTCGTGCCGGTCGAGCCACCGGTACTTGTGCTCGCGTGCGCCTTGAATCTCCGCATGCAGGACCTTTGTCGCGGCTTTCCTCGTCCCGCCGTGTCGGATGAAGAGCGCGATGGCGACGCCCTGGCGGATGTCGAAGACGTTCTTGTCCGGACTTCCATCGGGACAGAGCTCCTTCTTCAGCGCGTTGCCGTGGAGGTCGAGGATCCGGATCTCGTCGAACGTCCGCATAAGGCTCTGTCGCATGCCGCGGAAGGTCGGGTTGTCGAGGTAGGAGTGATTCGTGATCATGCCGACGACGCCCTGCCCGGCCTGCTCGATCTTCCACTGTGCGAAGCGGAGGAACTTCACGTAGTCGTCCTGCAGCCACTTCGCCTGCGCGGGACGCTTCAACTCGGGCGCGTCCTTCTTGTAGTCGTCCACGAGACCGCGGATCCACTCGCCGGTGTTGGTGGAGTGGCCGGAATACGGCGGATTGCCGAGGACGACGAGGATGGGGGTCTGCTTCTTGATCTCCCCCGCGAGCCGCGATTCCTCTGCGAGCGCCGAGAATCCGGGCAGGCGGCTCTGTTCGAGTTCCTCGTTGTCGAGCGTGTTGGTGAGGTAGAACGACACGCGCTCGTCGTCCGCGAGCCGGTGGCCCATCTCCTCGAGGAAGAAGCTCATCTTGAGATGGCCGACGGCATAGGGGGCCATCATCAACTCGAACGCATGGAAGTTCCCAAGGATGTGCAGGCGGATGAAATCGCCGCGGCTGCCGACGCCGTACTTGGATTCGAACTCCGCGACGGCGGTCTGCGCGGCGCGCGCCACGAAGGTCATCGTGCCCGCTGCGGGGTCGAGCAGGGTCACACCCTCGGATGCGAGCCCGTCGGCCTTCCCGAAGTCCGATTTCAGAATGCCGTGAAGCGATCGCACGATGTAGCCCACCACCGGCTCGGGCGTGTAGTAGACGCCGCGGCGCTCGCGCTCGGACGGATCGTACTGGGCGAGGAAGGTCTCGTAGAAGTGGACGATCGGGTCGCCGCCCTTTCCCTCGTGGTAATAGCGGTCAAGGATGCCGGACACGTCGGCGATCGCCAGCACCCCGGCGATGTCGTCCACGCACCAGGCCAGCGGCGCCGGGAGGTCGTCGAGGGAGAGGAACCGGAAGAGATCGCGCAGGACCCCGATGGTGTGGGGGATGTTCTCGAAGGCCGCGCGGCGGCTGAAGGTGCCGTTGGCGCGGGTGCGCGCGGCGAAGAGGCCGTACGCGATGGTCTGGGCGAAGAGATCCGAGAAGTCCTCCGGCGTCAGCGTGCCGATGAGGTAGGTCTGGAACGCCTCATAGAAGCCCGTGAGACCGCCGGGCGAGGCCTTCTCGCGTTCAAGTTGTTGGCCGACGACGTCGCGCAGGAACCGAGTTCGCTTGGCCAGTTCGACGGCCAGCGATTCCGCCGTGAACGCCTTGGGCAGGGAGAAATCCAGAAACCGCTCGATCAACGCGCGGAGTTCGTCCGGCTTCTCAACCGGCGGGGTCGTGTGGAGCCGGTTGAGCACGAGGGGGCGGCCTGCAAGGACCGTCTGCACGAGCTCGCCGTTGCGATAGAGCCGGAACTCAAGGAAGTTCGTAAGAATCAGGTTGGGGAACGTGGCACGGTAGCGGGCGAGTTGTTCGGAATCCTCGACCGCGTCGAGCCGCTCCTCCGTTGGACGTTTAGCCTCGATGTAGCCGATGATCCGGTCCGTGCCGTTCCAGAGGCGGAAGTCCGGATTGCCTGCATCGGTCGGCTTCGGCAGCGTGGTGACCCGAACGTGCGTCCGCCCGGTATCATCCGCGACGGCCTTCAGCATGCCCGCAAGTGCCGGGTAGAAACTCTCCTCCCGCGCGTCGCCCTGCCGAGCCACGCTCGAAAGCTCCTTGAAATACGTCGAGAACAGATCGATGCCGCTCATGCCCTGTCTCTCCATGCCCCCCGGGCCTTCTGCGGAAGAAGGCGCACGAGGACGCATTTCACCAGATCGCATTCCCGGATGTCGAGGGCGTACATCAAGGCCGCAGATGCTCGGAGAAGAAGTCGTTGATCCGGGTACGCAGTTCGGAGGTCCGGAACTCGCGGCCGCCGTGGCCGGCGCCTTCGAGGATGACGAGCGTGGACGGGACGCCGGCCTTGCGGAGGGCCGCGTCGAGAACCTGCGCCTGGCCGACCGGGACGAGGGGATCGGCCGTGCCGTGGACGGTCAGGAACGGCGGATCGTCGGGCGTGACGTACGTGACGGGGCTTGCGGCGGCGGCCTTGTCGGGATGGGCGGCGACCCGTCCGCCGATCAGCAGGGCCTCGGGGGAATCGGGCAGGTCGTGACGCATGCGGCTCTCGGGGCCGGACTGTGCCTGCATGAGGGAGAGGTCTGTCGGGCCGTAGTAATTGCAGACCGCCTGCACGCGGCTGGACCGGTCGAGGTTCGCGCCGACGTCGAAGGCCTTCCCGTCGCCGGTCGTCCCCAGCAGGGCGGCGAGGTGCCCGCCGGCCGAGGAACCCCAGGCGCCGATCCGTTCCGTGGAGAGTCCGTGCTGCGCGCCGTGGGCGCGCAGCCATCGGACGGCGGCCTTGCAGTCCTCGATCTGCGCCGGGAACACGGCCTCGCCGCTGAGCCGGTAGCTGATGCTGGCGACCGCAATTCCCTTCTCCAGGACGGGAAGGCCGTCGCAGGGCGATTTGCTGCCGCCGCGCCACGCGCCGCCGTGGATCCACACGATCACGGGCCACGGCTTGGGCCGGGTGACCGGCAGGTAGAGGTCGAGCAGCAGGCGCCGTCCGCCGGCCTGCGCGTAGGCGAGGTCGCGCACGACCTCGACGCCCGGCGGCAGGAGGAGGCTTCGGTCGACCGGCTTCGGGGCCTCCGCGGGCGCGGCGGAACCGCCGAGGATCGGGGTGGGGATGGGCGGCGCGTTCCGGCGCGGCGCCCCGTCCTGCTGTGCCACCGACGCGGCGGCCGACAACCCGAGAACCGGGATCCACCACGCCATCGCCTTCATGCAGGGTTCCTTTCCCGACGGATGCCGCGTCGACCGCTGCAGGCTCAAGATAACACACCGGCCGCCTGTGCGCGGCGCGCAGCCGGGCGGGCGTGACGGTCACGCGAGGACGGGACGGATGCGCGCGAGGCGGCAGAAATCGACGAGCCGCCGCTTCCAGTCGCCCTGGACGAACAGCTGGTGGAAGCCGGGGTAGGCGAGGAGGTCCCGGTCGCCGTCGAGCTTCGCCATGACCGACACGACGCATCCGCCGGCCGGGGGCACCGCGACATTCTCGACGACGGTGCCCGCGGAGATGACCATCCGCGCGGTCGTCGGCGCCTCGGCCTCTCCGGGGAGCCGCTCCGTCGGCAGCAGGACGTCGAAGCACGTCATTCGCTCTCCCGCGCGCCAGACGGGATGGGGCACGGCGTCGCGGTTGCCGTGGTGGTGGCGGATCGAGAAGGGGACGGGCGGGGCGTCGAAGCCGGCGAGACGCGTCGGGCACGAGCAGTGGGCGCCGATCAGACAGCCGCGCGCGGTCTCGGGGACGGGGTCCTGCTGGAAGCCCGGGCGCTCGAGCAGGTACTGCGAGACGGCATGCGTGACACAGGCGCCGAGGTCGGCCTCGCAGGCGGCGGGGATGCAGTCGTCGTTCATGCGCGACCACGCGATGCAAGGGAGGCTGACGTCGGTCTTCCCGAGCGCGCCGAGGCAGTCCATCGTGATGCCGTCGCATTGCTCGCGCTCGAGGAGGCGGCCGGCGACGACGTAGCTCTTGATGCCGTTGAGAAGGTCGTCCTCCGTTGCGTCGCGAAGCCGCGTGGCGCGGCGGAGGTAGTCGCGGGCCATGGCGCGGATGCCGTCGTCGGTCGGCGTCGCCCGGTACTCCTCAAGGAACGCGGCGGCGGGGATCGTGCGCAGCCTGGTTCCGAACGGCGCAAGTTCGGCGTCGCGCCGCGCGTCGCCGCGGATGACGAGCCACCGCATCTCGCGCAGCTTCGCGGCGGCGCGGATCGAACGCAGGCCCCAGAGCGGCTCGGTGAAGTCGGAGGTCGAGCACACCAGCACGCCGTCGCGGTCCGCCAGGCCGGTCGTGTTCGTCGTGAACGCGGCGCCGACGGGCGCGAAGACGACGGTCGGGAGGCCGGTGTCCGCCGCCAGCTTCGCGGTGGGCCACGCGTGCTCCTGGCGGTCGAGGAGGACGACGAGAAGCCCGTCGGGCTTCGCGGCGGCCGACTCGTCCACCCAGGCCTTCGCCTCGGCGGGACTGAAGAGCGGCTCCGGCCGCAGATCGATCTCGATGCCCAGGTCGCGGGCGGCCTCTCCGATCCGGGCCGTGATGTCGCGCAGGGCGGCGGCCCCGTCATAGACCGCGCCGGGCCAGCGCATGCCGTACTCGCCCCTTCGGCGAACGAACGCCGCGCGGACCTTCGTCACGTAGGAGGAGGCGGGGCCGCACGATCGGATCTTCGGGGCGGCGGCGGCGCGGCTCCACGGCCAGCCCGCCAGGGCGGGGCCGGCCAGCAGCGCGGTGCCGGCGGTGAGAAGGAACTCGCGGCGGGAGGGGGCGGCGCGGGGCGCGGGTGTCGGCTGGTGCATGTCGGTCTCCTTCGCTCACCGCGTAGGATGCACGGCCGGCGGCCGGAGACAAGATCGAACGCGCCGTCCGGCTCAGGGCAGGACGACGCGGTAGAAGAACCGGTTGGTCGCGGTCGGCGCGGCATCGACGATGTTGGTGCCGTCGCCGACGACCTCGAAGTCCCCGAGCCCGGTCCAGAGGTTGGAGGCCAGGTTCGTGCAGCGCTCGACGCGTGCCGTGGTGGCCTCGCAGAGGTTTCGGACGGACACTGTCAGGGACCCGCCGGAGGCCGCGACGCCGGTAAGCGCCGGCACGTCCGGGAACACGCGGACCTCGATGGAGTCGATCTGCGCCACGGTCGGCGGGTTGACCTCGAAGACGTCCTTCGCGCCTGCCCAGAACGCAAGAAAGGCCGGCGCGCCGTCCCCGTAGGTCACCGGGCCGGCGGCCTTGTGGAAGATCGTCCCGTTCGTGCTCCAGTACTGCCGGTAGACATTCCCCTGCTTGGTCAGCCGCATCCAGAACGGCCCGGCGCCGAAATCGCGCGCTTCGTCCGAGGGGGCGGACGCGACGCCGCCCGTCTCCTCGAACAGACGCTGCAGGCGGCCTCCCCCGATGTGCCCGTAGGCGGCGCGGACGTGGTTGTCGACGTCGTCGAACGCCATCAGGTTCACCTGAACATTGTTGTTCGTCGGCTCGAACGAAAGCACGCGCATCGTGGCGCAGAAGTCGTTGGTCGTCACCCCGGCGAGATCGACGGTGAACAGGTTGTAGTAGTTCAGCATGGGTCCGGCCATGTCGCCGTTCTGGGCCCGCGGCCAGCAGATGCCGTTGGACACGGCGTACCAGAGGGGGAAGTTGTTCAGCACCGCCCACCCGTTGTCGCCCAGCGGCCCCGTGAAGTCCTCGCGGAAGAGCACGCCGGGCGGCAGGCCGGAGTCGGACCCGGCGCCGGGATAGGCGACCACGAAATCGTCGAACGTCACCGAACTCACATACCGCGTGTGCGCCACCATCAGGCCGAAATGCTGGCCCGCGCCCGGGGAGCCCGACGCATCCGTCCACGAGTTGGAGGTCACGGTGTTGTCGGTCTCGTTCTCCGCGACGAAGCCGAAGCGGATCTGGTTGCCCGGCAGGTACTCGCCGTGGACGGTCAGCTTCCACGTCTCGCTGCCGTCCGTCGCCGGGCCCAGGATGATGAAGTTTGTCGCCTGGCCGGAATAGGTGCCATTCTTGTAAAACGCCATGCCCTCCTCGAAGCCGGTGATGTCCTCGCCGGCGCCGACGGAGAAGAAGTAGCCGGTGGACATCGTCGCATCGGCCAGGGCCGCGAGCATGATCGCCAGGCGTTCGCCGGTCCCGGCCGGGGCCTCGGATGCCGACTGGATCGTGAAGCGCGCGGAGAGAACGAAGTTGCTTGGCGTGGCGCCCCCGAGGTTCCCCACCGTCACCGCCGTCCAGTCGGTTACGTTTGTAACATCCGACTCCGCATCGGTATAAGTGTATCCACCCCCCGCGGCCACCCAACGCGCGGGCGGCTGGGCGGTGAAGTCGGAGACATCACCGGCCGTGAAATCATTGGTGTAGGGAGCCGCCACGTCCGCCCCGGCCGGAATGGCGAACGACGCCATCGCCGCCAGCAGGCCCGCCAGCCGCCGTTCTTGCTTCATCGCCACGCTCCAAGGGAACCCCGGCCCGTTTCCTGATGCCGTCGCATGGGCCGAGTATACAGCAGAATTCGTTCCAAGATCGCCATCACCTGCCGGCGGGGGTGCCCAGAATTCGTTGCTGCATCTGGGGCGACAGGCCGAGGCCGGGGATGGCGGCCCGGGCCTGATCCGGGGCGACCTGCATCCACTGGTAGGCGGCCCGGGACAGGGCGCGCTCGCGCGTCTTCGCGTCGACGATGTTGTTCGCCCACGAAACGGCGGCGGCGGGATCCCGCGAGGTCATCACCTGCGCGAGGCTCTGCATGGCGGGATCCATTTGGGCCGACGGGGGGTAGCGGGCCAGCCAGTCCGCGGCGCGCTCGAGATCGCCCCGGGCCCAGGTCTCGACGACCCGCGCCAGGCTCCGGTTGCGCTGGTCGCCCTCGGGCAGGTTCATGACGAACTCGGCGGCCTCGGAGGGGCGGTCGGAGGTCCACGAGGCGACGACGCGGTCGAGGGCCTTCTGGCGGGTCTGGGCGTCCTCGATGGCGATCGCCCACTGCGCCGCACGCTCGGGCTGGTAGGGGGTCCACATGGCGATGATCGCCTCGGACAGCATGTTGCGGTCGGCCCCCGCCGCCATGCGGTCGTGCATGGATACGAGATCGTCGCCCTGGCCGTCGCGCACCATGCGGTCGTAGATGCTCTGGAGCGCGGTTCGCTTGATGCCGGGATCCTGGAGCGACCACGCCTGCGACAGGGCCCAGTTCGAGTCCTGGTGGGTCATGTTGCTGAACAGGTTGCGCGTCGCGCCGTACACGGACCCGGGATTCTCCCGCATCTGCCGGCTGAACCAGTCGTAGGCCGCCCGCGGATCGGTGCGCGACCAGGTGTCGAGCACGCTGCTCACCGCGCTGTTGCGCGTGCGCAGGCTCTCCAGGCTCATCGCGTACTCCATCGCGGCCGCCGGATTCACCTGGCCCCAGCGGCCGATGACGTCCTGGAACATCCGGCTGGCCTCGGGCCCCCACGGCATGGCCTCGAGAAGCTGGAGGGCCTCGTGGATGTCGGGTTCCTGCAGTTTCGCAATGTCCCCGTGGGACATCGGGGGGATCGGTTCGCCGCGGGCCGCGGCCTCCTTCATCTTCTCGAGGGCCGCCGACCGCGCCGGCGCCGCCGCGGTCCCCGGCCCCGAGGCGGCGGGGCCGGCCTCGCGCGGCGCGGCCGCCTTCGTCCATGTAAGCCCCCCCTTGCGCTTCATGCCGATCGGGTCCAGTCCCTCGTCCTCGCCCCCGGCGCCGTTGGCGCGCACCTCGTCGATCCCTGGGGACTCCGGCGCCGGCGCGAGGGTCCGCGGGGCCTCGGCCGGCGGCGGGGCCGCGGTCCCGCCGCGCAGTTCGCGCGGCTGTCCGCCCGCCCGGTGCGCCCGCGCCGCCTCGACGGCGTCTGCATCCGCCTGTCCGGCGGGTTGGCGGGCCTTCTCCGAGGGGACAGCCACCTTGTAGAGCGCGCCCGCGGCGAAGCCGGCCAGGACCGTGAGCAGCACGATCTCGAGCGTGGACATGCGGCGCTTGCGGCTGGCGGTGGCGGACGTTGGCCGGATGGGTGCAGGCTTCATGGCGGGGAAAGCCTATGCCCCCGTGCCGGAGATGACAAGACGCCCCGCAGCCCCGGAATCGCTTTTGTTTTTCCCCGGGTCCGCAGGTAGGCTGGCACGGTGAACAAGTCCACGACAGGCGGCATGGGGGCCCTGTGTGTCGGCGAGGTCGGCGAGCGCGGCCTCATCCGGCGGCTTGCCGGCCGCGTCGGACGAGGCCGCGGCGTCGCCCGGGGCATCGGCGACGACTGCGCTGTCGTCCGCGTCCGCGGCGCCGCGTGGGACTGGCTGCTCACCACCGACCCGGTCATCGAGGGCGTCCATTTCCTCCCCGGCACCCCGGGCCGGCGCGTCGGCCACAAGGCCGCCGGCCGCGTGATCAGCGACATCGCCGCGATGGGCGGCGAGCCACTCCACGTGCTGTTCGACCTCGTCGCGCCGGCGGACGCCTCCGTGCGGCGGATCGAGGACATCTACCGCGGGGCCACGACGCTGTGCGCGCGCCATGGCGCGGCGATCGTCGGCGGCGACGTTGCCCGGGGCCCGCGCCTCGAGCTGCACGCCTTCGCGGTCGGCCGCGTCGAGCGGGGACGGGCGGTCCTCCGCCGCGGCGCGCGCCCCGGCGACGTGATCCACGTCACCGGCCGCCTCGGCGGCAGCCTCCTCGGCCGGCATCTCGCCTTCGAGCCCCGCGTCGCCGCGGGGCGCTGGCTCGCCCGCGGCGGCTGGGCGACCTCGATGATGGATATCAGCGACGGGCTCGCCTCGGACCTGCGCCGGATCCTCGAGGAGAGCCGCGTCGGGGCGGAGCTCGAGGCGGAGCGGATTCCCGTCGCCGCCGCCGCCCGTCGCCTGCACGACGGCCGCAGCGCGCTCGATCACGCCCTCGGCGACGGGGAGGATTTCGAACTGCTCTTCACGGTGTCGAAATCCCGCGCGGCGGCGTTTGCGCGCGCCTGGCGGCGCGTGTTCCCGGGGTTGCCGGCGACCGCGATCGGCGTCGTCACCGCCGCAGACGGGACGCTGACGCTGCGGAAGGACGGATGCGCCGGCCCCGCGGGGCGCGGCTACGAGCACTTCGTCACATGACCCGCGGAGGCGGGCTCAGTCCATGCCCTTCGTGCCGGTGTCGGATCCACCGGAGGATTCCCCGACCGGCGGCACGAAGCGGGTCGGCGTCTCGAAGGTCCCCGAGGCCAGGCGGAAGACGTCCGTGTTGTCCAGCAGTCCGGCGATCTTCTCGGAGCCCGGGCCCATGCCCCACAGCGGCACGTCGGCCGAGGTGTGGCCCTTGCTCGACCACGTCACGGACGGCATCGTCCCGGCCGCCTTGCCCTCGACGACCTTGAGCCCGCCCGTCTCGTGGTCCGCCGTGACGAGCACCAGCGTGTCGTCGCGCTTCGAGGCCCACTCGACCGCGGCGCGGACGGCGTTGTCGAACTCGACCGTCTCGTAGACCGCGCGCTCGAGGTGATTGCCGTGCGAGGCCTTGTCGATGCACGCGCCCTCGACCATCAGGAAGAAGCCCTTCTCCGACTTCGAGAGGATCTCCAGAGCCGCCTTCGTCATCTCGGTCAGGTGCGGGATGTGGTCGTACTCCTTGCGCGTGGTCGTCGCGTGGTCGAACTCGTAGCACATCGGCCCGCCGGCGCCGAAGATGCCCAGGATGTGCTCCGGCGGCTCGGCCACGAGGGCCTGCAGGCCGGCGCGGTCCGTGACGACCTTGTAGCCCGCCTTCTCGCCGCCCTCCTTCGTCAGCGGGACGTTCTTCGACTTGTCCGGACCGCCGAGGAGGATGTTGGGCCGGCTGTCCTTCAGGTACTGCTCGGCGATGTCCTTGCCCATGGCCCGCGCCTTCACATGGGCGCCGAAAACGGACGGGGTCGCGTCGGTCAGGTAGGATGTCGTGACGAGACCGGTCTTCTTGCCGGCGGCCTTCGACGTCGTGAGGACGGTCGGCAGCGGACTGCCGTCGCCCGGAAGCGCCGCGCTGATCACGCCGTTGTACACCTTGCGTCCGGTGGCGAACGCGGTCCCCGCGGCGGCGGAGTCCGTCACTTTCGGCGAAACCGTCGCCGGATCCGCGTTCGTCGGGATCGAGTAGAAGCTGCAGGTCGTGACCTTCGCGCGATGCGGAAGGGCCTCCATGGCGAGCGCGCCCTCCTTGCCGTGCGCGAAGAAACTTGCCGCGCGGACGTGCTCCGCTCCCATGCCGTCGCCGATCATCACGATCACGTTGCGCGGCTGTTCCGCCGCCGCTCCGGCGGCCAGAGCACACAGAACCCCGAGAACCCCGAGCCAGGACCGTCCGCTGCGCGTCATCGTCGAACTCCTGATATTGATGCCGTCCGCCGGTCGCAGACAACAGCGGCACAGCATACCCCGTCCGCCGCCACACTCAACCTGGACGGTGCCAGGACGACGGAATACGGAAGACGGAAAACGGAAGATGAAGGGTGGGGAAGGGGGGCGTGTCCGGTGAATGGCATTGACGCGCGTCGGCCGCGGGGGATACTCGTCCCCCGGCCGGCGACAAGGACGGCCCACGACCATGCGCTACATCTGCATCAACTGCGGCTACATCTACGACCCCGCCAGGGGCGATCCCGACCACGGCGTGCCCCCGGGCACTCCGTTCGAGCAGCTCCCGGACAACTGGACCTGCCCGGTCTGCTACGTCGGCAAGGACAGGTTCGACCCGATGGACTAGGCCCGGGGCGAGCGAGGATCCCCATGAGAATGGCGGCGGCGTTTCTCTCGGCCGTGGCAATGGTTTCGGCCGCCTGCCCGGCCGCGCCGGATCCCTGCTTCGAGAAGCTCCCGTTCGGCTGCAGCGTCCTCTCAACGGAGCTCGTCGCCGACGCCCCGCGCGACGCCATCGCCCGCAAGCTGGGCGTTCCCCTCCGGACCCTCTCCAACACCCGGCTCGTTCTGCAGGGCGCGACCGTGCAGGTCAACATCCTCGAGGCGGAGAACGGCGACGATACCAGGCGGCTGCAGGCAACGATCACGAGCGCCAAGCCGCACCCGGCCTTCTGCCGCCTGCAGGGGAACAAGGTCTTCGAGTTCTGCAAGGCCGGCGCGGATACCGCGATCAAGGCGGCGTACGAGATGGGCCTCGTTGCGAAACCCGACCGCGTCGCCTACCGCGTCGAGGCGCCGATCGCGACCGTGCAGACCGCCGACTACATGGCCTTCAACGAGCTGTGCGGCGTTTTCTTCGCGGCGGACGGTCGCGACGGGGATGCGGCCGCCGCCTCGCGCGTCAGTGAATTGTCGAAGGGCTTTACCTTCGGCGAGACCGTTGTCCTGCGGACGCCGCCGGGGACGGACGCCCGCTTCACGCCCGCGCCGGTCGGGATCGCGACCCAAGGTGCCGATCGCGCCGTCTTCACCTTCGCCTCCCCGCCGCGGCGGTTCGACGTCCCCTTCGTGACGCTCCGCGCGGACATCCCCTGCGATCGCAGCGGGCTGACACCCTCGGATCGGAAGCCGGACGCCGCGCTGCGGGCGGCGACGCCACACTGGCCCGTTGGCGATCCGAACGTCGCCGCGCTGGCGCGGCGGATCACGGCCGGGCGGACGACGGCCGACGCGAAGGTCCGCGCCATCCTCGAATGGCTCGAGCCGAACCGGAACATCCGGTCCGCCGGCCCCGCCGGCTCCCGCTGGGGCGTGAAGAAGGTGCTGGATCAGAAGTTCGGCCACTGCTGGGATTCGTCGGACTGCTTCGTGACGCTCGCCCGCGCCGCGGGCGTGCCGTGCCGGCAGGTCGGCGGGTGGCTCTTCGGCACCGGCGGACACATCTGGGCCGAGGTCCTCGTGCCCGGCAAGGGCTGGCAGCAGGTCGATCCCACCGGCGGCGGCCGGCTCGAATGCGGCATCTACCACGTCGCCTACTTCGCAACCGAGGACGGCGAGATGCCGATCGTGTACACCGCCCTTCCGAAGCTGGAGATGAGGGAGGCGCCATGAAGGCGGCGATCATCCTTGTCGGCGCGCACCTGCTGCTGGGTGCGGTGCTTCTCGTCGTCGCGGCGACGCATGGCATCAACGACCAGGATGCCAGCTACGCGCTCGCGCTGCTTTTCCACGGGTTGAACTACCCGACGGTCCTTCTGCTCCGCCTCCGTGGATCGGATCCCGGCATCGCGGCCGTTCTTCTCGCCGGCATCGTCCCGTGGGCCATCCTCGGCGCCGCCCTTTCGGCCGCATGGCGCGCCGTGCGCCATCGCGCGAAACGCCCGGGCGCCTTCCGCGGCTGATCCATGGCCCGGCCCCGCATTCCTCCAACCCTCGGACGTCCGCCCGCCCGCATCTTCCAACCCTTGGAAAACGCTTGAACCCCCCCCGCACGGAGCGCAGCATCTCCTCCGGAGCAAGCCGGCGGAGGGGGAAAGCCCGAGACCGGAGCCGCTTCGCGCCGGGGACGGAGCCTGCGTGCCGCATGAAGACGATTCGAATCCTGTCCATGGGATGCATGCTCGCCGGCGCCGCGTTCGCCGGGGAACCCCCCACGAACCGTCCGGCATCCTGGGCACGGCCCGTGACGCTGGAGGGTGTCCCCAACCTGCATCACGTCAGCAGCAATCTCTACCGAAGCGCCCAGCCGACGGCGCAGGGCATGCGGAACCTGAGGGAGAAGGGCGTGGCGACGGTCGTCAACCTGCGGTCGTTCCACTCCGACGCGGACGAACTCAAGGGGACAGGACTCGCGTGCGAACACATCCCCATGAAGGCGTGGCACCCCGAACGGGACGAGGTCGTCCGCTTTCTCCGGATTGTCGCCGACCCGAAACGGACCCCCGTCCTCGTCCACTGCCAGCACGGGGCCGACCGCACCGGCACCCTGTGCGCTCTGTACCGCGTCGCTGTTCAGGGTTGGACGAAGGAGGAGGCCATCCGGGAGATGACCCGGGGCGGATTCGGGTTTCATGAGGTCTGGCAGAACCTGCCCGCCTGGATCGCCGACCTCGATATCGAGTCCATCCGGCGGGACGCGGGCATCGCGGCCGGCCCGTCCCCTTCAAAAGACGAATCCAAGTCAGGGACACGGAAGCCGTGAAGTCCATCCGGATCTTCCGCCGCGACTTCACGCCATGATCCCGCCGCCCCGGCGGGGACAGGGGGACAGAGAAACGGTTCGGGTCTTCGGTCGTCCCCATTCGGTTGACTTCCTTCCTATTGGCCCCCCGTAGGTTGTGACAGATTTCGGAATTTCCGTCCGCCGTCGTCTTCCCATGGATGGGGCGGGGCCCCGGAGGTGGACGCATGAAGGCGATGCTGAAGTGGGCGGTGGCGGCGGCGGCGGGCGTGGCCGGGTTCGCGGCGGCGGTGATGACCGTGCCGGTCCCGGCGGACCGGTCGATCCCGGTGCAATCGGTCGAGCCGGGCGTCTTCGCGGCGGCGGGCTACGACGCGCGGCGCGCGGTGCTTACGCTGGTTTTCCGGAACGGATACGCCTACGAGTTCCTCGGCGTGTCGCCGGCGCTCGCGGCGGAGTTCCTCGCGTCGGACAGCAAGGGCGCCCACTACAACGAGAACATCCGCAACCTGCACACCGCGGTCCGCATCGGCGGCCCGGTGACGGCGCGGAACCCGTGAGCGCTCGCCGGGGGGCGGCCCGCGCGCTATGCTCGCGGGCATGAACGCGAACCTCCCGTCGTTCCTTTCCCTCCTCGCAGCCCTGTCCCTCGCGCCAGCCGTCGGCGCCGCCATGTGCGAGCCCTGGCTGGCGCCCTACACCGGCGCCGACGCGACCGGCCGTCATGTGATCGCGCTCTGGCGCTTCGAGCCCGCCGCCGCAACGAACGACTCGGGGCCGAACGGCCTGCACCTGCGCTTCCAGGGCGCGGCCGCCTCGACCAACGGCCGCTTCGGCGGGGCTCTGGAGCCGCTGGCCGGCGCGCAGGAACTCGAACGCAAGCACGGCGCCGTCGCGCCGGACCACCCCGCGCTCTCGCCCTCCGGCGCCTTCACGATCGAGGCGTGGATCCGTCCCGCCGCCGCCTTCACCAACGCGGGTGAGGCGTTCCTGGTCGACAAGAAGTACGCGGGCCACACCGACTACCAGTTCACGATCGGCGCCGCCGACAAGGGCGGGCGGCGCGCGCTGCACGCACGTCTCGGCTTCGGCGACGCGTCGGACGGATTCGTCTCGGACACCGCCGTCTTCGCCCCCGGCGCGTGGGCGCACGTCGCGTTCACCTACGACGGCGAGGGTCGCGGCCGCTTCTTCCTCAACGGCTCGCCGCTTGGCGGCGGGGACCGCCCCGGCCGCGGACCGGTCGTGCGCGGCAAACACGGCGTCACGCTGGGCGACCGGACCGGAAGCTACTACCACGCGTTCCCCGGGCTTATCGACGAGGTCCGCATCGGCTCGGGCGTCCGTGAATTCCGCCGCGCCGCGATCGCCCTCGTCTCCGACCGCACCGCATTCGTCCGCATGGAGCCCGCCGCGCCGCTCCGCTTCGCGGTGACCAACCTGCAACCGGTGGCCGTCGAAGGCGCGTCGCTCGCGGTCGCGGTGGACGGGGCGGGGGAGACCAACCTCCCGCTGGCCGCCATCGCCCCCGGCGCGGCGGCGGAGGCGTGCGTTGTCTTCGACACGTCGCTGCGGCCCTCCGCCTACCGCGTCCGCGCGACCGTGACCCTGCCCGGCGATCCGCCGTGGACCGGCACCGAGCCCTTCGACATCGCCCTCGTCCCCCGGCCCCCGCCGTTCCGCATGCCGGTCGTCATGTGGGGCGGCTACTCACCCGACGGAGTGCTCAAGGAACTGCCGCGACTGAAGGACCTCGGCTTCACGCACTGCCTCGGGCTCGGCGCCGACTGCGGCGCGATCCGGAAGGCCGGGGCGGTCGTGCCGCCCGGGCCGGAGGACCGCGTCGCGCAGACGAAACGCATGCTCAACGAGGCCCTCGCGCAGGACTTCGGCATCCTCGCAACCCTCGCGCCCGGCGCCGAGCTCAAGAACGATCCGGCGGCGGTCCGCGTGAACCCGAAGGGCGTGCCGCAGACGAACCGTCCCAACACCTGCGCCCTCGCGCCGGGCCTCCGCGACTACGGCCGCAACGTCGGCGAGTCCGTTGCCCGCGCCTACGGCGCCTTCCCCGCCTTCCATGGCGCGTTGCTCCACACGGAGGTCCGCGACGGCGCGGCGCCCTGCTTCCACGAACACGACCGCGCCGCCTGCCGCGCCGCGACCGGGGCTGACATCCCCGAGGGCGTCGGCAAGGGCGGGAAGAAGTGGGATTCGATCGCGGGGTTCCCCGCAAACCGGGTTGTGCCCGACGACCATCCGCTGCTGACGTACCTCCGCTGGTACTGGAAGGAAGGCGACGGCTGGAACGGGCTCAACTCGGCAATGGCCGAGGGGTTCAAGGCCGGCGGCGTGCGGCCCGACTTCTGGACCTTCCACGACCCCGCCGTGCGCGTCGCGAGCACGTGGGGCAGCGGCGGCGCGGTCGACGTGCTGTCGCAGTGGACCTACTCCTATCCCGACCCGATCCGCATCGGGCTCGCCACCGACGAGCTCTTCGCGATGGCCCGCGGCGCGAACCCGCCGCAGCGCGTCATGAAGATGACGCAGGTCATCTGGTACCGCTCGCAGACCGCCCCCGCCCGCGCCGCCGACACCGCGCGCGCCGCCGCGCTGACCGCGTGGGAGGACACCGATCCCGACGCCGCGTTCCTGACCATCTCGCCGATGCATCTGCGCGAGGCGCTCTGGTGCAAGCTCGCTCGGCCCGTCGAGGGCGTGATGTACCACGGCTGGCAGTCGCTCGTGCCCTGCGAGGGCGGCGGGAGCTACCGCTTCACGCACCCCGAGACGCGCCACGAGCTGCGCCGGATGGTGAGGGAGGTCGTCGAGCCCCTCGGCCCGACGCTGCTGCAGGTGCCCGACGCCCCCGCGGACGTCGCGTTCCTCGAGAGCTTCGCCTCGCAGATGCTCGCCGGTCGCGGCACCTACGGCTGGGGCAGGGGCTGGGGCGCCGACGCGTGGCACATGCTGCAGTATGCGCACCTCCAGCCCGAGATCGTCTACGACGAGACCGTGGTCCGCGACGGCCTCGACCGGTTCAAGGTGCTGTGCCTCTTCGACTGCGACGTGCTGACCGAGTCCGTCGCCGCGCGGATCCTCGCGTTCCAGAAGGAAGGCGGCCTCATCGTCGCCGACGAGCGCCTCGCGCCGGCGATCAAGGCCGATGTCGTCGTGCCGAGCTGCGCGCGGACCGGGAAGGCGAAGGAGGATCAACAGGCCCTGGTCGATCTCGCGCGCGCGTTCCGCAGGGACCTCGGAGACCGGTACCGCCCGGCCGTCACGACCTGTCGATCGTTGGTCATCCCCCGCCTGCGACGGTACGGCTCGACCGACTACGTCTTCGCCGTCAACGACCGCCGCGACTATGGCACCTATGTCGGCCAGCATGGGCTGGTGATGGAGGCCGGCCGGCCGAGCCTGGCCGCGGTCACGCTCCGCAAGTCGGGTGGTTTCGTCTACGATCTCGTCGATGGCGCCCCCGTGGCGGCGAGCACGAACGAGGCGGCCACGGTGGGCTTCCTGCACCACTTCGGCCCGTGCGAGGGTCGCGTCTTCATGGTGA
Source organism: uncultured Verrucomicrobiota bacterium (assembly GCA_964402695.1). Lineage (GTDB taxonomy): Bacteria > Verrucomicrobiota > Kiritimatiellia > PWTM01 > PWTM01 > VGWF01. Next base: position 18,593 of record CAYODK010000005.1, read on the forward strand.
CGGACCGTCCGATCGCCGCGGTCAGGATCGAGGCGCCCAACGAGGCGAAGCGCGGCGCCTCCGTGGATGTGCGCATCGAGGTCGTCGATCCGGACGGGAAGCCCGTCGACGCGGTGGTCCCGCTGCGCGTCGACATCCGCGATCCCGACGGCCGCGTCGCGGAGCGGAGCGGCTGGTATGGCGCCAGAGGCGGCGTGCTCGCGCTGCGGCTCGACTTCGCCGCGAACGACCTGCCCGGCACGTGGGAGATCCGCGTCCGCGAACTCGCCTCCGGCCGCCGCGCCGCGCGCTTCCCGACGCTTGTGCCGTAGGACGTCGGACTTCCAACCCTTGGAAACCCCGGTGCCGCGGGCTTCCAAGGATTGGACGTCCACACTGCAAATCAGGCAGGGCAAGCACTCCTGCCTGCCCGATGCATCTGGCGAACCGGGGGCAGACAGGAGTGTCTGCCCCACGCGGCCGGCGTGGTAGGATCGGTGGCACACAAGGGCTCCGGCCCGGGAGGATAGCGGCGTGAACGGGAACTCCAGACGCGTGTCCGCGGCCGTGGCGGTGGCGATGCTCGGCGCGTGCGCCGCCGGTGCGGCGGAGAGGCCGGCGGTGCCGGACCTCACGAAGGGCGGGGTGCCGGACAAGACCCACGACTGGACCCTCGGCCCGACCGGCGCGCGCGGCTGGATCTGGGGCTGGAGGGGGCACACCACCGACGCGCGCCAGATCCTCGTCACCGACGTGGCGGCGGGTTCGCCGGCGGATGGACAGCTCCGCAAGGGCGACGTGATCGTCGGCGTCGACGGCCGCCCGTTCGACGGCGATGCGCGGATCCTCTTTGCGCGTGCGATCACGAAGGCCGAGACGGAGGCCGGCGCGGGCGCGCTGCGGCTGCTGCGCTGGCGCGATGGCCGCGCGGAGCCGGTGGAGCTGACGCTGCGCGTGATGGGCTCGTATGCGCCCACCGCGCCGTACAACTGCGCGAAATCGGCGCGGATCCTCGAGCAGGGCTGTCGCCTCATCGCCGCGCGAGGCCTGGACAGGGTTTCGATTCCGAACGGCCTGAACGCGCTGGCGCTGCTGGCGTCCGGCCGCGAGGAGTACCGTCCGTTGCTGGAGGGCTACGCCCGCAAGGCCGCGGAGATCCAGCGGCAGGCGCTCGTGACGTGGCACTACGCGTACGCGAACCTGTTCCTCGCCGAGTATGCGGCGGCGACCGGCGATGCCGCGGCCGTCGCCGCGCTGCGGCGCGTGTCGCTCGAGATCGCCCGCGGCCAGGGCGGGATCGGGACGTGGGGCCACGACTTCGCGCGGGCCGACGGGATCCTCAACGGCTACGGCGCGATGAACCAGCCGGGGCTTGCGTTGACACTGTCCATGGTCCTCGCCCGCGAATCCGGCGTGAACGAGCCGGACGCGCTCGTTGCGATCCGGCGGTCCGCCGGCTTCCTGCGGTGGTACGTCCACAAGGGCGCGATCCCCTACGGCGACCACGAGCCGTGGCCCGAGCACGAGGACAACGGCACCTGCTCCAGCGCGGCGGTGCTCTTCGACCTCCTCGGCGACGGCGAGGCCGCCTTGTTCTTCTCCCGCATGGCCACGGCGGCCCATGGCGAGCGCGAGAGCGGCCACACCGGGAACTTCTTCAACCTGCTCTGGGCGCTGCCCGGCGTCGCGCGCGGCGGGCCGGAGGCGACGGGCGCCTACCTCGCCGAGACGGCGTGGTACTACGACCTGGCGCGTGCGTGGGACGGCTCGTTCCCCTACCAGGGCATTCCCGCCGACTGGGGCGGGCACTCGTACCGGGGGTGGGACAGCACCGGCGCCTACCTGCTCGGCTACGCGCTGCCGCTCAAGAAGCTGTTGCTGACCGGACGGAAGGCGGGCGTGACGCCGCCGCTGTCGCGCGAGGCCGCCGCCGCGACGATCGCCGCCGGACGCGACTACACGTTCTGGACCTCGGACACGGCGTACGACGGGCGCGCGACCGATGTGCTGCTCGCCGGCCTCGCGAGCTGGTCGCCCGCCGTCCGCACGCGGTCGGCCGCCGCGCTCGGCAAGCGCGACGGCGACTTCGTGCCGCGGTTGCTCGCGATGGTGGGCGGGTCCGACCGCGACGCGCGCTACGGAGCGTGCGAGGCGCTGGCCGCGCTCGGCCCGCGCGCCGACGCCGCGGCTCCGCGCCTGCTCGCCGCGCTGGCGGATCCTGATCCTTGGATGCGGACCCTCGCGTGCGGGGCGCTCGCCCGCCTCGGCCCCGCCGCCCGCCGCGCCGCGGTGCCGGACCTGCTGCGGCTCGCGGCGAAGGCCGATCCGTCCGACCCGCGCGGCATGGCGCAACGCGCCGCCGCCACCGCGCTCTTCTCGCCGCGGCCGGGCCGGCGCGAGCCGAAGAGCCTGCTCGCCGACTCGCTCGAAGGCGTCGACCGCGCGCTGCTCTACCCGGCGGTCGAGTCGCTCCTGCGGAACCAGGACGGCGCAACGCGCGGGCAGCTCCGTCCGGTCTACGGGAAGCTCGACGACCGCGACCTCGCCGTGCTGATGCCGGCGATCGTCGAGGCGGTGCGCAAGCCCTCGCCGAGCGGCGAGATGTTCGCGGACGGCGTGCGGCTGGCCGGGCTCGACCTGCTCTCCCGCCTGCGCATCCGCGAGGGCATGGAGATGGCGGTCGGCCTGATCGAGCCCGAGCGCTGGGGCCTGGGGAACCGGCTCCCGAAGTGCCTGGAGTACCTCGAGCGCTACGGCGACAAGGCGCGCCCGCTCGAGCCCCGCCTCCGCGAGGTCCGCGCCGCGATGATCCGCAAGGATCCGAGAAAGGGCGAGAAGAGCGAACATGTCGTCGCGCTCGACCAGGCCCTCGCCCGCCTCGCCTCGGCCTCCGCCGCCCCCGAGCCCGTCCCCCTCGACGCCTATCTCCGCCAGAAGCGATGATCCGCAACCATGGAATCCGCGGCAGGCCCGCGCCGCCCGCCTTCGCGAGAACGCTACGGTGGGCAGGCCGGCCCGGCCGAACGGGATGCCCGCGCGAGCATCGCTGCCCTCGATGCAACGGAATGGAGACGCGCCCGTCTCCCGCCGGAAGACGAATGAGCCCTTGACACGGCGCGCCGACTGGTCTAGTGGGTAAGCCACCATGCATCCGATGTCCAGCGGCGGGGGGATGACGGGCGGGGGGCTCGTGCGGGCGCCGGTCTATCTCCAGCTCAACCAGCTCCTGCGCGATCTGATCGGGCGGGAGGGGTTCAAGCCGGGGCAGCAGTTTCTCAGCGAGCGCGAGGTCGGCGAGCGGTTCGGCGTCAGCCGCGTGACGGCGAACAAGGCGCTCTCCCAGCTCGTCATCGCGGGCGACCTCGAGTTTCGCAAGGGCATCGGCACGTTCGTCCGCGAGGGCGGGCTGGACTACGACCTCCAGTCGCTCGTCAGCTTCACGCGGAAGGCCGAGGCGGCGGGGAAGACGCCGGAGACGCGGGTCCTTGACTTCGCCACGATGCGGGCGGCCGACGCGGGGGACGAGGTCCGCGAGGCGCTGGGGCTGGCAGGGGGCGACGACGTCGTCTATTTCGAACGGCTGCGGCTGGCCGACGGCGTTCCGTTCATTCTCGAGCGTCGCCACGTCGCCGCGCGCCTGTGCCCGGGACTGACGAGGAAGAAGCTCGAAGGCTCGCTCTACGCGCTACTCGTCCGCACCTACGGCCTCACGGTGACCTCGGCGCACCAGACGATCCGCGCGGTCAGCCTGTCCGCCGGCGACGCGTCGCACCTCGGCGTCGCGCCCGGCTCGGCCGCACTCCGGGTGCATGCGGTCGGCGCCACCGCCCGCGGGCCGCTGTGGATCGAGGACACCTTCTACCGCGGCGACCTTTACGAGTTTCGAAACGAGCTGGGCGCCTCGGGACGGGCGCGGCCGGCGAGCCTGGCGATCGCAGGCAATACGGAAGACGGACGACGGAAGACGGAAGGGAAGAAACGGAGAACCGCATGAGTCAGACACGATCCATCCGCGACCTTCGCGCCGGCGTCATTGGCACCGGGTTCATCGGCCCCGTGCACGTCGAGGCGCTGCGGCGGCTCGGCGTCGCCGTGACCGCGATCTGCGACGTGCCCGGCCAGGCGGAAGCCGCCGCGCGGCGCCTCGGCATCCCGCGCGCCTGCACGGACCACCGCGACCTGCTGAAGGCGGACGATGTCGACGTCGTCCACATCGCCTCGCCGAACCGCTTCCACTGCGAGATGTCGCTGGCCGCGCTGGCGGCGGGCAGGCACGTCGTCTGCGAAAAGCCGCTGGCCATGACGACCGCCGAGACCGCCCGCATCGTCGCGGCGGCCGCGGCGAGCCGGACCGTCTTCGCGGTGAACTACAACGTCCGCTTCTACGCCGCCGTGCTCCAGATGCGCCGGATGGTCGAAGCCGGCGACCTGGGCGACATCATCCACGTCAACGGCTCCTACATGCAGGACTGGCTCTTCAAGGACACCGACTACAACTGGCGCCTGCTGCCGGGCGAGGGCGGGAAGCTGCGCGCGGTGGCGGACATCGGCACGCACTGGATGGACCTCGTCTCGTTCGTCATGGGCACGCGGATCCGGTCCGTCCTGGCCGACCTCGGCACCTGCCACACGACCCGCCGGCGCCCGCTCGGCGAGGTGCAGACCTTCGCAAAGTCCGACGCGAAGATGCGCTATGCGACCTATCCCGTGAAGACCGAGGATTTCGCCTCCGTATTGCTCGACTTCGCCAACGGCGCGCGCGGCAACCTCGGCGTCTCGCAGGTCGCCGCCGGCCGCAAGAACTGCATCCGCGTCGAATTCTACGGGACGAAGAAGTCGGCCTGGTGGTGCTCCGAGGACCCCGAGATGCTGCACGTCGGCAATCGCGACGGCGCCAACGAGACCGCGGTCCGCGCGACGCCGGCCTTCGGCGACGGCGCCGCGGGTCTGATGGACTACCCGCCGGGCCACGTCGAGGGCTTCCCGGACACGTTCAAGATGAACTTCCGCGCGATCTACTCGGCCATTGCCGGCGGCGGCGCAAAGCGTCCGCTGTTCGCCACCGCGAAGGACGGCCACGCCGAGGTCGCCGTGTGCGAAGCGATCCTGAAGAGCAACACGGCACGGGCGTGGGTGAGGGTGGAGAAGTGAGGACAGGGGGCGAGGGGCGGGGGACGAGGGAAGACCGATGCAATCCAGGGGAGATGAAGCGATGAAACTCGGATTCGTGAGCGCGATCCTGCCGGAGCTGAAACTCGACGCGGTGGCGAAGTTCGCCGCGGCGGAGGGATTCGACTGCGTGGAGCTGATGTGCTGGCCGGTTGGAAAGGCCGAGCGCAAGTACGCGGGCGTCACGCACGTGGACGTCACGGGCCTGACGAAGACGCGGGCCGACGAGGTCAACGGCGTGATGAAGGCCCACGGCGTCGGCATCAGCGGGCTCGGCTTCTACCCGAACGCGCTGGACCCCGATCCGGCGGTTGCGCGCGCCGCGGTGACCCACATCCGCCGCGTGATCGTCGCGGCGCAGAAGCTGGGGCTCCGGCAGGTCAACACGTTCGTCGGCCGCGACTGGACGCGAAGCGTCGACGAGAACTGGCCGCGCTTCCTCAAGACCTGGAGGCCGCTGATCGCGTTCGCCGAGGACCACGGCGTGCGGATCGGCATCGAGAACTGCCCGATGCTCTTCACGCGCGACGAGTGGCCCGGCGGCAAGAACCTCGCCCACGCGCCGGCCGTCTGGCGGCGGATGTTCGCGGACATCCCGTCGAAGAACTTCGGGCTGAACTACGACCCCTCGCACCTGGTCTGGCAGCAGATGGACTGGCTCGCGCCGGTGCGCGAGTTCAAGGACAAGCTGTTCCACGTCCACGCGAAGGACGTCCGTATCCGCCGCGACCGCCTCGCCGACTCGGGCATCCTCGCGACGCCGCTCGTCTACCACAACCCCTGCATCCCGGGCCTCGGCGAGATCGACTGGAGCCGGTTCGTCGGCGCCCTGATGGAGGTCGGGTACCAGGGGCCGGTGTGCATCGAGGTCGAGGACGACGCCTTCGGCAAGACCCTGGCCGGCCGCCAGCGCGCGCTGCGGACGAGCGGCGGGTTTCTCAGGGCGTTCATTGCCCGGTGACGCGGAAGAACGGAAGAACGGATGAATGGAAGAATGGATGAGTGGATGGGTGGGCGCCCGTTTCCAGTCATCCATTCATCCAACCATCCTTCCATCCCCTAAGGAGATGGGTCCTTGATATGAAGTACACGTACGAAGAACTCGCCAAGATGATCGACCACTCGCTGCTGCACCCGACGATGACGGATCGGGACCTGGAGGACGGCTGCCGGCTCGCGGCGAAGTACGGCGTCGCGTCGGTCTGCATCAAGCCCTACGCGGTGAAGCGCGCCGCGGAGCTGCTGCGCGGCACGGGCGTCAACGTCGGCTGCGTGATCGGCTTCCCGCACGGCCATTCCGCGACGGCGGTGAAGTGCTTCGAGACGCGGACCGCGTGCGGGGACGGCGCGGTCGAGATCGACATGGTCATCAACATCGGCAAGGCGCTGTCGGGCGACTGGGACTTCGTCGAGGCCGACGTGAAGGCGGTCTGCGACGAGGCCCACCGCCACGGCGCCAAGGTGAAGGTCATCTTCGAGAACGACTACCTCGCGAAGGGCGGCGCCGGACTGGACGGCGACGCGTTCAAGGCGAAGCTCTGCGGCCTCTGCGAGCGCGCCGGCGCCGACTGGGTCAAGACGTCGACCGGCTACGGCTTCGTGAAGCAGCCCGACGGCTCCTACAACTACAAGGGCGCGACCGAGCACGACCTGGCGCTGATGCGCGCGAACTGCTCGCCGAAAGTGCAGGTCAAGGCCGCCGGCGGCGTGCGCGACCTCGATGGGCTCATCAAGGTGCGCGATCTCGGCGGCTCCCGCTGCGGCGCGACCGCGACCGCGGCGATGCTCGACGAGTACCGCCGGCGCGAGGCGGCGGAGGCGGCCGGGCAGGCGGCGGAATCGTCGGGCGGGAAGATCGGGGCGGGTGGATACTGAGGAAGGGCACGTGCGGAAGGTTGGATAGGTGGATGGATGTCGGAAGCCGGACGGCCAATCATCCAGGCATCCCGTCATCCAGCCATCCTTCGAACCCATTGAGGGAGCGACGGCCATGAAACCAGCAACGCGCTTCGAGAACTCGGGCCTCCGCCTCTCCCGCCGCGCCTTCCTCGGCGCGATCGGCGCGGCCGGCGCGGGACGGCTGCTGGCGGGGGCGCCGTCGCCCTCCGCGGCCTCGATGGGCGCCCTGCGCCGCGAGGTGGTCGACTCGCCCTTCGCGGTCGCCCTGCACCGCGCGCGGGTCTTCACGAAGGTCTTCCAGGCCCGTGAGCGCGACCCGTGGGTCGTCCGCAAGGCCGCGGCGCTGCGCGAGTACTTCGAGACCGTCCCGCTCTGCATCCGCGAGTACGACGGGATTGCCGGAACGATGTCCGAGACCCCGGGCGCGATGCCGGTGATGGTCGAGCTGGGCATCGCGGAGAACCCGATCTGGACGTCCGAGAACCCCGCGCGCGCCGGGCACCTCGACGGGCAGGTGCCGGAGGAGATTCGCGAGTACTGGGCGAACCGGAACCTCTGGGGTCTCTACCGCACGGAGCTGATGGGCAAGCCGCCGGTGAAGTCCGCGGCGGACCTGCCGCGCGAGACCAACTACAAGTTCATCTCGAACCAGGGCCACCTGAGCCCGTCCTACGGCGGGCTGCTGCGCGCGGGGCTCGGCGGCGTGTGCGAGGGCGTTCGCCGCCGGAAGGCCGCCGGCGCCGATGCGGACGGCCTCGCCTTCCTCGCTGCGGCGGAGGACACGCTGGCCGGCCTGTCCGCCTGGATCGCGCGTCACGCCGAGTTCCTCGCCTCCGAGGCCGGCCGCTGCGCGAACGCCGCGCGCGCCTCGGAGCTGCGCGAGATGGCGCGGATCGCCGGTCGCGTCGCGACGCAGCCGCCGGAGACCTTCCGCGAGGCGCTGCAACTGGTCTGGTTCGTCCACCAGGCGGTCCACATCGAGGGCCACGGCTACTCCTGCACGCCGGACCGCATCGACCAGCTCCTGTTCCCGTTCTACGAGCGCGACGTGAAGGCCGGCCGGCTCGACGACGCGGCGGCGCTGCGGCTCGCGGAGAACTTCGCGCTGAAGCAGTACGACAACTCGTTCTGGGGCCCCGAGCACCACCTGACGCAGGGCCTGTGCGTCGGCGGCTCCACGCCCGACGGGCGGGACCAGACGAACCGGCTGAGCTGGCTCTTCGTCGAGGCCCACACGAACCTCGTCCTGCCCGAGCCGCTGCTGTGGATGCGGTGGCATCCGAGGATCGACCCGAAGTTCCTGGACTTCTGCCTCTCGCGCCTCGAGCGCAGCACGTGCTTCCCGATGATCTGGAGCGACGCCGCGATCCCGGCGGCGCTGCAAGAGCTCGGCATCGCGCGCGAGGACGCCTTCAACTACGTCCCGGTCGGCTGCAACGAACTCGCCGTGCCCGGCAAGTGGTACTACAACCCCGGCGCCCACTGCGGCTATCTGCAGGCGATCGAGGCCGCGATCACCGGCGGCCGCGGACACAAGGACCAGTGGAAATGGCGCGACATCGCGCCGCCGCCGGGGCAGCTCGCGACGTTCGACGCCTTCGCGGATGCGGTCGCCGCCTATATCCGCGTCGCGATGGAGAAGAGCCGCGACAACCAGATGAAGGAACTGGCCGCCCAGATCCGCTGGGGGAAGACGCCGCTGACCTCGTGCTTCTTCGACGGCTGCGTGGAGCGCGCCCGCGACATGGCCGACGGCACCGCCTACAACTTCCTCTCCTGCGGCGGCATCGCGTTTGCCAACGCGGTCGACTGCCTCGCCGCGGTGCGCGACGTCGTCTACGAGAAGAGACAGGCGACGCTCGACGAGGTCGCCGCCGCGTGCAAGGCGAACTTCGAGGGCCACGACCGGCTGCGCGCGAGGCTGCAGGCGGCGCCGAAGAACGGCAACGACGACCCGCGGCTGGACGATGTGATCCGCCTCGTCGAACGCATGCGCGACCGGCCGCTGGCCGAACTCTACAAGGACCCGCGCGACGGCAGCCGCTTCGGCAACAGCCACGTCGTCCGCAGCGGGGCCGTCAAGCAGGGCCGCGTCACGCCGGCGACGCCCGACGGCCGGCTCGCCGGGACGCCGCTGGCCAGCTCCGTCGCGGCCTCGATGGGCTGCGAGCGCAACGGCCCGACCGCGGTGCTGAACTCGGTCTGCAAGCTCGACTCGACGCGGAGCTGGCAGTGCGGCTACCAGGTCAACATCCGCTTCCACGCCGGCATGATCGCAACCGACGCGCAGCGTGCGAAGTTGCGGGCGATGCTGGGCGCCTACTTCGCCAAGGGCGGACAGGAACTGCAGATCAACGTCGTCAGCGCCGACACGCTGCGCGCCGCGCGGGACAACCCCGACGCCTACCGCGACCTCGTCGTTCGGGTCGCCGGCTTCAGCGAGTTCTTCGTCCGCCTGACGCCGGACATGCAGGAGGAGATCATCGCGAGGACGGAACACGGATGAAGAGGTTTCAGGTGTCAGGTTTCAGGAAGGGCCGAGGGATGGCCTGCAATGGCAGCCCGCCCGCGAGGCGGGCGAAGGTGCGACGTCCGCTCGCGGCCTGACACCTGACACCCGACACCTGACACCGCGGGCGGACGCATGAAAGGTCGCATCTTCGATATCCAGCGCTTCTCGATCCACGACGGGCCGGGGATCCGGACGACGGTCTTTCTGAAGGGATGTCCGCTGCGCTGCCTGTGGTGCGGGAACCCCGAGAGCCTGACGCTCGATCCGCTGCTGTCCTACATGCCCGACCGCTGCATCGCGTGCAGGGAGTGTGTGCCTGTCTGCCGCTTCAAGGCGGTCTCCGGCGGGGCGGCCGGCGCGCCCGCGGTGGTCGACCGGAAGGCCTGCACGGTCTGCGGCGAGTGCGTGCCGGTCTGCGATCCGAAGGCGCTGGAGCTGGTCGGGCGCGACGCGACCGTTGGCGAGGTCCTGGCGCTCGTCGAGCGCGACCGCGACTACTACGCCGCGTCCGGAGGCGGGATGACGCTTTCCGGCGGGGATCCGGTGTTCCAGCCGGACTTCGCCGCGGCGTTGCTGGAGGCGGCGCGGCGAGCGGGCCTGCATACGTGTGTGGAGACCTCGGGCCACGCGCCGTGGGGCGTGCTGGCGCGGATGGCTCCGCTCACCGACTACTGGCTCTACGACTGGAAGGAGACCGACCCGGTGCTGCACAAGCGGTTCGTCGGGGAGTCGAACGAAACGATCCTCGACAACCTGCGCCGGCTCCACGGCACCGGCGCGCGGATCCTGCTTCGGTGTCCGATGATCCCCGGCCACAACGATCGCGACGCTCATCTCGACGGCATCGCGACTCTCGCGCGGGAGCTGCCGGGGCTCGAGGGCGTCGAATTGCTTCCGTACTACGACCTCTGGCGCGCGAAGCTGCCGCGGCTCGGGCTGACGACGTCGCTCCCGGACGCCGTGAAGCCGCCGTCGCGCGAAACGATGAAGGCGTGGAACGAGCGGCTGCGGCGGCAGGGAGTGAAACTCGAATCGGCCTCGACGGGCGGGGCGCGGGAGGGCTGGACATGAAGGCCATGGTACGACGGGACTTCCTTCGGGCCGCCGCGGCGGCCGGGGTGGCGGTGGCGGCGGGCCGGCCCGCGAGAGCGGCGGCGAAACCGCCATCGTACCTCGCGGACCACGCGGAGCGCTACGCGGCCGATCCGCGCGCCGCCGCGATCGAGTGGTTCCGTTCGGCGAAGTTCGGGCTGTTCCTGCACTACGGCCTCTACTCGCTGCTCGAGCGGCACGAATGGGTGCAGTTGCGGGAGAAGATCCCGGTGGCGGAGTACGCGAAGCTCAAGGACCGGTTCGCCGCGGCGAAGTTCGACGCCGACTTCATCACCGATCTCGCGAAGGCCGCGGAGATGCGGTACGTCAACATCACGACGCGGCACCATGACTCCTTCTGTCTCTTCGAAACGAAGCAGACCGACTTCCACAGCATGAACAGTCCCGCCCGGCGCGACCTGGTCGGGGAACTCGCGACGGCCTGCGCGAAGAAGGGGCTCGGCCTGTGCCTGTACTACTCGCACGGTCGCGACTGGCGCCATCCGCACGCGCCGAACAACGACGGGTGGGGCGGAAGCGCCCGGCCGAAGTACGATCCGCCGGAGCCAACGTACGCGACCGGCGCCGCGCACGATCTCAATAAGTACCTCGATTTCATGGCGGCGCAGATCACGGAGCTGCTGAAAAACTACGGCCCGATCGCGGCGATCTGGCTCGACGGCATCGGTGTGCCGTTGACCGGCGACCGGGCGAAGTTCCGCTGCCAGGAGCTCTACGACATGATCCACCGGCTCCAGCCGCAGGTCCTCGTGTCGTACAAGCAGGGGCTGCTCGGCACGGAGGATTTCTTCGCGCCGGAGCACAAGGTGCCGGCGAAGGGCGACCGGCCGGGTTCGCAGGGCGCGATCTCCGAGCGGCCGGACCGTCCGATCGAGATCTGCTCGACGCTGCAGGAGAAGAGCTGGGGCTACCACAAGGACGCGCCGCACATCACGGCGGACGAGGCGATGGCCAAGCTCGCCGCGGCGCGCGCCGCGGGCGCGAACCTGCTGTTGAACAGCGGGCCGCGGGCGGACGGCTCGATCGAACCGGTCCATGCGGAGGTGCTCCGCGAGATGGGCCGCCGCATCCGCTCCGGCGGCTGGCCGGCCGCGCCGGTGCGTCCATGAGGCCGGGAACGGGAAGGACCATGAATCCGCTTCGGACCGCCGCGCTGATCGGGCTCGCCGCCGTCGCGGCCGCCGCGGCCGACCGGCCGAACGTCATCGTGATCCTCTGCGACGACCTCGGCTACGGGGACGTCGGGTGCTACGGCGCGCCGGACATCCGCACGCCGAACCTCGACCGCATGGCGGCGGAGGGGACGCGGTTCACCGACTTTGCCGTCGCCGCGCCGCTGTGCACGCCGTCGCGTGCCGCGCTGATGACCGGCCGCTATCCGGGCCGCACGGGCCTGGCGACCGGCGTGCTGCGCCCCGACGCGACGAACGGCCTCGCCCCCGCCGAGGTGACGCTCGCGGAGATCGTGAAACCCTGCGGCTATGCGGCCGGCTGCATCGGCAAGTGGCACCTCGGGTTCAAGACCGGCATGCGTCCGATGGACCAGGGTTTCGACAGCTACTTCGGCGTGCTCCACAACCTCGACCGGTTCGAGACCGTTCAGTTCGAGGCCGAGGGCGGCACGCCGGTGCTGCGCGGCGATGCCGTGGTGAAGCGTCCGGCCGTGCCCGCCGAGATGACCGGGCTGTATACGGAGGAGGCGCTGCGGTTCATCGAGGCGAACCGCGCGAGGCCGTTCTTCCTCTACCTTGCCCACGCGATGCCGCACATCCCGTTCGACGCCTCGCCGCGGTTCAAGGGGCGGTCCGCGCGCGGCCTCTACGGCGATGCGGTCGAGGAACTCGACTGGAGCACCGGGGAGATCCTCGGCAAGCTGTGGGAACTGGGCCTGGCGACCAACACGATCGTGCTCTTCACCAGCGATAACGGTCCCGAGCGGAACACGCCCGGCACCGCCACGCCGCTGCGCGGGACGAAGCACACGGTCTTCGAGGGCGGCCTGCGCGTGCCGTTCCTCGCGTGGGGCCCCGGCCGCGTGCCGGCCGGCCGCGTGTGCCGGCAGTTCGTCACCGCGATGGATGTGTTGCCGACGCTGGCGGAACTGTGCGGCGGTGCGGCGCCGGCGGGGCGGACGGTCGACGGATCCAGCTTCGCCCCGCTGCTGCTCGGCGCGGCCGGTGCCGGCTCGCCGCGGAAGGACCTCTACGCGCTCTACGGCCTGAACCAACGGCGGCAGCAATCGATGCGCGACGGTCCGTGGAAGCTGCACCTCTCCTCACCGCCGCAGCTCTACAACCTCGAGACCGACCTTGGCGAAACGAACAATGTTGCGGCGGCGCACCCGGACATCGTATCGCGGCTGACGGCCCTTGCCGATGAGGTCCGTGCGGAGACCGGCACCGGCCCCACGCCCGCCCCGCCGCCGCGCTGAGTGCGACGGCCGTCCAGTCCGGACAGGGCGGGCCGCAGGCCCGTTCGCCGTCCCGTCCGCCCCGTCGCGCGAGGGTCCTTGGCGCACGCCGCCGGGAAGCACAGATCGCGCAGGTGTAACATTATCGAGTGCGACCGCACTCGATAATGTTACACCCGGGGCCGGCCAGGGCGGATGTGGAGTCCCCACCGAACCCACCGTACCGGGGGCGAAGCATCCGTGGTGGCGTGGAAGATGCGCCTGCCCCGCGGTGCGGGGGTGCAATATCCGCGGGCCGCGCGCGTTAGCCGTGCGGTGTCCGTGCCGGGTGGGCGGTCCCCGAGGAGCATTCCCGTGATGGCGATACGAACGTGGTGGTCTCTCGCAGCGGCCTCGCTCGCGGCCGGGGCCGCGGTCGCCGCGGCGCCGCGGGCGAACGTGCTCGTGATCCTGGCCGACGACCTCGGCTACCAGGACCTCGGCTGCCAGGGCAGCCCGGACATCCGCACGCCGCACATCGATTCGCTCGCGAAGAACGGCATCCGCTGCACGAGCGGCTACGTCAGCTCGTGCATGTGCTCGCCCAGCCGCGCGGGGCTCCTGACCGGCCGCTCGCAGAGCCGCTTCGGGCACGAGATCAACTGGGAGGGCGACGATCCGACCGGCCGCAAGGGGCTCCCGCTCGACCAGCGCACGATGGCCGACCGGCTGAAGGCCGCCGGTTACCGGACCGGTATGGTCGGGAAATGGCACCTCGGCGACGCGCCGCAGTTCCACCCGCTGAAGCGCGGGTTCGACGAGATGCTCGGCTTCGTGGGCGGCGGACACTGCTACTTCTGTGACGAGTACCGTACACCGGTCGACGGGAAGCCGGTGTCCGGCTACTACACGCTGCTCGAACGGGGCGGCAAGCCGGAGAAGACCGAAGGCTACCTGACGGATGTTCTCGGCCGCGAGGCAGCCGCGTTCATCCACCGCAACCGTGCGGCGCCGTGGTTCCTCTATGCGGCCTTCAACGCGCCGCACACGCCGCTGCAGGCGACGTCGAACCTCCTCGAACGCGTGCGCCACATTCCCGAGGGCGACCGCCGCACGTACGCCGCGATGGTCACCGGACTGGACGACGCGGTCGGCGCGATCCTCGGGCAGCTGCAAGCCGACGGACTCGAGGAGTCGACGCTCGTCGTCTTCCTCAGCGACAACGGCGGACCGCTCGAGCGCAACGGCTCGTGCAACGCGCCGCTCAGCGGCGAGAAGGGCGGCATGCTCGAGGGCGGCATCCGCGTTCCGTTCCTCGTCCAGTGGAAGGGCCGGCTGCCGGCGGGCCGGACCTACGACCCGCCCGTCAGCAGCCTCGACCTGATGCCCACCGCGCTCGCCCTGGCGGGCGTCGAGCCGGCGGCGGACTGGAAGCTCGACGGCGTCAACCTCGTGCCGTTCCTCGCCGGGGAGACGCAGGACGTTCCGCACGACGCCCTCTTCTGGCGCATGAAGGCGCGGTCCATCTGGGCCGTGCGGAAGGGCGACGAGAAGCTCGTGATGCAGCGAGAACGCCCGGGCAAGCACCCGGGCGGACCGACCCCGCGCCTCATCAACCTTGCGACGGATCTCGCGGAGAGGAACGACCTCGCCGCCGCGCAGCCGGCGCGGGCGAAGGACCTGCAGGCCGCCTACGACGCGTGGGAGGCGACGCTGCCCGAACCGCTGTGGGGCGTCGAGCGGGACGGGACCTCCGCGCGGCCCCGTCGAAACGCGAAGGAGAAGAAGCCATGAAGTTCCTGAACGCCCTCGTCTTCTCGCTCGGATTCGCCCTCGCGGCGGCCGCCGCGGACAAGCCGAACGTGCTCATCCTCTACATCGACGACATGGGTTACGCCGACCTCGGCGTGACGGGCAACACGCAGTGCAAGACGCCGAACCTCGACTCGATCGCGAAGAGCGGCGTGCGGTTCGACAACAGCTACGTCACCGCCTGCGTCTGCAGCCCGAGCCGCGCCGCGCTGATGAGCGGCCGCTACCAGCAGCGGTTCGGCTTCGACGCCAATGCGGAGGGAAACCGTCCACCGGTGAAGGGCGACGTGAAGGGGCTCGACCTGTCGGTCCGCACCTTCGCCGACCGCATGAAGGACCTCGGCTACGCGACCGGCATCGTCGGGAAGTGGCACATCGGGCAGGAGAAACCCGAGTACCTGCCGAACGCACGCGGCTTCGACGAGTACTACGGCCTGCTGCCGCACGGCATCGGCGCGGGGAAGGGCGGCGAGCCCGTGCCGATGTGGCGCAATGCCGAGCCGGCCCCCGTGCCCGAGGACCACACGATCGCGTTCGGCCGCGAGGCGGAGGCGTTCATCGACCGCCGCAAAGACGGCCCCTGGTTCCTCTACTGCGCCTTTACCGCGGTGCACGGTCCGTTCGTGTCGCCGAAGGACTACCTCGCGCGGTTCGCCGATGTGACGCCACCGGCGCGGGCGAACTACCTGTCCATGCTGACGCTCCTCGACGACACGATCGGCCGCATCCTCGGCAAGCTGCGCGAGCACGGCCTGGAGGAGAAGACCCTGATCTTCGTCGCCAGCGACAACGGCGGACCCGGTGGCGCGGCGAGCAACGGCGTGTTCCGCGGCACGAAGTGGACGCTCTGGGAGGGCGGGATCCGTTCGCCGATCCTCATCCAGTGGAAGGGCCGCATCCCGGCCGGTCGCACGCTTCCGCACATGGTCACGCAGCTCGACTGGATGCCGACCGCCCTTGCCGCGGCCGGCGGCGAGGTGAGGGCGGACTGGAACCTCGACGGCGCGAACCTGCTGCCGCTGCTCGAAGGCAAGACCGACCAGGCCCCTCACGGGGCCCTCTTCTGGCGCTTCGGCATCCAGTACGCCGTGCGCGAGGGCGACTGGAAACTCGTGAAGGCGCACATCTCGCACGCCGAGCCCAAGCTGTTCAACCTCGCGAAGGATCCCGGCGAGAAGACCGACCTCGCGGCGCAGGAGCCGGCCAAGGCGAAGCACCTCCAGGCGCTCTGGGATGCGTGGAACGCGAAGAACGAGCCGCCGCGCTGGATCGACGAGCGCTGGAACGGCGACGGCGCCGGGCCGCGCAAGGCGGCGGCGAAGAAGGCCGGTCCCGCAGCGAAGCCGCGGTAATCCCGCAGGATGCGGCGGCGACGCGCCTCTCCGATTCACCAACCTGATCCCGCAGTCGTTTCTCGGAGTCCGCATGGCTACCGGGATCCATCGAACGGCCGGGCGAGCCGCCCGGCCCTACCACGGATTCCCCGGGGACGATGGGTAGGGCCGGGCCGCTGGCCCGGCCGAACGGAACGCCCGTGCGAGAGTCGTCATCCCTGCACTGAACCGGAGATGCGCACCGCCGGAAGGGCCTGACAGGCGGCGGCGGGCGGACTACTCTCCGGTCAGCCTAACGATGGGAGCCCGCACATGAAGCCGATGCTATCGCCGCTGCTGATCGCCGCCCTCTGCACCGCCGGGATCCCGTCCCCGGCCGCGGCGCCGAAGCGGCCGAACGTCCTCTTCATCGCGATCGACGATCAGAACGACTGGGTCGGGCCCCTCGGCGGGCACCCGATGGTGAAGACGCCGCACCTCGACCGTCTGGCGGCGCGCGGGACCACGTTCCTCAACGCCCACGTGCAGGCGCCGCTGTGCAATCCGTCGCGCACGAGCCTCATGCTCGGCCTTCGCTCCACAACCACCGGCATCTACGGCCTGGCGCCATGGTTCCGGAACGTGGAGACCCTGAAGGATCGCGTCGCGATGCCGCAGCACTTCAAGGCGAATGGCTACCGCACCTACACGACGGGCAAGATCTACCACGGCGGCGCCGGCGGGCCGGCGAAGCGCGCGGTCGAGTTCGATGTCTGGGGTCCGAACGGCGGCATCGGCGCGAAGCCGCCGAAGAAGCTGATCCCGCCGACGCCGATGGGCGACCATCCGGCGATGGACTGGGGCTGCTTCCCGCACCGCGACGAGGACAAGGGCGACTACCAGATCACGTCGTGGGCCGTCGACCGGTTGCGCGAGATGCCGGCGGACCAGCCCTTCTTCCTCGCCGTCGGCTACTTCCTTCCGCACGTGCCGTGCTACGCGACGCAGAAGTGGTTCGACCTCTATCCTGACGACGACTCGGTCCTCCCGCCGGTGCAGCCGGGCGACCGCGGCGACACGCCGCGCGCGTCATGGTACCTCCACTGGAACCTGCCCGAGCCGCGCCTGAAGTGGATCCGCGAGAACAACCAGTGGCGCAACCTCGTCCGCTCCTACCTCGCATGCACCAGTTTCGTCGATTCCCAGATCGGCCGGCTGCTCGACGCGCTTGAGGCCGCGGGGCAGGCGGAGAACACCGTGGTCGTCGTCTGGGGCGACCACGGCTGGCACTTGGGCGAGAAGGACATCACGGGCAAGAACACGCTGTGGGAGCGGTCGACGCGCGTGCCGCTGATCTTCGCGGGCCCCGGCGTCGCGAAGGCGGCGCGCTGCACGCCGCCGGCGGAGCTGCTCGATCTCTACCCGACGCTCGTCGAACTCTGCGGCCTGCCGCCGCGCGCGGACCTCGAGGGCCTCAGCCTGAAGCCGCAGCTTGCGGACGCGAAGGCGCCGCGCGAGCGCCCGGCGATCACGTCGCACAACCAGGGCAACCACGGGATCCGTTCCGAGCGGTGGCGCTACATCCGCTACGTCGACCGCAGCGAGGAGCTCTACGACATGGCCGCGGATCCGAACGAGTGGACCAACGTCGTCTCCGACGCGCGGCACGCCGGGGTTCTCGGGGAGTTGCGCGCGTGGCTGCCGAAGATCGACGTTCCGCCGGCCCCCGGCAGCGCCGACCGCGTGCTCACCTACGACCCCGCGACCGACACTGCCGTCTGGGAAGGCGCCCCCGTGCGCCGCGGCGATCCGATCCCCGAGTAGGAGGGGGGCCCCCGGCGCACCTCCATGACTTGGGGGTTTTCTGCCGCCGCGACTGGCGGTCGCGGCGACCGGGACCATCCGCCTGCGCGCCGGCGCTGCGGCGGGACAGGCCGGTCCCGGCTACAAGGGGCCAAGGGCCGGAACGAGCGGACTACGACCCCGGCAGCCCCCGCAATTGGACCGGCTTCCTGCCGTCGGGTTGCGGAATGAACATGTCCTTCCACGTCAGCTTCAGCTCGCGCGCCATGTCGAGGCAGTACTGCAGGCTCCCGATGTCCGCGTCGCGGTTGTTCGTACCGAACGAGAATTTCGCGCCCGCCGCGCGCGCCAGCTTCAGGAACGCCGGGCTCGGGAGGCGGCTCTTGCCGTTGATTTCGATCGCGATGCCGTTCTTCACCGCCGCGTCGACGACGCGCTGCATGCGCGCGGGCGTCCAGAGCGCGTCGTACTCGCCGGCGATCTCCGGCGGCAGGTAGGTCGGATTGACGTAGAGGTCCACCGGCTCGGTCTCGAAGATCCCGACCGTGCGCGCGACGAGCGTCTCCATGAACTCCTGCTTGTCGCCGACCTCCAGCTCCTCCTTGATCCACAGCCGCATCCGCCGCCCGCGGTTGTCGGTCCAGGTCATCGAGTCGGTGAAGACGTAGTCGAACTTCGCGACGACCTCCTTCGACACGAGCTTCACCCACTCGCGGCCCTCGGCCTGCATGCCGACGAAGCAGGGCTGGCCCTTGAACGAGTCGAGGTAGGCCAGCAGCGCGGCGTCGTTGGTGGTCGGGAAGCCCCAGCCGAGGTTGATCGCGATGCCGTAGCCGACCCCCGTCGCACGCGAGGATTCCAGCGCCTGCTCCAGCGTCAGCCCGCCCTTCAGGTGCACGTGGAGGTTCATCAGCGGGAAGTTGGCGGCCTGCATCTCGAGCATCTGGCGGTACGCGTCGTCCACGACCGGCGCCGGGCCGGGCGCGGGGTCGGAGGCGTCGTCCGGCAGCGGACGCACGCGCAGGTTGCGGAAGAGGGTGACGGTGTCCGCGTCGTGGCACTGCAACGCGAACGTGCCGTGGTTCAGGACGCGGCCGGGGCGCTTCGACGGCGCGACGGCGGGAGTCGGTTCGGTGTAGTCGACGAGAAGGACGTCGTTGACCCACGTGCGGACGCGCTTGCCGACGACGGAGAACCGGAGGGTGAACCACTCGCCGTCGCGGGCCATCGGCTTGTAGACGTTGCGGATTGCGTAGAGGCTGCCGGTCTTCTTGAGCTCGCGGTAGGCGTCGGTTCCGTCGCCGGGCCGGAGGGTGTTGTCGATCTGCACCTCGAAGCCGTTCGTCAGCATCGCGCAGGCCTGCGGCGACGTGTGGAAGAAGATGCCCGAGTTCGCGGCGTTGCTCGTCAGCACCTCGGCGGAGAACTCGAAGTTTCGGAAGTCCGCGCGGCCGACGGCGCCGGTGTAGAACAGGTGGGCCTTCGGGCCGCCGCTGGCGATCGCGCCGTCGCGGACCGTGAAGGCGGCCGGGTTCGTCGGCGCGGTCCAGCCCTCCAGATCGCGGCCGTTGAACAGCGGGATCCAGTCCGCCGCCGGGGCGGACGCGACGGAGGCGAGGGCGCACAGGGCGGAAAGCACGGATGTCTTCATGCGCACGCTGATAGTCCCGCCCGGCGGGAAATGCAAGCGCCCGGCCGCCTCACCCCCGCCGGGCGAGGCGGGCGGTGGCGAAGAGCGCGGCGTTGACGAGGACGATGGCGGAGCCGGCGGGGACATCGAAGGCGTAGGCGGCGGCGATGCCGGCGAGGATCGAGCCGGTACCGACTGCGACCGCGACCGCGAGCGCGCCGCGGAAGCTTCGGGCGACCTGCAGCGCGGTCGCCGCCGGGAAGATCAGGAGGCTTGAAACCAGCATCGTGCCCACGACGCGGATGCCGAGAACGACGGTCAGCGCCGTCAGCGCCGCCAGCGCGCGGTCGAGCTGCCGCACCGGGACGCCGGCCGTCCGCGCGTGCTCGGCGTCGAACGCCATCGCGAAGAGCTGGCGCCGGAAATGCAGCAGCACCGCCCCGACCGCCGCCGAGAGCCCGACCGCGACGCCGACCTCGGCGCGGGAGACGGCCAGGATGTCGCCGAAGAGATAGCTGAACAGGTCGACGTTGAACCCCCCGCCGAGGCTTGCGAACAGGACGCCCGACGCGACGCCGACCGCCGAGACCATCCCGATCGCGGCGTCGCCGAACATCCCGCCGCGCTCCGGGAGCTTCAGGATGAGCAGCGAGGCCAGCACCGCCAGCGGCACCGCGATCGCGAGCGGCGGCAGCGAGAGCAGCAGCGCGAAGCCGACGCTTCCGAAGGCGAAGTGGGCGAGGCCCTCGCCCATCATCGCGCACCGGCGAAGCACGAGGAAGACGCCCAACAGCGCGCACGCGGCGGCGACGAACAGGCCCGCGGCCAGCGCGCGCTGCATGAAGCCGAACTGGAGGGCTTCGATCATTGCGGTCCGAGCCCCCCGGGGCAGCCGTGCTGGTGGCAGACCATGTGCTGTTGGAATTCACCGAAGCGTTGCGTCATGGCGGGCGAGGCGCAGAAGTCGGCGAACGAGCCGAAGAAGACCAGCGAGCGGTCGAGATAGAGCAGCTTGGACGCGTGATGCCCGATGGTCGCGCTGTCGTGGGTCACCAGCATGATCGTTGTCCGGCGCTCGCGGTTCAGGGCGCCCAGGGTGCGGTAGAAGTCGTCGCGGTAGACCGGGTCGAGCGCGACGGTGGGTTCGTCGAGCAGCAGCAGGTCCGGCTCCGCGGCGAGGGCCCGGGCGACGAAGACCCGCTGGCGCTGTCCGCCGGAGAGGCTGCCGATGGGTCTCCGCCGCAGAGTGGAGATGTCGGCCGCCGCGAGGGCGCGGTCGATCGCGGCGCGGTCCGCCGTCGAGAGCCGGGCCGCTCCGCCGGCGTGGGCGAGCCGGCCGCAGGCGACGATCTCCTCGACCGTCGCGGGGAACCGGGGCATCGGCGGAGTGGTCGTCTGCGGCAGGTACCCGATGCGCCGCCACTGCCGGAACGCCGCCGCGGGCTCGCCGAACAGCTCCAGCCGGCCCTCGGGCGCCGGGGAAAGGCCGAGCAGCGCGCGGATCAGCGTGGTCTTGCCCGATCCGTTCGGGCCGACGATGCCGACGTAGTCGCCGGGCTCGACGCGGAAGGCGACGCGGTCGAGGACCGCGGCGCCGCCGAGGCGGACCGTCAGGTTCTCCGCGACCACCGGGGCCGCGGGCTGGGCGGAGGCGGTCATTTCGCGCCGAGGCCCTCCCGCAGCTTGGCCAGGTTGGCGCGCTGGATCGACAGGTAGGTCTCGCCGGCCTTGCGTTCGTCCGCCGTCAGGTTGTGCGCGCCGTGCAGGAGTTCGAGGCGCGCGCCGGCCTCGTCGGCCAGCACGCGGGCGACGCGCGGTTCGATCAGCTCCTCGTGGTAGACGACCCGGGTGCCGAGTTCGCGCATCCTTCGGACGAGGGAGGCGATGGCGCGCGGCCCCGGCCTCGCGTCGGGCGAGAAGCCCTCGTAGGGGGACACGAATTCGAGTCCGTAGCGCCGCGCGAAGCGGCCGAAGGCCGGGTGGCCGCCGTAGACGACGGTGCGGCTCGCCGCGCCGCGCACCAGGGTCTCGAAGTCCGCGTGAAGCGCGCGCAGCTCCGCGACGTACGCCTCGGCGCGCTGCCGGTAGCCGCCGGTGCCGTCCGGGTCGGCTGCCGCGAAGGCCGCGGCAAGCGCCTCGACGACCCCGGCCGCGGCGAGCGGGTCGAGCCAGAAGTGCGGGTCCGTGTCCGCGTCCGGGCCGTGGGGATGGCCGTGGTCGCACTCCGGCCCGTGGCGATGGGCGGCATCGGGCGGGGCGCCGGTGGACGCGAGCGGCGTCACGTGCCGGTCGGCTTGGAAGAGCCTCGCGCCGGCCAGTCCCGCGCCGGCGGCCAGGTCGGCGGCCCACGGCTCCATGGCGGGGCCGCAGAAGACGAAGAGCCCGGCCTCGCCCAGGCGGGCGGCATCTCGCGGCGTCGGCGCGAACGTGTGGGCCTCCACGCCGGGCGGGAGGAGTTGGAGAACCTCCACGCGGTCGCCTCCGACGGCGCGCGCCCAGTCGGCCAGCGGGAAGATGGTGGTCACGACGCGCAGACGCGCCGCGTCCGGGGCCGCGGCGCCGGCCGTCGCGGCGAAGGCCAGGACTGCCGCGGCATGGCGGAGGGTCCTCACGCGCGGGGCCTCCGGTGGTGCGGTGCCGGACGGTCCGCCGCGCACACGAGGTGCAGGGCGTGGCAGTCGCCGCATTCCTTCACGTCATGGTGCTTTCGGAAGGCCTCCCAGTGCCGTTTCTGCTCCGCGGTGAAGACGCCCGAGCCGCCGCAGAGCGGGCAGGCGTGATCCAGGGCGTTCAGCACGGCCGCGCGGATGAACTCCGAGCGGTTCGGGACGGCCCGCAGCGCACTCAACATCGCGGGCTCGGCCTTGAACGTGACGATCGACGGTTTCCTTGCGGCCATGGCGGTCTCCGCGGCCAAGGTAATACGAAGTGTTACCCTCCGCAAGCCCGGTCGCTGTGCGAGGCGACAAGGGCAAGACGGCAGGGGGACACACTTTATAAACTGTGACCCCCTGGCCCTGGCCGGGGGAGAATGTAGTTGGAATGAAACGACGCCTCGAGCGCCTCTGGAACGGCGCCGGCGGAGCGGCGCCCTCAAGTCGCGGAGTTTGCGCGGCACCCGGAATCCACCGAACGGCCGGCCCGGCGGTCCGGCCCTACCTTCCGCGCCCGCGGAATCCGCGGCAGGGCCAGGCCGCTGGCCCGGCCGGACGGGAAGCCCGCGCGAGCATCGTCGTCCCCGATGCAACGGACGGAGATGCGCCCGGCCGCGCCTTGGCCCGTCGCCGCGTCGGAGCGAAGCCGGCTCGGCCTGCCCTTCGACGCGAAGCGGCGCGTGGTCGCGGCCGTGTCCATGCATGCTTCACACGGGCGGTCACCCGATATCCCGGGCTTGGCCGGGGCTGCGGGACCTCTCGCCCGGGGATTGACCTGCGGCGGGGTTTCCGTAAAGTCGGGCGCGAACGCCGTCCGGCGGGCGGCGCGGAACTCTTGTCATGAGCACGAAACCACCGGTCCTGATCATCACCGGCTACGGCCTCAACTGCGAGGCCGAGTCGAAGTACGCGTGGGAGCTGGCGGGCGCGGCGCCGCAGCTCGTCCACCTGAGCGATCTCCTGGAGAAGCCCGCCCGCCTGCACGACTTCGAGGCGCTGATGTTCATCGGCGGGTTCTCGTTCGGCGACCACATGGGCTCGGGCCACGTGTTCGCGTCGCGCGTCCGCCACCGCATGCGCGAGGACCTCGGGCGGTTCGTCGCGGACGGCAAGCTGATCCTCGGCGTCTGCAACGGCTTCCAGATCATGGTGAAGCTCGGGCTCATCCCCGGGTTCGAGGGGGACGTCTTCACGCAGAAGCTCTCGCTGATGCAGAACGACGTCGGCACGTTCCGGAACCTCTGGGTCACGCTGCGCTTCGAACCGAAATCGCCCTGCGTCTTCACGCGCGGGCTCGACCGGATGCCGCTGCCGGTCCGCCACGGCGAGGGCAAGATCCTCACCCTCGACAAGACGCTGGTGGACCGGATCGAGGCGGAGGGCTGCGTCGCGTGCCGCTACATCGACCCGGCGACCGGCGAGCCGGCGACAGCCTACCCGGAGAACCCGAACGGCTCGCTCCACGCGATCGCGGGCCTGTGCGATCCGACCGGCCGCATCTTCGGCCTGATGCCGCACCCCGAGGCGTACCTGCACGCGGACAACCACCCGCTGGCCGTGCGCCAGCGGATCGATGGCGTCCTGCCGGAACACGGCCTCGGCCTCGAGATCTTCCGGAACGCCGTGCGGCACCTATGCTGACGACCAAGCGCTACGAGTACCTGGCCTTCGACGCGATCCGGTTCCATCCCTCGATCGAGAACCACCGCGCGCTGCGGTGGGAGAAGGTGCGCCACTACGAGGCCGACATCCTGAAGAACGGCCTGCTCGAGCCGCTCGTCGTCTGGGAGCGGAACCCCGGGGAGTTCTACCTCGTCGGCGGCTTCCACCGGCACTCCGCGATCCGGGCGATCCGCTCGAAGAACCCGGGCTACTTCGACCGCGTCGACGTGCGGGTCGTCGCCGGCGACCCCGACGAGATCCGCGCGCTGAACCTCAAGCTCAACGCCGACCGGCTCGACACGCGCATCACCGATTACTTCGACACAATTGTCTACCTCAACAACGCCAACTGGCCGGCCGCGAAGATCGCCGGCTTCCTCGACCGCGGCGAGGCGTGGGTGACCGAGATCCTCCGCAACGCGCCCGGCATGGACCCGCGCCTCCGCGTGCTGCTGGCCGAGGGCCGCGTGTCGTGGAGCCGCGCGAAGGAGATCTGTCGCGCCGCGCTGGCGGCCGAGCCGGGTCGTGAACGAGAGACGGTCGACAGGGCGCTCCAGGAGATCGAGACCGGGCGACAGCCGATCCGCGCCGTGCGTCCGCTGACGCCGCGTCGTGCCGCCCGCCGCCTCGCGCGGGAACTGCCGAAGCGGTCCGGCGAGACGCTCAAGGTCCGCTACGACGACCTGTGCGCCCTCGTCAGCGTGCTGGCCGGCCTCGACCCCGACGGCGGTCACGCGGAGGCCGTCCGCCGCGCCTTTCCGGGGTTGCTGCCGGACGAGGCATCGACCGACTGAGCCGCCGGGGCATCCCAA
This sequence comes from uncultured Verrucomicrobiota bacterium, assembly GCA_964402695.1. Lineage (GTDB taxonomy): Bacteria > Verrucomicrobiota > Kiritimatiellia > PWTM01 > PWTM01 > VGWF01. The sequence goes on from CAYODK010000005.1 coordinate 43,340, forward strand.
CCCCTTGCGGCCGTGACGCCTGCGGGAGGCCGCTCCGCCGGTCTTGTCCGCGGGCCCGGGATCGGCCATAGTTTCCGGCTTTATGAGCGCAGATTCCATCTGGGGCAGGCTGCTCGGCGGGCAGGCCGACGTGATGCGCCGGGCGTTCGACGCCTGGAGCGTGCAGCCGGTCGACCTCGACGAGACCGCCGCCCCCGGGCCGGCCTACTCCGCCGACCAGACGACCCTTGCCGCCCCCGTGACGGTCCAGGGCCCCGGCACGTTCCTCGGCCACGAGACGCGCACGATCACCTTCGAGCCCTGCTCCCGCGAGGGCTGGTGGTTCGACCGGTCCGATCGGCCGGAGGACCTGCCCACGCGCGTGTCGGTCCGCAACGTGTGGACCACCGGCCAGATCGTCAGCAACATCGTCCTGCGCAGCGGCGACCCGCACAACTACTGCCGCATGGTCGAGCACATCATCGCGCTGATGCCGGGGCTCGGGCTCGACCGGCTCACCGTGAAGATCGACTCCGGCGATCCGCCGCTCTTCGAGCGCGGCAGCCTGGACCTCGTCGAGGCGATCGAGAAGGCCGGCATCGTCGGCACCGGCGTGCCCGCGCGCCACGTCACGGTCCGCGAGAAGGTCTGCATGTGCGGCCCCAACGGCGCGTTCGTGATCCTCGCCCCGCCCTCCGGCCCCGAGCCGCGGCTGACGATCGACGCGGCGGTCGACTTCCCGACCGCGATCGGGAAGCAGCGGATCCGGTTCGTGATGAACCGCGACACCTTCCGCCGCGCCGCCGTCGCGCGCACGAACACGTCCGCCTCGAAGAAGTTCTACTGCCAGACGATCGGCCGCGTCTTCGCCGACATCCGGCACCTCGGCTACAACAACCGGAACCTGCTCGTCGCGGGCCGCACGGGCTATCTCAACAAGCCGCGGCTGATCCACAACGGCAAGTCGCTCGAGGCCGCCTGGCACCGCGCCGCGCTCGACCTGGCCGCCGCGCTCGCGCTCGTCGAGGGCGGGCGGCTCGTCGGCGACGTCGCCAGCTACCGCGCCGGCCACGCGCTGGACGTGAAACTCGTCTCCCTGCTCCACCTCCACGACCTGCTCGTGCCGTTCCCGTAGGCCTTGGGCATCTTGTCGTCCGGACCCGGTGTCGAGTGGCCGGCTTCGAGTGTCGTCCCGGACGATGACAACCGAATGGGGACAACCTATTCCAGGACGGGACCGTTCGGCGGGAAGAGAGATCAGTTGACGTCATCACGCTCATGGGTAATACTGCGGGTATGAAAGCAGCCATATCGATCCCTGATGAGGTGTTCGAACAGGGCGAGCGGCTCGCTCGTCGCTTGCACACCTCGCGCAGTCAGTTGTACGCGCGAGCCCTGGCCGACTTCGTGGTCCAGCACGAAGGTGACAGGATCACATCCGCCATGAACCAGGTTCTCGACGATGTGGGGTCAGGAGTGGACGAATTCACGCGGAGGGCCGCACGTCAGACGTTGCGGCACGCGGAATGGTAGTCAGCCAGGGCGACGTGTGTTGGGCGGACCTCGACGAGCCGATCGGTTCGGCGGCCGGCTTCAGGCGGCCGGTCCTCGTGGTCCAGTGTGATGCCATTAACCAAAGTCGAATTGCGACGGTCGTCTGCGTCCCCCTTACGAGCAACATCACATGGGCCCAAGCGCCCGGCAACGTCCTGCTGAAGTCCTCTGTCACCGGACTCCCGAAAGACTCTGTCGCGAACGTCTCCCTGATCGTCGCCCTGGACCGCAGCCAACTCACAGAGCGAGTCGGCCATTTGGCAGCACGGCATGTGACTGCTGTCATGAATGGAATCGACGTGATTCTCGGTCGATGAAGGAGCCGAACAGACTAAGGACTCTCACGGATCGCGATAGCGAGCCGTGAAGTCTCCTCCTCCGCGCGAGGCGCTACGGCGTGGCACGCCCGCCCTCGCTCAATGCGCTACGGCGTGGCGGCCCGCCTTCGCCCTTCGGGCTCCGGCGTGGCAAGCTGTGTTGAACTGAGCCTGCTGCGCGCCCACCCGGATGGCGGGCGCTGATTCCACGCGGCGGCGGAGCGAACTGGAGGGCCGCGGCGGTCGGAGTGCCGCCAATGCACGGCGACGCGCCGGCGAGGAAGAGGGCTGGGCCGTGGCCGCGGTGTTTGCGAAACGTCGGCGCGGGGTGCGCGAACGCGCCCGGGGCAGCGAGCCAGACGAACCGGACAGATTCTGACTGCGTACCCGGCGGTGGTGGGTACGGCGCTGCCGTGCCGCCCCACACCGCTCGCGTTCGGCTGCTGACATCCTCCCTCGCCGTCCGATCTCGGCTTCTTCGGCCCGCCCCGATCCGCTACGATGAGCCGCCATGGCTGAGCCGGGGGCGCAGATCGCCGGGCTTCCGCGCGGGGCGGCGGGGCTCGTGGCGGGACTGGGCGCGTTTGCGGTGCTCGCGCAGACGATCCTCTTCCGCGCCTTCTTCGAGACCTTCGAGGGCAGCGAGTTCGGCGTCGCCGCCTTCTTCGCCTCGTGGCTCGTCTGGGTCGCGGCGGGCGCGGCAGCGGCCCGGCCGCTTGCGGGCCGCATGGGCGCGTGGCCGCGACTGGCCCTCCTGTCCCTGCTTTACATCCCGGCCGCGGCCGCGCAGCTCGCGCTGATCGCCCGCGCGCGCGACCTGGCGGGCGTCTCGCCCCACGACCTCTTTCCCGTGCTGCGGATGCTGCCGGCCGCCTTCGTCGTCAACGCGCCGGTGAGCCTGCTGACCGGCCTCCTCTTCACGGCGGCCTGCGCGGCGGCGCGCGGCACGCCGGGCGCCGTCGCGCGCGTGTATGCAGGGGAGGCGCTCGGGGGCGGCGCGGGCGGCGCGCTGGTCACCGCGCTGCTCGCGGCGGGGGTCACGGACGAACGCGCCTTCCTCGTCGGCGCGGCCGGCCTCGCGTTGTCCGCCGCACCGGCCGCAGGGGGGGTGGGCCGCGCCGCCGCACCGCTCGGCCTTGCGGCCGCCATTGCCGCCGCGCTGTTCGCGGACCTCGACCCGGTCTGGACGCGGCGCGCGGATCTCAGGACGTGGTCGCACCTGCTTCCCGCGGAGGCCCTCCGCGACCGCTTCGCGACGCCGCAGGCGGTCTACCGGCTCGGCGAGCGCGACGGCGCGTGGATCGTCCAGTCGCGCGAGTCGATCGTCGAGACGCTGCCGGCGGACGCGCACGACGCGGAGGTCGCCGCGCTGCATCTCGCCGCGGCGCCGCATGCGAGCCGCGTGCTCGTGGCCGGCCCCGGCTCGCTCGGGATCGCCCAGGCGTTCCTGCGCGTGCCGTCGGTCCGCGAGGTCGTCTGGCTGCCGCCGGACCCGGGGTACGCGGCCGCGCTGGTCGATCGGCTGCCCGTGCGCCTGCGCCCTGATCCGGCCCGGCTCCGCATGCCCGGCCGCGAGATCCGGGCCTTCCTGGCGGAGGAGAAGGGGCCCGCGTTCGATCTCATTGTCCTGAATGTGCCGGACCCGGTCAGTCTCTCGATGAACCGCACCGTGTCGCAGGACTTCCTGCGCCTCGCGCAGGCGCGCCTCGCGGAGGGCGGCGCGGCGGGGGTGCGGATGTCGGGCGGGGAGAACTACCTCGGGCCGGAGCTGGCCCGGCTGGGCGCGTCGATGCTCGAGACGGCGGAGTCGGTCTTCCGCCACGTGATGCTCAAGCCCGGAGACGAGAGCTGGCTCCTGATGACGGACCGCCTCTCGGACTTCAGCTCCCCGGACCGCATGTCGCGCCTCTACGCCGCGATCCCCGGCTCGGAGGCGCTGGCGCCGGGCGAGGTCGTCCGCGCGGCCTTCCCGGCGGGGCGCGCGGAGGCGCAGCTCGCGCGCTACCGCTCCGCGCAGGAGACGGCCGCGCCCGGCTCGCTCCTCAACCGCGACGCGCACCCGCTGGCGCTCTCCGCCGCGCTCGCGATCGGGCTCAAGCATTCCGGCGCGCGGTCCGCCGCCGCGGCGTGGCCGGGGGCGGTCCGTCCGGCGGCATGGGCGCTGGCGTCCGCCCTTGCGGCGCTCGCGCTCGCCCGCTGCGCCGCGCGCTGGCGGCGGAGGGATCCCGGGGCGGCCGCCGTGCCGGCGGGCGACGTTGCGCTGCTGACCGCCGCGGCGGGCGCAGCGGGCATGGCGACGAGCGTGCTCCTGATGTGCGCGTGGCAGACGTTGCACGGCGGACTCTTCCTCCACGCAGGCCTGCTCTCCGCGCTCTTCATGCTCGGGTTGTGGGGCGGGGCGGCGGCCTCGCGCGTCCTCCTGGGTCGCGGCCGCGGTCCGTCGGCGGTCCTGCTGTCCGCCATCCTCCTGCACGCGGCGGCCCTGGCCGTCTTCGCGGCGACCGGCGCCGCGTGGAGCCGCGCCGCCTTCGCGGCCGCGTTCGCAACAGCCGGCGCGCTGGGCGGACTCTACGTGCCCGCGGCGGCGGCGCTGCTGGCGCGGCGTGGACACGACGATGCGTCGTCGGGCGCGTGGATCGAGACGCTCGACCACCTCGGCGGCGCCGCGGGGAGCCTCGCGGTCGGACTGGTCGCCCTGCCGGCGCTGGGGCTCGCGGGTTCGGCGGGTTTCGTCGGTGCGCTGGTGCTGCTGGCGCTGCCGGCCGCGCTCCCGTTCGCGACCGCGGCGCGGCGCGGCTGCGACGACGCGGCGGACGTCGCGCTCCGCCGCCTCGGACTTGCCGCGGGCGTCGCGCTCCTTGCGGCGCTGGTCTTCGGCGCGGCGTGGCGCGCCGACCGGGCGCGGGAGGGCGGCGATCCGCTCGTCCGCGCCGCACGGGACATGGCGCCCGACCTCGACCTCCGCCGCGTCGAGATCGCGTTGCCGGGCGGTCGAACCGCACCCTGCCACGTCACGGGGCCGGAGGGCGCGCCGGAGGACTACTTCTTCTCGACCGTGGCCTTCGGGGCTCGCGTGCAGGGCTACGGCGGCGCGCTCGATCTGGCGCTGCGAGTCGGGCGCGACGGCGTGCTGCGGGACCTTCGCGTGCTTGCATCGCGCGAGACCCCGCGCTACTTCGCGCGCCTTGACCGATGGTTCGAGTCGCTGCGCGGGCTGAACGCGGGCGATCCCTCGGAGCGGCGGAAGGTCGACGGGGTCAGCGGCGCAACGGTCTCCGCGAACGCGGTGGCCGATGCGATCTTCTCCGCCGGGCCCGTCTTCAGCGCGGCGGCGCTGTCCGCCGGGGCGGAGCCCGGGGCCGGGACGGCGGCCGGCCGGTTGCGGATCCCGCGGGAGACCCTGCTGCTCGCTCTCTTTGCCGCGGCTGCGATGGGGCTGCGGCGCTTCGAGGCGCGGGCGTGGGCGCGGCGGATCTTCCTGATCGCCGTGGTTGTGGTCTTCGGACTGTGGCTCAACGTCCAGTTCTCGCTGTTCCACCTGCGGATGTGGATCGAGCCGCCCTGGCCGCGGCCGTCGTGGGGGCTCTCGTTCGTGCTGCCGTTCGCGATCCCGGCGCTCGTCCTGCTGGCGGCGAACCTCTACTGCGGCTGGATCTGTCCCTTCGGCGCCCTGCAGGAGTTGATGCTGGCGCTCCGCCCGCGCCGCTGGCGCACCGAGCCGCCGCCGTGGGCGTTCCGCTGGGGCCGGTACGTGAAGTACGCGATGCTGGCCGCCGCCGCGTCGGTATGGGTGCTGGAGCCGGCGGCGCGGTTGTTCGACGCCGACCCGCTGACGGTGGCCTTCTCCGGCGAGGCCTCGCGGAGTCTCGCGCTGTGGGTGATCGGCCTGTTGATCGCGTCGTGGCTCGTGCCGCGCCTCTGGTGCCGGGTGCTGTGTCCGTCCGGCGCGTTCCTGGCGATCGTCTCCGCGCTGCGTCCGGCGGAGGGCCTCTGGCCGCGCGTCCGTCCGCGCTGCTGCGACCTGGGCGTGCGCGCGCGGAGCGACCTCGACTGTCTCGCCTGCGACCGGTGCCGGACGCCGGAGGCCGCGCCGATCCCGTCCGCCGTCCCGCCGTGGCGCGCGCGTGTCTTCCTCGCGCTCTCCGCCGCTGCGGCCGGCGTGATGATGATTCTCGTGCAGCGCACCCTGGCCACGCAGGAGCCGGCCGGGATGCTGTCGCCGGAGGCCGCATCGGCCGCGTCGACCGGCAGCGCGCTGTCCGCCGACCAACTGCAGCGGATCCGCGAACGCATGCGCGACGGACGCCTCTCCTCCCGCGAAGCGCTTCACTACTCGCCGCTCACCAACGCCCCTCCCGCATCCCCCCGCGGCCGGCGGCACAGGGGCGGGCGGGGAATCGAGGACTGAAGTCCGTTCCGTGGTTATCCAGCCCCACCCACAAGATCCCAGGTTTCCTTTTTGACATTCAATCATGGCAAGTGCATGGTAAGTGCATGGAGATTGACCATGGCAGTCAAGACGATCACGATCGACATGGAGGCCTACGGGCTTCTTGCGGCTGAGAAGCGGGGTGACGAGTCATTCAGCCGGGTGATCAAGCGGCGGCTGAGGCCGGCGGCGACGGCGCGGGCGCTGTTGGAGATGTCGGGCCGATGGATGATGTCGGACGACGCTCTGGACCGCGTGGAGGACATCGTGAGCGATCGATCCCTGTCTCCTGCGGCATCCCAGAGTACGGACAGGGGGTCGTAACCCATGTTCCTGGACACGACCTTCTGTATCGATCTGATGCGCGAGCGGGGAGCCGGGAGCGACGGGCCGGCCACGGCGAAGCTCCGCGGGCTGGGCGAGACCGTCCTGCGGCTGCCGCTCTTCGTTCTCTGCGAGCTGCAGGCGGGGGCAAGGCTCGCGCGCGATCCGGCTCGGGAGTTGCGAAGGGTCGAGTACTTCACAACCGCGACAGAACTCGTTCTTCCGACGAGTACGTTCGCCACGGCCTACGGGCAGGCCGAGGCCGCGCTACGCTCGGCCGGCCTGCCGATTCCGACGATGGACCTCCTGATCGGCGTCATGGCCATGGAGCATGGTCTGCCGCTTCTGACACGCGATGCGGAGCACTTCGCCCGCATTCCGGGGCTTGTGGTCGAAACCTACTGACGCATGAACACTGCACGAATCGTGCTCCGGGCCCGGGAAATGGGGATCGTCGTCCCGGGGTTCAACATCCCCTACCTTCCGATGATGGAAAGCGTGGTCCGCGCGCTGCGGGACACGGGCGGCTTCGGCCTCATCATGGTGGCGCGGCTGGAATGGGTGAAGTTCGAGTCGCGCAGCCCCGAGGCGGTGGCGGCGGAGTACCGGCGGGTGGGGGACGCCCGCCACACGCGGCTCCATCTCGATCATGTGCCGGTCGTCGACGAGGACGGCCTGGCGGTGGACTACGAGGACGACATCCGCCGCGCGATCGCCGCGGGGTTCGCGTCGGTGATGATCGACGGCTCGCGCCTGTCGCTGGAGGAGAACATCCGGCACACGCGGCGCGTCGTCGATCTCGCCCACGCGGCAGGCGTGCCGGTGGAGGGCGAACTGGGCGCGGTGATGGGCCACGAGGCCGGGCCGCTGCCGCCCTACGAGGAACTGTTCGCCTCGGGCCGCGGCTTCACGGACCCCGGCGAGGCGGCGCGGTTCGTCGCGGAGACCGGCGTCGACTGGCTGTCCGTCGCGATCGGCAACGTGCACGGCGCGATCTCCGCCGCGACCCGGGACCAGAAGAAGGTCGAGGCCCGGCTCGACCTCGCGCACCTCGGGCGACTTCGGGATGCCGCGGGCGTTCCACTCGTGCTGCACGGCGGAACGGGCATCGCGAAGAGCTACATCACGGCCGCGATCGGGCAAGGGATCGCCAAGATCAACGTCGCCACCGCCATCCGCCAGCCCTACGAACGGGCGGCCCGCGAGTCGCAGGAAGCCGCGTGCGCGGCGGCTTACGACGCGGTGGTCCGGACCGTGCGCGACGAACTCGGCATCGAGGGCAGCGCGGAACGTCTCGGCGTCACCGCGTGAACCCGAAGGAGGCATGACATGCGGCCCACGACCTTCGCCCTGTATTTCGGCAACCGGGGGTTCTTCCCCGAATCCCTCGTCGCCGCCGCGCGCGCGGAGATGCGCAGGGCCGTGGAGAAGGCCGGCTGCGCCGCGCTCCTGATGGATGCCGCCGCCACGCGGTACGGCGCCGTGGAGACCGCGGAGGAGGGCCGCGCGTTCGCCTCCTTCCTCGCCGGCCGGCGCGGCGACTACGACGGGGTGATCCTGTGCCTGCCGAACTTCGGCGACGAGACCGGCGCGGTCGCCGCGCTCCAGGACTGCGGTGTGCCGATCCTGGTTCAGGCCTATCCCGACGAACTGGACAAGATGGGGTTCGACCGCCGCCGCGACGCGTTCTGCGGCAAGTTCTCCGTCATGGACGTCTTCTGCCAGTACGGCATCCCGTTCACGACGTTCCAGCCCCACACCGTCCACCCCGCCGGCGCCGGGTTCGCGCGCCACCTCCGCTGGTTCGAGGCCGTCTGCCGCGTGGTCCGCGGCATGCGCCGGCTCACCGTCGGCGCGATCGGCGCCCGGACGACCGCGTTCAAGACCATCCGGTTCGACGAGCTCGCGCTGCAGCGGCGCGGCATCACGACGGAGACGTTCGACCTCTCCGAGGTCTTCCAGCGTGTCCGCGCCGTGAAGACGCGGGGCGACGCCTTCGCCTCCCGCGCGGAACGCTTCCGCGCCTACACCGGCTGGAAGGGCGTTCCGGAGGAGGCCTTCACGACGCTGGTCAAACTGGGCGCCGCGCTCGACGACATGATCCGCGAGCACGGGCTCGACGCGATCGCGCTGCGGTGCTGGCTGGAGATCGAGAAGGAGCTGGGCGTCTCGCCCTGCGTCGTTCTCAGCGAGCTGAACGACCGCGGCGTCCCGGCGGCGTGCGAGCTGGACGTCTGCAACGCGGTCGTCATGTACGCCCTCTCCCGCGCGTCCGGTGCGCCGGCGACCTGCCTCGACTGGAACAACAACTACGGCGACGACCCGGACCGGTGCATCCTGTTCCACTGCGGCCCGGTGCCGCAGACGCTGATGACCGCCAAGGGGCGGGTCATCGACCACCCGATGTTCGCCAAGGCGCTGGGCGCCGGGTGCGGGTACGGCTGCAACGTCGGGCGGATCGCGAAGGCGCCGATGACCTTCGCGAGCGCGAAGACGCAGGACGGGCGACTGTCCTTCTACCTCGGCGAGGGCCGGTTCACCGGCGACCCCATCGCGCCGGACTTCTTCGGATGCGCGGGGGTCGCCGCCATCGAGGGGCTCCAGGACAAGCTCGAGACGATCGGGCACCAGGGCTACCGCCACCATGTCGGCGTCACGACGGGCCGCGTGGCCGTGCCGGTCCGCGAGGCCTTCACCCGCTACCTCGGGTTCGAGGAAACCAGGCTCGGCGGCTGAGGCCGCGGATCGGGGAGGCGTCGCATGAGCCTGCTGGGAATCGACGTCGGGACCTCGGTGTGCAAGGCCGCCGCGTTCGCGGAGGACGGGCGGCGCCTGTCGCTCGCCTCGCGGGAATACGGGACGCTCCACCCGCGGCCCGGGCAGGCCGAGCTCGACAGCCTCGAGGTCTGGCGGAAGACGCGCGAGGTCATCGCGGAGGCCGCCGCGGGCGCCGGCGGCGATCCCGTCACCGCGGTGTGCGCGGGCTCGATGGGCGAGGCGGTCGTCCCCGTGTCGTGCGACCGCGAAATCCTGGGGCGCAGCATCCTCTGCTCCGACATGCGCGGCGCCGGGTACGCCTCGGCGCTGGAGGCGGAGTTCGGCCGGGAGGCCTTCTACTGCATCAACCCGAACCGGGCGGGACCGCAGTACTCGCTGCCCAAGATCCTCTGGCTGCGCGACCACGAGCCGGAGCTGTTCCGGAGGGCGGACCGGTTCCTCCTGTGGGGCGATCTCGTCGGCCATCTGCTCGGGTGCGAACCGTTCGCGAGCAATTCGCTGGCGAACCGCACGCTGCTGCTCGATGTCGGGCGGAACGACTGGTCCGAGGCGCTGCTCGCGTGGAGCGGCCTTGATCGCGCGCGGCTCGGCCGGGTCGTTCCAGGCGGAACGGTCGTCGGACGGGTGACGGATGCCGTCGCGGCGGAGTTGGGGCTCGCGCGCGGGGCGGCCGTGGTGGCGGGCGGTCACGACCAGTGCTGCAACGCCCTGGGATGCGGCGCGATCGAGGCGGGGAAGGCGGTGTGCGGCATCGGGACCTACGAGTGCATCACACCGGTGTTCCGCGAGGTCGCCGATCCGCTCGCGATGCTCGGGGCCGGCCTCAACATCGAGCACCACGTTCTGCCGGGCCTCTACGTCGCGTTCCTCTTCAACCAGGCCGGCGCGCTGGTGAAGTGGTTCCGCGACACCTTCGCGGCGGCGGACGCGGCGGCGGCGGGCGATGCGATCTACGACCGTCTCAACGCGGAACTGCCGGTCGAACCCACGCGCCTGCTCGTGCTGCCGCATTTCGACCCGCCGCTGTGGCCGGAGTACGTCGGGGACACGGCCGGGGCGATCGTGGGGCTTCGCACGGACACGCGGCGCGGCGAGATCCTGAAGGCGATCATGGAATGCACGACGCTGTACTTCGTCGCCGGGATCGAGGCGTTGCGCCGGATGGGGATCGACCTGACGGAGTTCATCGCCTCCGGCGGCGGGGCCCGGTCCGACGCCTGGCTGCAGATCAAGGCCGACATCCTCGGCATCCCGTTCGTGCGGCCGCGGACCTCCGAGGCGGGACTGGCCGGCGCCGCGATGCTCGCGGGCCTCGCGACCGGGGTCTTCGCCTCGCCGGCCGAGGCCGCGCGGGCGTTCGTCGCCCGGGACCGCGTCTTCGAGCCCGACCCGGCGCGGCATGGGGTGTACCGCGAAAAGCGGGCCGTCTATGAGCGGCTGTTCCCGTCGATCCACCCCGTGCTGGGGGCCTTGGGAGACCTTCCCGGTTCCCCGGCTTGATGGAACAGGCTTGGAGGGTCGCGCTCCGTCGCGACCGATTCCGTGGTCCCGTTCGGGGCTTGCGGGCGCGGGCGGAGCGGCGAATACTCGCGGGCATGAAGCGAATCCTCGTTCCTCTCGGAATCCTCCTCGCGGCGGGGCCGCTGCACGCGGCCGATGCGCCGCCGCGTCCGAACATCCTCTTCGTCATCTTCGATGACTGGGGCTGGCCGCACGCGGGGGCCTACGGGTGCCCGTGGGTGAGGACGCCCCACTTCGACCGCGTCGCGCGCGAGGGCATCCTGTTCCGGAACGCGTTCACGTCGAACCCGAAATGCAGCCCGTGCCGCGCGAGCATCCTGACGGGGCGCAACACGTGGCAGCTCGAGGAGGCCTCGTGCCACAACGGGATCTTCCCGTCGAAGTTCGCGGTCTACCCGGACCTGATGGAGCGCGCCGGCTACGCCGTCGGCCTCACCGGCAAGGGCTGGGGCCCGGGCGACTGGAAGTCCACCGGCTTCCCCCGCAACCCCGCCGGCCCCGAGTTCCAGCAACGGAAGCTCTCGCCCCCCGCGACGGGCATCGGCAAGTGCGACTACGCGGCGAACTTTGCGGACTTCCTCGCGACGCGGACGAACGGCCAGCCGTTCTGCTTCTGGATGGGCTTCACCGAGCCGCACCGCGCGTACGAGCCGGACTCCGGGCTGCGCGCGGGGAAGAAGCCGGCCGATGTCGTGGTGCCGGCGTATCTTCCGGACAACGACGTCGTCCGCCGCGACCTTCTTGATTACTCGGTCGAGGTCGAGTGGGGCGACGCGCAGCTTGGGAAGGCGCTGGCGATGCTCGAGAAGGCCGGGGAGCTGGACCGGACGCTGGTGCTGGTGACGTCGGACCACGGCATGCCGTTCCCGCGCGTGAAGGGGCAGATCTACGAGGACGGCTTCCACCTTCCGCTGGCGGTCCGGTGGGGCGCGCGGTGCAAGGGCGGACGCGTCGTCGACGACTTCGTCAACGTACGCGACTTCGCCCCGACGTACCTCGAACTGGCCGGCGCGCCGCCCCATCCGCAGATCACCGGCCGCAGCTTCACGGACATCCTTCTCTCGCCCGCCTCCGGCTGGATCGACCCCGCGCGGAACGTGATGCTTGCCGGCAAGGAGCGCCACGACATCGGGCGGCCGAACGACTGGGGCTACCCGGCGCGCGCCATCCGCACGCCCGAGTTCCTCTACGTCCGCAACTACAATCCCGAGCGCTGGCCCGCCGGAAACCCCGAGACCGACTTCGGCAACTGCGACCCGAGCCCGACGAAGGAATGGCTCAAGCAGGAGCACGGCCGCTGGTACGAATTGTCGTTCGGGAAGCGTCCCGCCGACGCGCTCTTCCGGATCGCCGACGATGCCGGGTGCGTGCGCGACCTCGCGGCCGACCCGGCCCACGCCGGGATCGTGCGCGACCTGCGCGACCGCATGGACGGCATGCTGCGCGCCGAGCAGGACCCCCGAGCGCTCGGCAACGGGTCGGTCTTCGACACCTACAAGTATGTCGGCAGTCGCAAGAAGGGCTACGACACCTGGCTCTCCACGCAGCCGAAGCCGGCGCCCTGAGGCGGGACGATTCGGTTGGAATCCGGGCGCGACCACAGTCCGGCAACGGCGCGATGGCCCGGTTTCTGGAGTCCATCGGGATGGAGCCGCCTTGCGCCCGCAAGGACTTGGGAGGCGCATTGCAGGCTTGAAACCGGCGTCCGGGGCGTCCACTATGCGCGGTTCAGCACCGACGCGAGGCAAAACCCATGGCAGATCCAGTGACGGAACCGAAGGACGAGGCGGCAGGGCAGGCCGGGACCGAGGCGATGCCCGTCGATTGGCAGGACCTGGTGCGGACGTACGGCCGGCCTCTGCTCCTGGGCGCGGCCATCGCGGCCGCGGTCACCGTCGGAACAGGCTACTTCCGGAACCAGAAGCGCCAGGCGGTCGAAGATGCCGCCCGGATGCTGTCCAGCGGCCGTCCGGAACAGCTCGAGGCCCTGATCGTGCAGCACGGGAAGACGCCGAGCGCCCCCGTTGCCCTGCTCGCGCTTGCACGGCTCGACTTCCACAACGGCAAGTACGAGGCGGCGGAGAAGCGCTACGCGGACTTCCTGGCCAGGCACCCGGGGCACTCCTTCCAAGAGGCGGCGGAGATCAACCGGGCGCAGTGCGTCGAGGCGCTGGGGCGGGCGGAGGATGCGCTGAAGGCCTATGATGCCGTGCTGGCGCGGAAGGGCGGAGCCCTGTTCGCCATGGCCGCGAAGCTGGGCCGCGCCCGCTGTCTCGAGCAGCTCGCGAAGTACGAGGATGCCCGCGCCGTGTACGAAGAAGTCCTCGCCGCGGATCCCGAGGGCCCCTGGGCCGGCGCCGCCGACGCGGCGCTGAAGACCATCGATCAGAAGAAGCGGGCCGCGAAGGCGACGGTGTCGGTCGGATTGCCGGCCCCCCCCGCGGCTCCCGCGCCGGCCCCGGCGCCGGCTCCCGCCCCGGCCGCTCCCTCCAAGCCCACGCCCTGACCGGCGTCCGCGGCCGCCTCCGGTCCGCATGGAGAGCCCGGGCAGGAGGGCGCATCTCCGTTGCCCCCGCGGCGCGCGCGATGATAGCCTGCGCGGATGCAATCGCGTTCCATCACGTTGGGATGGGCCGTGCGCGCGGCCTCGGCCTGGGTCCTGGCAGCCTCGGGCGGCGCGGCCGCCGCGCCGCCGCCGGACCCGGGGTCGCGCGGCGTCGACTGGACTGCTGTGCGGGCGCGCGTCGAGACGCACCCCTGGGCGAAAGCCGCGCTTGCCGACCTGCGGAAGCACGTGGCCGCCGTGCGCACCGACTTCCCCGAGCCGCCGTTCGGCGTGAGCGGGTGGGGGCACGACTACTACTGCGAAAAGGACGCCGGAAAGCTCCGCTATGACCCGAAGAAGCCGAAGGAGCACGTCTGCTCCAAGTGCGGCGAGGTCTACACCGACGAGCGCCGCAACGAGGCGTGGGTCGACTCCACCTACAAGCGCATCCACCGCGCCGTCCGCCAGGCGGGAATCCTCTTCCGCGCCGCGGACGACCGCGAGGCCGCGGACTACGGCCGCCGCATGCTGCTCTGGTTCGCCGCGAACTACGAGCGGTTCCAGGTCCACGGCAAGCATGCCGGCAAGGGCCGCATCATGGGACAGTCGCTGTGCGAGGCGACGTCCCTGGTCGACCTGACCCTCGGCTACTGGGACCTCCTCCCCGCCCTCTCCGCGGCCGACCGCGAGACGATCGCGCAGCGCCTCCTGCTTCCCTCCGCGGCGCTGATCCACAAGCAGACGACGCAGATCCACAACATCCACTCGTGGCACAACGCGGCGGTCGGGCTCATCGGCCTGGCGGTCGGGAACGCGGGCATGGTCGATGCGGCGGTCGACGGACCGCACGGACTCGAGGCGCAGATCGCGAAGGGGGTGCTCGCCGACGGGTTCTGGTACGAGGGCTCGATCGGCTACCACTTCTACACGGTCTCCTCCCTCCGCGATTTCATCGTCGCGCTCGACGCCCGCGGGCGGCGGATCCGCGGCATGGACCGCTTCCGCCGGATGTTCGAGGCGCCGCTGGACTACGCCTGCGGCGACGGCGTGCTTCCCGCCATCAACGACGGATGGGCCGGCGGCGGCCTGGCGGGCGAGGCCCCGGCCTACGAGATGGCCGCGCGCCTCTGGCCCGACGATCCGCGCATCCCGGCCGCGCTGGCCGCGTTCTACCGCAGCCGCCCGCGAACCAGCGAACAGGCCCTGCTTTTCGGCCCCGACACCCTGCCCGCCGCGGCGGGGCTGCCGAAACGCAGCGCGCTTCTCCCCGCCACCGGCTACGCGATCCTGCGCGACGGCGGTCTCGAGGCGCTCCTGAAGTTCGGCCCCTACGGCGGCGGCCACGACCACCTCGACCGCCTGATGATGCTCGTCTACGCCGACGGCAAGGAGATCCTGCCCGACCTCGGCACCGCCGGCTACGGCATCAAGCTCAACCGGTGGTTCCGCTCCCCGGCGGCGCACAACATGCTCGTCGTGGACGGGAAGACGCAGGCGAAATGTGGCGGCGTGCTGTCGTCGTTCACCAGCAACCGCGTCGAGGCCAGCGTGGCCGACGCCTACCCCGGGGTCGTCATCCGCCGCACGCTGGCGGTCCACGACGGCGATCTCGGCGACCTCGTGAAGGCGGCCTCCGCCGCCGAGCACACCTACGACCTCTTCCACCACGTCCGCGGCACGCTCGAATCCTGCTCGGTGGAGCTGGCCGACGCGGCGATCCCCGGCGGCGGGGACGGTTACGAGTGGCTGAAGAAGATCCGCGGCGGCCGCAGCGACGGCCGGGTCGCGTTCACGCTCCGCCTCCGCGACCTGAAGAAGACCCTCGAGGTCGAGTGCTCCTCCTCCGCCCCCTTCGAGGTCTTCACCGGCGCCTGCCCCGACAATCCCGCCGACCGCGAGCTGACCTTCCTCCTCCTGCGCCGCAAAGGCATGACCGCCGACTTCACGACGCAGTTCCGTGTGCGGTAGTGCGGCACCCCCGAATCCCCACCAGCCCCCCGGCGGCGAGCAAACGAATGGGGGGCAAGCGAATAACGGAAGTCCGCCGCGTCTCCGTCCCCTCCGCCGAGGATGAATGCATCGTCTGCCGCGGCACGCATCTCGAGCACTGGCTCAACGGCGTGAAGGTGGTGGACGGCGACACGACAAGCCCGGAATGGAAGGCGGCCCTGCAGCGGAAGCAGGAACGTTACCCCGGCGTGGTGGACAGCCCTAGGGGAGTCCTGGTTCTGCACAACCTTTCTCCCACGGCTTGGTTCCGCAATCTCAAGATCCGAACGCTGGAAGCGGCCCCTACTCCGGTCAGCGGGAAGCTGCCGTAGAAAGGGTGGCCTGTTGCGGTCTCCTCGCCTGACGTTCCCTTCGGCCGCCAGGGTGGATCTTGTACACCGGGTTCCTGTCCGACTACGCGCGCCGCTTCCGGGCTGTCGGGTACTTCACCGCGCCATGCCGGCCTTTCGCAGCCGCATTGGCGGGCGGCTGCGCCGGTCCGGATTCGCACACCATTGAACCCCGAAGTGCCACCGGGCGGCCGCGCAGCCAGACCTCGGACTCGGCGAGGTCCACGTCGTCACTCCAGATCACGCCGTAGCCGTGCGAGTCGGCTCGAGCTCGTCGGAAAAACGACTCGTTACGCAGGGATTGAAATGCAGACTCCTCCAGAAGTGGCGTACAGTCGTACAGGCGGGCGGCACCGTTCCGAAATCGGACAAGCAGCTGCCGGCCTCGGCGCGGGCTCACATCGGCGATCTTCGGATAGGTCTCTTTTCGGCTCATCTCATTCCAACCCCGGCAACGGCCGGTAATCCTGTGTTCGCCACATCTCGACCAGTTCCGCCCGGTGCAGCTTCGCCCATTGGCGGACCATCCGCCGGGCGCGGGCTGGAAGATCGCCCTCGATCATCCGAAGGGTCTTCGCGTCGAACACGCCTACAAACTCGCCATACTCCGCATGGAAGTGCGGAATACCGTGTTCGCGGAAGAACATCTTGATCAGAATTCCGTAGAACCGGGCGATGACCGGCATCTCAACGGTCCTCCGATCCCGCAGTACATCGCAGCTCCCGAATCCATGCGAAGCAACAATGCCCCATCGGCCTGGATTGGGCAACCGGCAAGTCGCTTCAAGCCGTGCGGGGACGGCAACATCAGGTGCGGGAGGTGCGGTGACAGAGAGGCAATGGATCGGAAAGAATGGAAAGGCCCGGATGTTCCAACCCATGGAAACCGATGATGTTGCGACTTCCAATCCCTGGAACTTCCGTGCGCCCGGCGCGTCTCTGTCGCCATCCTCCCCATCCCACGCCATCGACACCGCGCGCCACGTCGTAGCCGTGGCGCCGCCGGGCAGGGAAGAGGGGCGGCGCTACTCCCCGCGCTCGCGGGCGGCGAAGAGGAAGACCAGCGGGGCGCCTTCGAGGCCGAACTTGTCGCGGAGGCGCCTCTCGATGAACTTCCGGTAGGCGGGGACGACGAGGTCGGGGTCGTTGACGAACATCTTCAGACGCAGCGGGCGCGTGCCGATCTGGGTCGCATAGTAGAGCTTGAGCCGGCGGCCCTTGACGGAGGGCGGCGACTTCTTGTCGAACAGGTCGTGCAGCACGCGGTTGAGGACGCCGGTCGTGAAGGTCATCGAGATCTGCGCGGCGACGCGGTCGAACGACTCGATCGTTGCGGCCACGCCGTCGCCCGTCTTGGCCGAGATGAAGTGCAGCGGGGCGAAGTCGAGGAACGGCAGTTCGCGGCGCACGGCCTCGCGGTACTCTTCCTGCTTCATCCGCCCGGCGAGATCCCACTTGTTGACGACGAGGATGCAGCCGCGGCGCGACTCCATCACGAGGTCCGCGATGCGCTTGTCCTGGCGCGTCGGCCCCTGCAGCGCGTCGAAGAGGAGCACGACGACGTCGGACCGCCGCACCGCCTCCTCGACGCGGATCAGGCTGAACTTCTCGACCGCCGTGTCCACGCGGCCCGGCGGGCGCATGCCGGCGGTGTCGACGAGCAGGTAGCGCCGCGCCTGCGGACCGGTGCCGACCGTGAAGGGGACCTCGATGCTGTCGCGGGTCGTGCCGGGAACGGACGACACGACCAGCCGCTCGCGGTTCAACATGCGGTTGATGTAGGACGACTTCCCCGCGTTCGGCCGGCCGGCGACGGTGACCACGAGCGGCGCCTTCAGGACCTCCGCGGGCGGCGGCGGCGGCAGGTGCGGGATCGCAGCCTCCATCAGGTCGTCGAACCCGCGGTTGTGCAGCGCCGAGACCGGGAAGACCGGGAAGCCGAGCCGCGCGAACTCGTCGGCCGCGTCGTCGTGCTGCGGGTGGTCCGCCTTGTTCGCCGCGACGAGCACCGGCCGGGCGCGGGCGCGCAGCAGGCGCGCGACCTCCTGGTCCAGCGGCATCACGCCCGCCTGCGTGTCGACGACCAGGATCACCGCCGCGGCGTCGTCCAGCGCCGCCTCGACCTGCACGCGGGCGGCGGCGGCGATCTCGTCGCCCTCGCGGGCGCGGTCCATCAGGCCGATCCCGCCGGTGTCGATCAGCGTGAAGCGGTCGTCACCCCACTCGGCCTCGGCGACGATCCGGTCGCGCGTGACGCCCGCTTCGTCGTGGACGATCGCGAGCCTCCGCCGGAGCAGGCGGTTGAAGATCGCCGACTTGCCGACGTTCGGCCGGCCGACGATCGCGATCGTGCGGGTCTGGGGCAGGGTGGATGGCATGGGAATCGGCGCACACTGTACCCGTGCGCGCGTCCGGCCGCAATCCGCCGCATCTCACCCAGATCCTCGCCTACGTCCCGGAGACCCGCGCCGAACGCTGTTCCAAGGGCCTCCCGCACGGCGCCGGCCACGCGCCGCTTCGCGTCGGAGTGGCAGGCGAAGCGGCGCCCTCCAGAACCGTCGTCTCGTATCTCTATTGATCGGGATCTGGAGGGCCGCGCTCCGTCGCGGCCGTATCCATGCGTACTTCACACGGGGGACGCCGGAGACCGCGGCCGCAGCCGAGGATTGGGGCCGGATGTGGGCTACAGCTCCCACCCGGGACGGTACTCGCGCCGGACCCATCGGTTCGCCGCGTCGTGGTTGGTGAACTTGAACGCGACGGGATCCCATTCGAGCTTCGCCTTCGCACGCATGGCCACGTTGCCGGCGAGGACCATCTCGGTCAGAGGGCCCGCGTGGTCGAAGGAGTTGTCGACGCGCGGCGCGCCCTTGATGGCGGCGATCCACTCCTCTGCGTGGCCCGGCGAGCGCGGCATCGACGGCGGCGGGGCGTGGGGGGCGTATTCCTTCTGCTTCGCGTCCGGGATCAGGCGCGTCCCGAGCATGACGCCCTTGTCGCCGATGTAAAGGGACCCGTTGTCCGCATCCCACTTCCGCTCGGGTTCGAGCTCGGCCGGACGGGGCGGCATCTTCCCGCCGTCGTACCAGACGAACTTCAGTTCCGGCGCGCCGCCGGGCCGCCTGAAGCGGTAGGTGATGACCGACCATTCCGGGTACATCTCGTCGTTGAACGGACCGGTCTCCGCCTCGACGCTGAACGGCCCCTTCATCTCCTCGAGCGCCCAGAAGATCGGGTTGACCGAGTGGCACGCAATGTCGCCGAGCGCCCCCGTGCCGAAGTCCCACCAGCCGCGCCAGACGAACGGGTGGTAGACCATCTCGTGCTTGTGGAAGGACTTCAACTGGCGGACCGCGTGGTCCGCCGGCCACTTCGCCGCGAAGGGGCGCATCGGCGCGGGGCCGATCCAGGATTCCCAGTCGAGACCCTGTGGCACGGGGTCGGTCCATCCCGGCCGCGTGGCGCCCTGGGTCCAGATGGGACGGTCGGTCCAGATGTGGATTTCCTTCACCGTCCCGATGGCCCCGCCGCGGATCAGCTCCACGAGGCGGCGCGTCTCCTCGGACGCCTGCCCCTGGTTGCCCATCTTGGACACGACCTTGTGCTTCCGCGCGGCGAGCGTGAGCTGGCGCGCCTCCCACATGGAGTGGGTCAGGGGCTTCTGCACGAGGACGTGCTTGCCGCGGCGGATGGCCCAGAGGGCGGCGGCGTAGTGGCAGTGGTCGGCGGTGCTGACGGTGACGGCGTCGATGGATTTCTCCATCGCATCGAACATCTTCCTGAAATCGGTGAACTGGCGCGCGTTCGGATGGGCCTTGATCGAGGCGCCGGCGCGGCCGAGGTCGACGTCGCACAGCGCGACCATCTCGTTGCCCTTCGACACCTCGGCGACATCGCTCTGTCCCTTGCCCCCCGCGCCGATGGCGGCGATGCGGATGCGCTCGCTGGGCGGCGGCTCGGCCCCGCGGCCGACGACGTACGCGGGCACGACCATGACCCCTGCGGCGGCGCCGCGGAGGAACCTGCGCCGGCTGATGACGATCCTCGGGCTCATGACTCCATCCTCTCCTGCATTCGTCCGCATCGATTCATGGTTTCCGGTCCTTCCGCTTGCCGCCGCCCTTGCCCCCGCCGGTCGGAGCGGGCTTGGTGCGGCCCTCGGCGGCGACAACGTCCGGCGGCTCGGGGACCTGTCCCTTGTCGCCGGTCTCGAGGATCCAGCGCTCGAGTTCGCCGCGCAGGCGCTTCAGGGCGGCCTGGTGCTCGGGCTTGCCGGAGGCGGCCAGATTGACGGTCTCGTGCGGATCGGCCGCCGTGTCGTAGAGCTCCTCGTCCGGCATGCGCGGCGCGCACAGGGCGGCCTGGACGGGGGACAGCTTCCCCTGCGCGTTCAGCTCCTTCAGCAGGTTCCAGACGGGATACTGCCGCTCCTTGTAGGCGTTCGGCGCGAGCAGCGGGACCTCCGGCGTGAAGTTGCGGATGTAGCGGTAGCGCGCATCGCGAACGGTGCGGATGCGCATCGCGGTCTCGTCGCAGCGGTCCCGCGCGCCGAAGACCACCTCGCGCGGCGCCTCGCACCGCGGACCGAGGAAGATGCGCCCCTCCATCTTCGGCGGCTTGGCCGCCCCGGCGAGCGCGAGCATGGACGGCGCGAGGTCGATCGAGTGCAGCATCCGGTCATCCACCGAACCCGGCCGGAGCTGCGCCGGGGCGGCGAGGCCCTTCGGCCAGCGGATGATCAGCGGGACGTGCAGGCCGGAGTCGTAGCAGAACTGCTTGCCGCGGACGTGGGCGGAGCCGTTGTCGCCGAAGAAGACCACGACCGTCGAATCGGCGAGGCCGTCCTTCTCCAGCGCGTCGAGCACGAGGCCGATCTTGCGGTCGAGTTCGCTCGCGTCGTCGAGGTACTTCGCCCAGTCCTGGCGCGTGACGGGGTGATCGGGGTAGTACGGCGGAATCTCGACCCGGGCGGGATCGGCCCGGACGGGGCCGTGGAAGGTGCGGTGGGTTTCGCTGAAGTTGATCTGGGCGTAGAACGGCTGGTGCGCCTTGAGATCGTCCCACTTCGCGGAATCGAACGGCTGTCCCTCGTAGGTGAAGTTCCAGTCGGTCTTCCCCGTGCCCTTGAAGCCGCAGGACGGTGGCAGTTCCCGGAGGTTCGCGGTGAAGTAGCCGGCGTCGCGCATCCAGTCGGTCAGCACGCGGACGCCGTCCGGCAGCCGGTAGCCGTCGTCGCGGTGCGACCGGTGGTTGTGCGCGCCGATCGTGGTCGCGTACATCCCGGTCATGAACGACGACCGGCTCGGCGAGCAGACGTGGCCGGAGAAGAAACGCGTGTAGCGCACGCCCTCCGCCGCGAGACGGTCGAGCGCGGGGCTGGCGACCTCCTTCGTTCCGTAGCAGCCGAGGTGAGGGCCGAAGTCCTCGCCGATCAGCCACAGGATGTTCGGCCGCTTCGGCGCGTCGTCCGCGAGGGTTGCGGATGCCAGGGCCAGAAGACCCAGGCTGGCGGTCCGGAGGGCAGGGCTCGTCATGGCAGTCTCCACGATGAAAGCCCCATCGTAGGCGCGACCGGAGGCGGCGACAAGCATCACCCGCGACGGTCCGGGCCTCTTGCGTTCGCCTCTGCCCCTGCATTGCGATTCCCGACGGGCGCAGGGGGACACACTTTATAAACTCTGTCCCCCTCCGGACCGCAGGCAGGTCGGGGACGAGGGTTTCAGGGCCGGATCCAGGTGACCAGGTCGTCGAGGGGCACGCGGCGCTCCGCGGGCGGCGGGCGCGAGCCGGGGGTGAGCGGCCAGCCGGCGGTGATGACGGCCACCGGCCGGATGCTCCGTTTCCACCCCGCGATCCGTCGCAACGGGGCGTGCTGGATCCAGCCGATCCAGCACGTGCCGAGTCCGGCCGCGGTCGCGGCCAGCACGAGGTGCTCGCCGGCGATGCCGAGGTCGACCCAGGGGTAGTCGACGCCCGAGACCGAGGCGCCGAGGACGTGCGTCACGATCGACCGTTCCATGCCGAGGATGATGTGGACGGGGGCGTCCAGCGCCCAGGTCATGCCGAGGCCCGGCAGGAAGCCCTCCTCGACGATCCGCCGCCGGGTCGCCGCGCCGGTGGCCACGGCGAAGCGCCAGGGCTGGCGGTTGCAGGCCGACGGCGCGAGCCGCGCCGCCTCCAGCACGTCCCGGATCGTCGACTCCGCTACGGGGTCCTTCCGGTAGGCCCGGCAGCTCACTCGTCGCGCGATGATCTCCATCACGCCGCCCCCCGTCCCGCTTCCTGAACTCATGCGCCTACCCTACGGGTTTTCGCGGGACACGCAACCGGGCGCGTTGGCGGAGGAGGGCAAGAAGGTGTCAGGGTTCAGGGGTCAGGGCCCCGACCTCCGACCTCTGCCGGAACGATTCCGTTGAAGCCCGGGCCAAGACGGCACGGGAGGCGAATCGTTCCGGAAGGGGAAAGTAAGAAACTCCAAACTCCAAGGAAGGGATAGGTGAAACGGAGAAGAAGGAGGGAAGGCCGGACAGCCTGACAGCCCGGAACGGTCCGTGAAAGGTTGGCACCTTCATGGACGCCCCCTGATCCATACCTGAAGACCCTCCGACTTCCCTTCTTGCCTCCGTGGAGCTTCCAACTTCCTTGGAGTTTGGAGTTTCCCTACTTCCGGAGCGATGCCCGCGCAACTTCGTGCGTCACGGTCAACTGCATCGCTCCGGCTCAGACCTCCGCCCTCTCCGCGCTCCGCTCCCTGCTCTGCGCTCATGCCCCTTCGCGCTTGGAAACCGGGTCCAAAAGCGGGATGCTGCGCGCGAACGCACGACGGAGGATTGGCCATGAAGATGCGAGCGTGGATTGCGGTGATGGCGGCGGGCGGCGCGGCGATGATCGCCGGTGCGGCGGAGAAGACAGTGATGGAGGTCGGCCAGAGGCCGGAGAGCATCACGAGGGGCTGGAACGGCGACTACTTCCTCACGGTCATGGGGGGAGAGGGCAACGGGGACGCGGTGATCAAGCGCCTCAGGGACGGCCGCGTCGAGACCTTCGCCAAGGGCATGGACGAGCCCAAGGGCATCGCGTTCGTCGGCGGATTCCTCGTCACGTCGGACCTCAAGCGCATGTGGAAGGTCGACGAGCAGGGCCGTGCGACGGTTCTGGTCGACGAGAAGGACTTTCCGCACCCCGTCCTCTTCCTGAATGACGTGGCCGCCGCTCCGGACGGAAAGAGCGTCTTCGTCACCGACATGGGCGCCAAGGACCGCATGTTCGCCCCGGACGGGACGATGTGGCCGGTGGACAGCGAGGGCGCGAAGAAGCTGCGGTCGCCGGGTTACGTCTACCGCGTCACGCTCGACGGCAAGGTCAGCGTCGTCGTCGACACGACGCCCGTGATGCCCTGTCCCAACGGCGTCGGCGTGGCGGGGGCGGACGGGCTGCTGATCGCCGAGTTCTTCCACGGGCGGATCCTGGAACTCCGCAACAACCGGCTGCGGATGCTGACCGAAGGCCTCCGCGGGGCCGACGGCATCGAGCAGGCGAAGGACGGCTCGATCTACGTCTCGAGCTGGACCCAGGGCAAGGTCTGGAAGCTGGAACCGGGCGGAAAGAACCCGAAGGTCATCCTCGAAGGCCTCCAGACCGCCGCCGACTTCTTCCTCGACGAAGAGGGCCACCGGCTGCTCGTGCCGGACATGAAGGCCGGCACCCTGACCTTCCTCCCCCTGGAATAGGCCCCGGACCGGCCCGACACGCCGGACCGACCGCCGCCACACGCCGGTCGATCCGGATTGGCACGGCATTTGCTTTCGACGAGGGTGTCCGTGGGGCTTGAGAGAAACAAAAGGGGGCCGCATACTGTGCCGCACGGGGCCGGGCGGGGAGACGGCCCTGGATGGAGAGGGTCATGGACAAACTTTTCGGAACGGACGGCATCCGGGGCCAGGCCAACCGCCACCCGATCACGCCGGAGATCGCGATGCAGCTGGGCAAGTCGATTGCCCGTGTCTTCGGCGCCTCGGGGCACGGCAGTCGCCGGGCGGTGCTGGGCAAGGACACCCGCCTGTCGGGCTACATGCTCGAGACCGCGCTGACCAGCGGCCTCGTTTCCATGGGCATGGACGTGTTTCTCGTCGGCCCGCTGCCGACGCCCGCCGTGGCGCGGCTGACGAAGTCGATGGGCGCGACGGTCGGCATCATGCTGACGGCCTCGCACAACCCCTATGACGACAACGGGATCAAGATCTTCGACCACGAGGGCTTCAAGCTCTCCGACACGGTCGAGGGCGCGATCGAGCGGCATGTCCTGGGCAGCGAGCTGAACAGCGAGCACATCCGCAGCGACGTCATGGGCAAGGCCTACCGCATCGAGGACGCCCGCGGCCGGTACATCGAATTCGCCAAGGGCACGATCGCCAACCTCAACCTCTCGGGCATCAAGGTCGTGCTCGACTGCGCCAATGGCGCGGCGTTCAAGATCGGGCCGTGGATCTTCGAGGAGCTCGGCGCGGAGGTCGTCAAGACCTTCGCCTCGCCGGACGGCTACAACATCAACAACGGCTGCGGCGCCATGCACCCCGAAACCGTCGGCGCCGCCGTGCGCGAGCACAAGGCCAGCGTCGGCATCGCGTTCGACGGGGACGCCGACCGCGTGATCTTCACCGACGCGTCGGGGGCCGTCGTCGACGGCGACCGGATCCTCGCCATGTGCGCGATCGACTTCAAGGCGCGCGGCATGCTGAAGCGCGACACGCTGGTCGTCACGACGATGAGCAATCTCGGTCTCCACGACGCGATGGCCCGCCACGGCATCCGCATCGTCACCACCGCCGTCGGCGACCGCTACGTGATCGAGCGCATGCGCCACGACGGCTACAGCCTCGGCGGCGAGAAGTCCGGCCATGTCATCTTCGGCGACTACGCGACCACCGGCGACGGCATCATCACGGCGCTCCAGGTCCTGCGGCTGATGAAGCAGACCGGCCTGCCGCTCAGCGAGCTCGCCGGCTGCATGGCCGAATACCCGCAGAAGCTCGTCAGTTTCGTCGTGCCGAAGCGCCGCCCGCTCGAGGACATGGCCCGCTACCAGGAGGTCCGCAAGGCGGCGCAGGAGGCGATGGGCGACGCCGGCCGGATCGTCGTGCGGTACTCGGGCACGGAGGCGAAGCTGAGGGTCCTGGTCGAGGCGCGCGACGCGGCGGTGGTGGACGACTGGACCGGGAAGCTCGTCGCGGTCCTGAAGGAAGAGACCGCCTGATGCGCGTCCGCTCCGGCGGGCGGGAGGCAACGCATGTGTGGAATTGTCGGCTACGTGGGGCCGCGGCCGGCCCCTGAGCTTCTGATCTCGAGCCTGCAGCGGCTCGAGTACCGCGGCTACGACTCGGCCGGCATCGCCGTCCCCGACGGCGGCGGCCTCGCCGTTCTCAAGAGCCCCGGCAAGGTCCGGACCCTCGGGGACCGGGTGCGCGCGGAATGGTCCCCGGCCCTGCAGGAGGGCGCCCGCGCGGGCATCGCGCACACGCGCTGGGCGACGCACGGCCCGCCGACACAGGCCAACGCGCACCCCCACTGCGACCAGTCCGGCCGCATCGCGCTCGTCCACAACGGCATCATCGAGAACTACGCCGACATCCGGCGCCAGCTCGAGGCGAAGGGGCACACGTTCGCCTCGCAGACCGACAGCGAGGTCCTCTGCCACCTCGTCGGCGAGTACTACGGCGACGGCGACCTCCTGCAGGCGGTCTGCGCGGCGATGCGCCACGCCGAGGGCACGCTCGGCATCGCGGTGCTCTGCGCCGACCGCCCGGACCAGCTCATTATCGCGCGCCGCGGCAGCCCGATCGTCATCGGCATCGGCGACGACGAGACCGTCGTCGCCAGCGACGCCGCCGCGATCGTCGCGCACACCAACCGTGTCATCTACCTCAACGACGACGATGTCGCCGTCGTCACCGCCGGCTCCGTCGAGGTCCGCACCGCCCAGAACGTGCCGGTCTCGCGCGAGGTCGCGAAGCTGGAATGGGATACCGAGGCCGCCGAGAAGGGCGGCTTCGCCCACTTCATGCTCAAGGAGATCTTCGAGCAGCCCGACGCCATCCGGAACAGCACCCGCGGCCGCCTCGACGAGGGCGCCGGCACCGCGAAGCTCGGCGGCCTCGCGATGTCCCCGCGCGAGATCGCGGAGATCGGCCGCATGGTCATGGTCGCGTGCGGGACCTCGATGCACGCGGGGCTCGTCGGACGGTTCCTCTTCGAAGATCTCGCCGACCTGCCGGCGGACGTCGAGCAGGCCGCCGAGTTCCGCTACCGCAACCCGATCCTCTCGCCGCGCGACCTCGTGCTCGCGATCAGCCAGTCCGGCGAGACCGCCGACACGCTCGCCGCCGTCCGCGAGGCGAAGCAAAAGGGAGCCGTCATCGCGGGCCTCTGCAACGTCGTCGGCTCGACCATCGCGCGCGAGACCGGCCGCGGCGTCTACCTCCACGCCGGACCCGAGATCGGCGTCGCGTCGACCAAGGCCTTCACGTGCCAGGTCTCCGTGCTGCTGATGATGGCCCTCAAGTTCGGCCGCTGCCGCCGGCTCTCTCGCGACCGCGGCGTCGAGATCTGCCGCGCCATCGCCGGCCTGCCGGACGCCGCGGCGCGCGTGCTGGAGCAGAACGATGCGATCGCGAAAGTCGCGGAGAAGTACGCCGGCATCCGCGACGTCTTCTACATCGGCCGCGGCGCGATGTACCCGGTCGCGCTCGAGGGCGCGCTGAAGTTGAAGGAAATCAGTTACATCCACGCCGAGGGCTACCACGCCGCCGAGCTCAAACATGGCCCCATCGCCATGCTCGAACCCGCGGTGCCGGTGCTCGCGATCGCGACGGACACCCCCGGCCGCGAGAAGATGGTCGGCAACATCCAGGAGTGCCGCGCGCGCCACTCGCCCGTGATCGCCGTCGTCAGCGGAGACGACACCCAGTTCGACGGCATGGCCGCGGACGTGATCCGCGTCCCGCCGTGTCCCGCCCTGACGGCCCCCATCCCGGTCGCCATCGCCCTCCAGCTCTTCGCCTACCACGTCGCCCGCCTGCGGGGCTGCGAGATCGACCAGCCCCGCAACCTCGCGAAGAGCGTGACGGTGGAGTAGGGGGAAGCCCGAGATCCGAGGTCCGAGGTCCGCGGGCAAGGGACTGAGGGACACGGTCGCGGGTCAGAGGACCACGACGGGCACGTCGTCCGGCTGCGCCGCGCCCGCGGGCTGCGGGTCCGCGGAGACCGGAGCGTAGGTTCCGAGCGTGCGGTAGTAGACCATCAGCGACAGCGCCGAGAAGGTCGTGCCGTAGACCGGTCCCATCTCCGTCTCCTCCGCGCCGGCCGAGACCCAGCTTCCATCCGCGTTCTGCGCCGCGGCCATGGTGCGGGCGAACGCGCCGTTCCAGCGGCGCCACGCGGACTTCCCTTCGCGGAACATCGCCTGCGTGATGTAGTACCACGCGTAGAGCGGACGGCCCGTGCCCTCGGGCGCGCGGTAGTCGGGGCGATGGTCGCCCAGCGCCCGCAGCCCGCCCTCGACTTCGCGTCCGCCGGCGAGCCCGAGCATCTGCAGCGAAAGCACCCCGATGCCGGTGCAGGCGAGCGTCGGCCGGCTGCCGTCCGCCTTGCCGGGCTCCGGCGCATAGAGGAACCGCCCCGTCGACGGCTCGTGGTTCGCCCGCAGACCGTCCGCGCACCGGCGGAGCGCCGCCGCCAGCCCCGGCACGTCCGCGCCCGCGACGAACCCCGCCTTGAGCGCCTGCACCTGCCAGCCCGCGACGGACGTGTCGCGCCGGCCGTTCTTCGCGTAGCCGTACGTGAACGCGCCGGTGTCCTGCTGCCCCGCGACGATACGACCGAGTCCGCCCTCCATCGCCAGCCGGAGCGACGGAATGCGCGTGAGGAAGTAGGATTCCGAGATCGCGTACACCGCGATCGCGTTGGCGTAGGCGTTGTCGTCGAACGAACCGTCGCCCCGCTGCCGCGCGGCGAGCCAGCGGATCGCGCGGCCGACGGTCCCGCCGTATCGCTCGGACGAGGCCGGCGTCTCGCCGTGCGCCAGGAAGCAAAGCAACGCCAGCCCCGTCATTGCGGCCGGGTTCCGCGCCGCGCCGTCGCCGCTCCATGAGCCGTCCGCGAGCTGGCAGCCCTTCAGCCACTCGAGCGCGCGGACCACGCACGCCTCCGTGTCCGTATGTCGGTCGCCCGTCGCTTCGAGGCCGGCCCTGCGCAGCGAGGCCGTCACCCCGAACCGCAGCCCCGGCATCTTCAGCGGGCTGAACACATCGATGGCCTCCACCATCGCCGGCTCGACCCCGGCCACATCCGCGGGATCGGCGCTGAGATCCGGGGCCGGCACGACGGGGGGGACGAACGGATCGATCGGTGTCGGGTCCAGGCGGTCGAACTCGCCCCGGAAGACATCAAGATCCGCCGTGTTCATCTCCTCGATGACCGCCTCGATCGCCCGATCGCGCACGGTCTTCGGCTGGATCACGAACTGCAGCAGGAGAAGGATGATCAGGAGATGCAGGATGACCGATCCCGTCGGCCCCCACACGTGGTCGAGGATGCGCCTCAGGCGGGGGTTCATCCGGCGTCGGTCGGTCTCGGGCGTCCGTCCGCTCTTCATGACACGCCTCCGGGGTTCGGTGCGATCCCTCTCCGAACCTCCTTCCGGAGGGACGCGCGGATTGGACGCGGGCGCGCGGCGAACCCTCCTCCGCCAAGGCTGCGGAGGGCGGGCATCGAACACCGAACATCCAACACCGAACGCCGAACGGGGGGATTCCGGAGGCAGAGCATCCGGCCGGCGGGGCCGGCGGCCCCGCCCGATCCGTCGGCTACGGCCCGCGGAACTCGGCCGCGAAGGAGCGGACGACGTCGCGGAACGGCGTGAAGCGCGCGAAGCCGAGGGATCGGATGCGGTCCGTCGCGAGCTGCGAATCGCGGGGACGCACCGCCCGGCGCGGCACGACGCGCGACGACGGACGGATGTGATCCGCCGGAAGGCCGAGCACCTCCGCCGCCTGCAGGACCATCTCGTACCGGGTCAGCCCCTCGGCCCCGCTGTAGTGGACCGCGCCCGACGCGCCGCGGCCGACGAGGAACGCGATCGCCTCCGCGACGTCGCGGATCCACGTCGGGAACCGGCGGAGCACGGCATCCGCCTCCTGCTCCGCGGGATCGCGCAGCGATCGGACGATCTGCGCCAGGAAGCCGGACGACTCGAACGTCGGCCCCGCGCCGACGAGCAGCGGGATGCGGACCACGAGCGAGCCCGGGCGGCGGAAGACGAGGTCCTCCGCCTCGATCTTGCTCTGGCCGTAGACATTCACCGCGCGGCGCGGGCTGTCCTCGCGGTAGGGCGGCGTCTCGCCGTCGAAGACGTAGTCCGTGCTGATGAAGACCAGCCGCGCGGCGGGCGGCAGCGCATCGCATATCACCGCGACCGGCGCGGTGTTCAGGCGTCGCGTTTCGTCCGGCGCGTCCTCGCAGAAGTCCGGCTCGCGGTAGGCCGCGAGATGCACGACACAGTCCGGCGCCGCCGCGGCCAGCGCGTCCCGAAGCTGCCCCTCGTCGCGCAGGTCCAGCCGGATGCCGCCCGCGGGCGCCGCGCGCCCGCCCGCCGCCACGACCTCGTGCTCCGCCGCCAGGCGCGCCGCCACGTCGCGCCCCAGGAAACCCGTCGCCCCCGTCACCAGGATCTTCATGCCCGCACCCTACCGCGCGTTCGCACCGGTCTCAACGCGGATCGCTGGATGGGCGGACCACCATGCCGTCGGCGATGCCGATCAGGTTCGTCGTGTCCGGCCCGAAGGCCACCGGCACCGGTGCATGCGGCCCGGGTGCCGTCGCAACGTTGTCTTCGAACCCGATACCCACGCTTCGGGCGATCCACACGACCGTCGTCTGCGCGACGCCGAACGCCGCGCCGGTCGACGGCGGCGGACGCCAGCCGGGCCGCTCGAAACGGTTGCCGCGCACAAGGCCGCCCCGGAGCGAGCCGAGCGCGACGTTCACCCCTGCGACGTTGCGAAACTCGTTGGACTCGATCGCGACGCCGCGGATCGCCCCGGCGGGTCGCAGCGCGGTTCCACTCTCGCGCACCGCGGCCACGATCGCGCCGGCCTGCGGCGACCAGGGCCCCGGACAGAACTCTCCGCTGCCGTCGATGCGGTTGTGCCGGATCACGATCCGCTCGATCTCCGCCGCGGCGCCGTCGGGCACCTCGGGATCGATCACCACCGCCGCGTGGACGTTCTCAAAGAGGTTGCTCTCGATCAGGCCGTCCGACGCCTTCACCAGCGCGCCGCGTCCCGGACTTCGGATCGTGTTGCCCCGGAAGAGGAAATCGTTGCACCGCCGGTCGTCGCACAGCAGCGAGCAGCCCGCGTCGAACGCGAGGTCGCGATCGGCCCGAACGCGCACCCAGCGCCGTCCGACGCGCCACGCCGACCACGCCGGGGCCTCGTCGAGCCGGCGCGCCACGTCCGGCGCGAGCCCGGCGTCCGTGCGCGCCACCGGCTCCGCCGTCTCGCACAGGAACAGGGCGCCCGAGACGGGGTCGCGGAGCCGGTCGCCGGACTGCAGGTGCTGCACGGGCCCGTCGTCCTCCGAGGCGAGCACGATCGAGCGTCCGTCCCGGGCCAGCACGAGCAGCGACGACGACTGCACGCTCCACGAGTCGTCGCCCGCGTGCTCGATCGTGCATCCGGTCACGTTGGGACCGCGCCGCGAGAGTTTGTGCTGGATTGCGTCCCACGACGTGCTCAGCAGGCGCGGCGTCGTCGCGCCAGTCGGCGGCGGACCGGGAACCACGCGGCAGCCGGCCAGCCGCGTTCCGCCGTCGCCGCCAACGTCGAGGATGCCCATCCCCGGCGCGGCGTGAAGCGTGACGCGGTCGAGGGCCACCTCCGCGCAGCGCTCGAGGACGATCCCGTGCGGGATGCCGGACGGCCCCGGCCCGGCGGAGAGGACCGCGCGGTCACCCGCCGACGCGGCCCGTCCGAGAGCCTCATGCGTCACGCGGACGGTGTCCGGGCCGGCGCGTTCCGCCTTCGCACCCCACAGGAACGGCATCCCGCGCTTGCGGGTGCCGGTGGCGGGGTCGACGATCTCGATGCGCGACCAGGCCTCGACGGGATAGCCGGCGTCGATCCGGACGTCGACCAAGTTCGACGCGACGGCCGCGATCGTGCCCTGCGTGAACGGCGGCGGGTCGTAGTCGATCGTCAGCCCGCGGATCGCGACATTGCGGCACGCCTCCAGGTGCAGCGCGCGCGTGCGCTCCGTGCAGACCAGCGTCACGCCGTCGGCCACGATCTCGACATCGCGCAGGCCGGCGAGCGTCCAGTGGGTCTTCCCGCCCGGCGGCGGCGCGAGCCGGTACGTCCCCGGCGGGATCACCACGCGCCGCGCGTCGCGCGCGGCCGCGACGATGTCCCGCGGATCGGGCGGTCCGGCCGCCGCCATCGCGACGGCGGCCAGCGCAAGCGCCCACGGGATCGATGTCCTCTTCACAGCCCGGAGGTATGCCCGCATCCGGCCGCCATGGCGAGCCGGAGTTACTAACCGTCTCATAATAGGCTAGACACCGCCGCGATTCTGTGCGAGGATG
>CAYODK010000006.1:0-72799 GCA_964402695.1 uncultured Verrucomicrobiota bacterium
GACCAGACCCCACCTCTTGAACGAGAACCCCGGAGCTATAGTCGAGACATGACGGTCGAGCTCACTGCGGTCTTTCGGCCCGTCCGCGAAGGATTCGTGGCCTTCGTCGAGGAGCTTCCCGGCGCGAACGCGCAGGGCGCGACCCTCGACGAGGCGCGCGCGAACCTCCAGGAGGCCGTCGCCCTCGTGCTCCAGGCGAACAGGGACCTCGCCGAGGAGGATCTCGCGAACGCCTCGGTCATTCGGGAACGTTTCCGCCTCACCGCGTGAAGCGAACGGACCTTCTTCGGCACCTCGACGTCCACGGTTGTCAGATCCTGCGCGAAGGCGGAGCCCACACCGTCGTCGTGAACCGCGCGGAGCGAAAGGTCTCGACGGTCCCGCGCCACCGGGAGATCAACGACTTCCTCGCGGCGAAGATCTGCAAGGACCTCGGCGTTCCGCGGCCCGGAGCCTGATGCCCGCGCTCCGCGAGAAGTAGAGCGTAGAACGTAGACCAGACCCCATGCGTCGACCCCATGCGTCCGACACGACTCCCACGCCAAATACAGGAGACAGACGCGTGAACGCAGCAGATGTGGATCGCAGAGTCCGGGAGGTCGTGGACCGCATCGTCTCGGAGTTCTCTCCGTCGAAAGTCCTGCTCTTCGGCTCGCGCGCCCGTGGAGACGCACGCCCCGACAGCGACGTGGACCTGATCGTCGTCTGGAAGGACGAGAACCCGCCCCGGAATCGTGCCGCCTTCGTCAGGCACGCGCTCGGCCGCATCGGGTTCCCGATGGACCTCGCCGTCGTCACGCCGCTCGAGTTCGCGCGGCTCAGCCAACAGAGGGGCCACGTCTTTCACTCGGCCGTCCGCGAGGGCATCTTCCTTCATGCAGCCTGACGGCCCGGGTTCGATGGTCCGCGAGTACGTGGAGAAGGCGGAGGAAGACCTGAGAGCCGCGGAGGCCCTGACGCGGGAGGGAAGCCTCGACGCCCTGGTCTGCTTCCACAGCCAGCAGGCGGTGGAGAAGATGCTCAAGGCCGCTCTGCTCGCCGCAGGACTCGAACCGCCTCGTACGCATGATCTGGGCTACCTCCTCGAGACATTCGAGGAAGTGAGGACAGTCCCTGGCGAGCTCTCCGCGATCTGCGCCGTCCTCGCCGACTTCGCCGTGGCCCCTCGCTATCCCGGCTGGGAAGCCGGCATCGGTGGTGTCGACTCGGCGGAGGCGCTTGCGGCAGCTCGGTCGGCTCTCGTGCTGCTCCGGCCTCTCGTCTTCTCCGAAGACCCCACGTAGAACGTAGACCAGACCCCCATGTCTTCCACTCCCGTGCCCCTCGACGACCTCGTCGCGGCCCTCGAAGGGGCGTCGTTCGCGTACGTCTTCGGGTCGGCAGTCACCGACCGCTTCGGGCCCGGGAGCGACGTCGACCTCGCCGTCCGCTACCCGAAGCCGCTCTCCTGCGACGAGCGCCTTCGGCTCGTGCGCCGCCTCTCGGCGATCGCCGGCCGCGACGTCGACCTCGTCGACCTGGCCACGGCCGACCCCATCATCTCGATGCAGGTCCTCCGCACCGGCCGGCCCCTCGTCGTGAGCGACCGCCCGGCCTTCGAGACCTTCCGGATGACGACCCCGTCGCGCTACTTCGACTGGAAGACGTCCCGCCGCCCGGTCGAGGAGCGGATGTGGGCGGAGGCGGGGGCCCGATGACCTGCCGCTTCGACGAGGACGTCGTCCTCGCCAAGGCCTCTCACGTCCGCCGCGCCGTCGCGACGATCCGTTCCCTCGCCGGCCCTGGGCGCGCGTCGCTCGAGGAGTGGATCCGCGACGACGTCACCGTCCTGAACCTCCAGCGCGCCGTCGAGGCGCTCCTCGACCTCGCGAACCACCTCATCGCGGCGAACGCCTGGGAGCTTCCCCGCGACGGCCGCCACGCCTTCCGCGTCCTTCGCGAGCACGGCCTCCTCACCGACCCGGAGCTGAAGCTCGCGGCCGCGATGGTCGGCTTCCGAAACGTCGCCGTCCACGACTACGCCTCCCTCGACGTCGAGGTCGTCCGCGGAATCGCCCGCGACCGCCTCGACGACCTCGAATCCCTCGTCGCGTCGCTCCTCCGCGCCGTCCGCGCGGCGGGCCCCGCGTAGAACGTAGACCAGGCCCCTCTCCCCTTGCCGGCTTGACTTAGTCCGCGGCTTAGTCAGAATCGCGACATGAGCTCCATCGTGAACGTCCACGACGCGAAGACGCACCTCTCTCGCCTCCTGGAGCGGGTGCAGCGCGGCGAAGAGGTCGTCATCGGGAAGGGCGGGCGCCCCGTGGCTCGCCTCGTTCCCGTGGAAGGAGCGGCGGAGCCCCGCGTCCCGGGGAGCGCTCGCGGCCGCTTCCAAGTCTCCCGCACCTTCGACACTCCGCTTCCGAAGAAGGTCCTCGACTCGTTCGAGAAGTGAAGCTCCTCCTCGACACGCACGCCTTCCTCTGGTGGGTCGGAGACGACGCCCGCCTCTCCGCTCCGGCGCGCGCGGCCATTGCGGATACGGGCAGCGAGGTCTGGTTCAGCGCGGCGAGCGCCTGGGAGCTCGCGATCAAGGCCGGGCTGGGCCGGTTCGAGACGGACGCGCCGCTCCCTCAGTTTCTCGAGGAGCAGACGAGGCGAAACGGCTTCCGCGTCCTGCCGGTCCACGTCTCGCACGCGGCTGCCGTCGCGACGCTGCCGCCGCTCCACCGGGACCCGTTCGATCGGCTTCTCGTTGCTCAGGCGCAGATGGAGAAGCTGATCCTGGTCTCCCGAGATCGCCTGGTCTCCAGGTACGACGTCGAAATCCTCTGGTGACGCGCGTTCAGCGCCGCCAGTACCCTCCGCGTAGAACGTAGAACGTAGACCAGACCCCATCTTCGTCCCCCTCGATTCCCCTCCCCCATGAAGCCCCTCCTCCTCGCCGTCCCGTTCCTCGCCGCCGCGGCGCTCGCGCTCGGGCTCACGCCCCTCGCGAAGCGGCTCGCCGTGCGCCTCGGGGCGGTGGACGTGCCGAACGAGCGGAAGGTCCACAAGACGCCGATCCCGCGGCTCGGGGGCGTCGCGGTCGTCCTCTCGTTCGCGGCGGTCTGCTCGGCGATGCTCTGGGGCCTCCTCCCCGTGCCGCGGCCGCTCCTGCCGTCCGTCGTCAACGGCCTCTGCCTCGGCCTCCTCCCGGTCTTCCTCGTCTCCCTCCTCGACGACGTCAAGCCCCAGCGCGCCCTCCTCCGCCTCGCGGCGCACTCGGCGGGGGCCGTCGTCGTTCTGGCGAGCGGGTTCGTCCTCAACGAGCACGTCCACCTTTTCGGCTCCAGCATCTACCTCGGCGTCTTCGCCTGGCCCCTCTCCTTCCTCTGGATCGTCGGCCTCACGAACGCCTTCAACCTCATCGACGGCCTCGACGGCCTCTCCGCCGGCCTCGCCTTCATCTCCTCCGTCAGCCTCGCCGGCGTCTTCCTCATCGCGGGGCGCATCGACATCGCCGTCGTCCCGCTCGCCCTCGCCGGGGCGCTCCTCGGCTTCCTCCGCTACAACCTCCACCCGGCGTCGGTCTTCCTCGGCGACTCCGGCGCCTGCTCGGTCGGCTTCGTCCTCGCGTGCCTCTGCCTCAAGGGGGGCACGCTCCTCTCGGCCGGCCTCGCCGTCCTCGTCCCGGTCCTCATCGTCGGCGTCCCGCTCGCCGACACCCTCCTCTCCATCGTCCGGCGCGTCCTCAAGCGGGTCGACTCCACCACCGGCCTCGGCGTCATGGACGCCGACCGGGGCCACATCCACCACAAGCTCCTCGGCCTCGGCGTCACCCAGCGCCGGGCCGTCCTCGTCCTCTACGCCTGCGCCCTCGCCGGCGTGGCCGTCGCCTTCGGCTCCCTCTTCCTCTCGGCCACCGGCTCGGCCCTCTTCCTCCTCGCGCTCCTCGGCGCGGCCTTCGTCGGCATCTCCCGCCTCGGGTACGACGAGCTCTCCGTCATCCGCAAGGGGACGGTCCTCCGCCTCTACGACCTCCCCGCGCTGAAGACCGGCTTCTTCGTCGTCTTCGCCGACCTCCTCATGGCCGTCACGGCGCTCTACCTCGCCATCGGCCTCAAGTGGGACGACTGGGGCCTCACCACGCACCGCCGCCTCGCCCTCGAGCTCGGCGCGGCCGTCCCGGCGCTCGTCTTCGCCACCTTCCACCTCTTCGGCCTCTACAAGGGACGCTGGCGCCACGCCACCATCGAGGACTTCCTCCGCCCCACGGCCGCGGCGCTCCTCACCGGCCTCGGCGCCGCCCTCGTCGACGCCTTCGCCATCGGCTCGAACGCCCCCTTCTCCTTCTTCGTCGTCTTCACCCTCCTCCTCCTCATCCTCGCGAACGGAAGCCGCAGCTCGTACCGCCTCCTCGCCTACTGGCGCGCGAAGGTCTCCACCCCCGGCGTCCCCGTCCTCCTCTACGGCGCCGGCCGGCGCGGCTCCATGGCCGTCCGCGAGTTGACGGCCTACGCGAACGCCCCTCTCCGCCCCGTCGGCTTCCTCGACGACGACCCCGACAAGGCGGGCCTCTTCCTGAACGGCGTCCCCGTCGTCGGCACCCTCGCCGACCTCGAGGCCCTCGTCGAGCGCTACGGCGCCCGCGGCGTCGTCGTCACGAGCCCCAAGATCCCGCCCGAGGTCGTCGACCTCGTGGAAGAGGCCTGCGCCGTCGCGGGCATCTCCTTCTTCCACTTCAACGTCTCCTTCGAGGGGACGCTCCTCGCGCGGCGCACCGAGACCTCCTCGACCCCCGCCGCCGGCCCGGTCCACTCCGCAAGGCCATTCGCGCCGCCGCCGCGCTGAAGCGGGCGCTCCCCGGCTGGCCCCGCCCTGAACGATAATCAGCTCCCCTAAGGAGGAAGACAGATGAAGCGGTCTCCGGTCCTCGTCCTCGTGGCCCTCTTTGCGCTCGCCGCGGCCCTCCCGGCCGCCGCCCAGGAAGGCCTCTGGATCGGTGTCAAGGCGGGCTACGGCGCTCCCAGCCCGAGCGTCTCGACCGACCTCCAGATCCTGAAGGGGACGGACAACTCCGGCGGCTTCGTCGGCGGCCTCGCCGTCGAGGGGGGCTGGTGGAAGAACCTCACCGTCGAGGGCGAGGTCCTCTACGTCCGCCGCGAGGCCGAGAACACCTACTTCGGCGACTACAGCGACCACGGCGTCTACCAGGGCGACGTGAGGGCCGACTACACCTTCACGACGCTCGAGATCCCCCTGCACCTGAAGTACGCCTTCTCCGCCGGCGCGACGACCCCGTTCGTCACCGCGGGCTTCGTCACGACCGTCCCGCTCGACATCGAGTCGAAGAACTACGCCGGCTCCTCCACGATGACGGAGGACGCGAAGGACCAGTTCAAGGACGCGTGGTTCTCCCTCGAGGTCGGCGCCGGCCTCGAGCACAAGCTCTCCGGCGACGTCGGCCTCTCCCTCGACCTCCGCTACCTCTTCGCCGTCACGGACTCGGCCGCCGTGGGCGGGGACGACTGGAAGATGCGGGACCTGAGGGTACTGGCCGGGATGAAGTTCGGGCTGTAGGGGGGGGAGAGCTTTGAGAACAGCGTACGGCCCCGAGCGCCGATTCGGCCTGGCGGTAGGCGGGATCTTCGCGCTCCTCGGCTGCTGGTGGCTCTTTCGCCAGAAGTTCGGCCTGATCGGTCCGGCTCTCGCTGTGTGCGGCGGACTCCTCGTATTCTTAGGAGGTTTTTCGCCCCGTTTCCTCGTTCGCCCAAATCAGTGCTGGATGAGGTTCGCCGAAGCGCTTTCCTTCGCCATGACGAGGATCGTCCTGTTTCTCGTCTTCATTCTCGCTGTGACGCCCATCGGTTTCCTTCGTCGGCTTTTCGGCGGTGACCCCTTGCGTCGCAGGTCCGCTCCCGCGGGGAGCCACTGGCACCAGTATCCCGAACGGATCCGCGACTCCCGCCACTACGAGAAAATGTATTGAGGAGCAATGTCGAAGCTGCGAGTCGCGTCCGAGTTCTGGGAGTTCCTGCGGCATAACAAGAAGTACTGGTTGGCGCCGATCTTCATCGTCCTCCTCCTCGTCGGTCTCCTTCTCGTCATGGCGAAAGGCTCGGCGGTCGCCCCGTTCATCTACACCCTCTTCTAGTCTGACGAGCGTCCTCGGCCTCTCGGCCTACTACCACGACTCTGCGGCATACCTCGTCGTCGATGGCGAGATCGTCGCCGCGACGCAGGAAGAGCGCTTCAGCCGCGTCAAACACGACCATCGCTTCCCGGCACACGCCGTCGCGTACTGCCTGAAGGAGGCGAGACTTCGCCCTGGCCGGCTCGACCTCGTCGGCTTCTACGACAAGCCTCTCGTGAAGTTCGAGCGGCTCCTGAAGACCTACCTCGACTACGGACCGCGCGGCTTTTCCTCCTTCGTCAGGGCGATGCCGCTCTGGATGAAGGAGAAGCTCTGGCTGCCGGATCTCGTTCCGCAGGAGATCGCCCTGGCGTACGGCGCGACGGACGAGCGGGAAGCGAAGAAGGCAGCCCGGAACTACCCGTGGAAGGTCTCCTTCGGAGACCATCACGAAAGCCATGCCGCCTCGGCGTTCTACCCGTCCCCCTTCGAGGAGGCGGCCATCGTGACGATGGACGGCGTCGGCGAGTGGGCCACCTCGTCCATCGGCGTCGGCCGCGGATCTGACCTCACCCTCCTCGAGGAGCTGCGCTTCCCGGACAGTCTCGGCCTGCTCTACAGCGCGTTCACCTATTACGCAGGTCTCAAGGTCAACAGCGGCGAGTACAAGGTTATGGGGCTCGCGCCCTACGGTGAGCCGAAGTACGTCGGCCTCATCCGGGAAGAGCTCCTTGACGTCGCGGACGACGGCTCCGTGAAGCTGAACCAGGAGTACTTCGGCTACGCCGACGGTCTCCGGATGACGAACACCGCCTTCGAGCGGCTCTTCGGGGGGCCGGCGCGCGAGCCGGAAACGAAGCTGACGCAGAAGGAGCTTGATCTGGCGCGCTCGATCCAGGACGTGACCGAGGAGGTCATGGTCCGGATGGCCCGATTCGCGCACCGGAAGACCGGTCTCCGCAAGCTCTGTATGGCGGGAGGTGTCGCGCTCAACTGTGTCGGAAACGGCAAGATCCTTCGCGACGGCACGTTCACCGACATCTGGGTCCAGCCGGCTGCCGGCGACGCGGGGGGCGCCGTGGGCATCGCCCTCGCGCTCTGGCACCGCTCTGCCTCGGGAAGCCGCGGACGAGCCCTGAGCGGGCTGGGACCTGGGAATCGGCCTCCGCGGCCGACGGAAGGCTTCCGAAGTACGCCGACGGCATGCGGGGCGCCTCTCTCGGCCCGCGGCACACCGAGAAGGAGATCGAGGCCTTCCTGAAGGGCCGGAACCTCCCCTACCGGCGAGTGCCGCGGGAGGAGCTGGCCTGTCACGTCGCAGGCCTTCTCGCGGCAGAGAAGGTCGTCGGCCTGCACCAGGGCCGCATGGAGTTCGGTCCGCGGGCCCTCGGCGGCCGAAGCATCCTCGGAGACGCCCGGTCTCCGCGAATGCAGGCCGTCATGAACCTGAAGGTCAAGTTCCGCGAGAGCTTCGGCCCGTTCGCCCCGACGGTGATGCGTGAGCACGTCGCCGACTGGTTCGAGCTGGATGTCGAGAGTCCCTAAATGCTCCTCGTGGCCGGCATCGCGCGGTCCCGCCGAAGGGAGATGACGCCGGAGGAGGACGCGCTCTGGGGCATCGAGAAGCTCAACGTCGTGCGGAGCGAGGTTCCTGCCGTGACGCACGTCGACTACTCCGCGCGAGTCCAAACGGTGCGGCGGGACGTGAACCCGCTCTACTGGGACATCCTCGAGGCCTTTCGGCGGGAGACCGGGTGCCCCGTGATCGTGAACACGAGCTTCAACGTGCGGGGAGAGCCGATCGTCTGCACCCCGGAAGACAGCTGGCGCTGCTTCATGCGCACCCGGATGGACGCGCTCGTCCTCGAGAACTACGTCCTCGACAAGGAAGCGCAAACCGAGTACGCCGAGACGGAGGACTGGGCGCGGACGTTCAAGCTCGATTGAGCGGACGCAGACGCGGTCGTCCCAAGCCAGGTAGACCAGGCACCCAGTGAGAGCCTGAGATGGACAGTTCGGTGCCGCCGGCACGGGCGAGGGATGGCGATCGGCTGTCGACAGCCGAAAGGAGGGGGCTGTCCTCCCAATGGAGGGTTCTCGTCGGCGTAGCGCTTGCGCTCCTCGCGGGTGAGGCTCTCAGTCGGGGCACCGTGCACTTCCAGTACGCGTGGGACGCGGACCTCGGCCACATCGCCGAGCCGGGTACCCGCTTCAGGAAGTGGGGCGAGGGGAGCGGATCTGGCGAGATTTCGCGGCACGGTACCCGCGCCTCCGAGGGCGCGTCGGCCGCGGTCGCGAGTCGAACCCAGGTTCTCGTTCTCGGGGACTCCTTCTCCGAGGCCTACCAGGTCCGCGACGATGAGCTCTTCAGCAACCGGCTCGCTGGTCTGCTCGAAGGCCACGGCGTGCACGTCCAGGTCACGAACGCGGGGCGCTCCGGGTACTCGATGGCGGACTACGTTTGCAGGACGCCGGTCTTTCGTCGCCTCTTCTCCCCCTCGTGGGTCGTCGTCCAGCTCAACGAGTGGGACTTTGACGGGGATGCGTTCGACGAGAATACCCGGCTCGCCCGCTTCCGGCGGAACGGCGAAGAGATCGCTTGCGTTCCGCCGGCCCTCGGGCCGGCCCCGCGGCGACGCGGCGGCCCGCGAGAGCTCGCGCACGCGCTTCGTTCGCGATTCACTTTGCCCGACAGGCTCCTCGAGAGCCTCCGCGCCCGCATTGCCGCCGACAGGTCGGGGCAGCCGCTCTTCTTGGCGGGACAGATGCCCCGCGACAGTCCCGAGGAGGCGCCGAAGCATGCGGTCCCGATCCGGGAAGAGCTCGCCCTCTTACGTTCGGCGTGGGGCTCCCGCCTGACGCTGCTCTATCTTCCCGCGGTCGATCCGGCCCGTCCGCTAACCCGCGAATCGCTCGAGGTCCGGGTCGAAGCCGCCGCGCGCGAGCTAGGGATCCGGTATCGCTCGCTCCGTGAGGAGCTCCCCGCTCTCCTGGCGGAACGGAAGCTGCCGTACGGCTTCTCCAATACTCGCCTGAACGTCGGCCACATGAACCGGGACGGGCATGCGGCCGCGGCTCGCGTCCTCCACCGGGAGTTCCTAGAGCTCCGCGCGAATGGTCTTCTCTAGCCCGCGGTTCATTCTCTTCCTGGTAGCCGTGCTCGTCGTCCTCTCGCTCCTGCGAGGGGTCGGCGCGAAGAAGCACTTCCTGGCCGTCGCCTCGTCCGTCTTCTACGCCGCCTGGGACTGGAGATACCTGGGACTCCTCCTGGGCATAAGCGTGATCGACTACTGGGCGGCGGACCGCATCTCGAGCACCGATCGTCCCGGAGCCCGCAAGGCGTGGCTTCTCGTCAGCGTCGTCTCGAACCTCGGGACGCTCGCCTACTTCAAGTATTGCAACTTCTTCATCGAGAACGTGAACGCGTTGCTCGGCCCCTTGGGCGTGTCGCTGCCGGTCCTGAACATCCTCCTGCCGGCCGGGATCAGCTTCTACACGTTCAAGACGATGAGCTACACGATCGACGTCTATCGGCGGGAGCTCGCACCTTGCCGGTCATGGCTCGACTACGCGACGTTCGTCACCTTCTTCCCGGAGCTGATCGCGGGACCGATCGTGCGGGCGTCGATCTTCCTCCCGCAGATGGGCCGGGACGTCGGGCCGACTCGGAAGCGTCTGTCCGTGGGCGTGACGATCTTCCTGCAGGGACTGTTCAAGAAGCTCGTCCTCGCCGATCGGCTCGCCTCAGTGGCGGATCCCGTCTTCGCGGATCCCGCCATGCACTCTCCGGCCGCGGTCTGGTTCGGTCTCCTCGCCTACTCCCTGCAGATCTACTGCGACTTCTCGGCGTACTCGGACATGGCCATTGGCACGGCGAAGATGATCGGGTACGACCTCCCCGAGAACTTCAACATGCCGTATCTCGCCACGAACATCACCGACTTCTGGCGACGCTGGCACATGACGCTCAGCAGCTGGCTGCGCGACTACCTCTACATCCCGCTCGGTGGCAATCGACACGGTACTGCGCGGACATACGTGAACCTCACCGCGACGATGCTGCTCGGCGGTCTCTGGCATGGAGCGAGCTGGAACTTCGTCCTCTGGGGCGGACTGCACGGGGCGGGCCTCGCCTTCCACAAGTGGCTCGTGAGCCATAGACGAGGTCAACGGGCCCTTCCGACCTGGGCAGGCCGCGTCGTGACCCTTCTCTTTGTCGTCGTGGCCTGGGTGCCTTTCCGGTCGACGTCGTGGGCCTCGACTCGCATGATTTTCGCCCGCCTCGTCGGGCTCGACGCCGGGGGCTTCGCGTGGTGGCCGTTCTGGCTCTTCGCCTGCGGGCTCGTCGTCGCAGCCGGTCACGTCTTCGGGGCGATCGTCCTGGAACGCTGGCGGCAGGCAGGGGGGCTGCCGGCCCACCCCGGCCTCCTCGCCCGATTGGGCTTCGGCCTCAGCGATCAGGGTGTTTCGGGGCCGTATCTCCTCGCCACGCGGTCGGGCGTCTCGTCGGCGTTCGTCCTCGCGTTCCTCGTCATCGTCCTCCTCCTCTTCGGCGAGACGAAGACCAACCCGTTCATCTACTTCCAGTTCTGATGCGTCTCAACATCGCTGTCGTCGTGGCGCAGGCGGGTCGGCCCGGTGCGGTCGCGGTCGTCGCGCTCAAGCAGGCCGCGCAACTCGCGAAGCGCCATGCGGTGACCCTGTTCTCGGACAGCCTGCCGAGCGAACCGCTGAAGGACGTGGCCTGCGAGCGACTGCGCGCGCGATCGTTCTCGATCCTCCGACGGTTCGCCCACGTCCCGAACGAGCTGAGCCTCTGCCTTGCCGCCCGTCGGGGGCTCGCCAGGCTGAACGACGAGCGGCCGATCGACCTCGTACTCTGCCACGGACACCCGGTGGCCGCTCTTGCCGCCTCATGGTTGAAGCGGGGAACGAACGCGAAGGTTGGCCTGGTGATGCACGGGGACGTCCGCTACCGACCCCGGGGAACGTACGATTGGCGCCTCACGGCGCTCTACCGCGCAACAACGCGTCCAGCCTACCGGGCGGCTGACTTGGTCGTCGCCCTCTCGCCGGCCATGGTGGGGCGCGCCGTAAATGGCGGAGCCAACCCGAACGTCGTACGCCTGATTCCGAACGGTATCGACCCGGCTGACTTCGGGCTGGAAGACGATGCGCCGATCTCTCTCCCGGCGCCATTCGACGCGCCGGGGAGGCCGCTTCGCGTCCTCTTCGTGGGTCGC
The DNA here is from genome assembly GCA_964402695.1 of uncultured Verrucomicrobiota bacterium. Taxonomy (GTDB): domain Bacteria; phylum Verrucomicrobiota; class Kiritimatiellia; order PWTM01; family PWTM01; genus VGWF01. Next base: position 11,338 of record CAYODK010000006.1, read on the forward strand.
CTCGCCGTCGAGAAGGGAGTCGACACGCTCCTGTCGGCGGTTTCGCTCCTCACGGAGGAGCGGAGAGGGATCCGTGTCACGGTCGCGGGAGATGGACCCCTGAGGGCGAACCTCGAGCGAATGGCTGCGCGCGAAAGCCTGATCAGCTGCATCGAGTTCGCGGGGTCGATCCCGAGGAACCGCCTCGCGACGCTCTACCGGACCGCGGACGTCGTTTGCGTCCCTTCTCTGGACGAGTCTCTTCCCACCGTCGTCCTGGAAGCCCTCTCGTGTGGAACGCCCGTCGTCGGAAGTGACGTGGGCGGAATCCCATTCCTCGTCCGGAACGGGAAGGACGGCCTGATCGTAAGGCCAGGGGACGCTCCCGATCTGGCGGCCGCCCTGCGGAGAATCGCGGGAGATCCCGAGCTACTCCGGAACCTGCGTGAGGCGACGAGAGCCGCGGCGCCCGCCTTCCGGGAACGGCACTCCTGGGAGAACGCGGGTAAGCGGCTGAGCGAGGCGATCGCGGCAGCCGTTGGAGCGGAAGGATCGGGAAGATGACGCCGGTTCTGTCGAGCCTCGGGATTTGCGTCGTCTCCCTCGAAAGGAGCCGACTGACCAGGCGCTGTATCGACTCGCTCAAGGAGACGACGACGGGTCCGTACCGAATCTACGTCGTCGACAACGGGAGCACCGGACAGGAAGCGAAGGCCCTGCTCGAAATTCTCGACGAGGACCGATCGTTGCGAGTCATCCGTCTCGATTCGAACCGGGGCCCCGCACATGCCCGGAACAGGGTCGTCGAGGAGACCCTCGGCGATCATCACGCCTACGCAATGCTTGATAACGACATGGCCGGTCTGCCGGGATGGTCGGAAGCGGCGCGCGCGGCGATCGCCGGCGGGGCCGACGTCGTCCAGCCGAAGCTTCTGAAAGCGGACCTGAAGACGGTCGAACGTGGCCCGAACGTGGCCCGGGATCTCGCCTGGGTCGCGAACCCCCGCTTCATCGGCGTGGGAGCAGCGCGGGACGATCCGGAAGTGAGCCGGCGGATGGAGGTCGCGATCGCGGGCGCTGGGATTTACAGCCGGAGGTTGTTCGAGACGGTCGGCGTCTACGACGAGCGGCTCTTCGTGGCCGAGGACTTCGATCTCTCGTTCCGGGCGAAGGCTGCGGGACTGAGGATCGAGTACGAGCCGCGGTGCGAGCTAGTGCACGACCATCCCTTCGACCCGGAGTACGACGAGCTTCGGATCGACGTGGAGCGGATCCTCTGGGCGAACGATCTGATGCTCGAGAAACACGGAAAGGTCCTGCTGTCGCCGGAGTACCTCATGTGGTATTCGTGGCTCCTCGACCGCGGCGAACCGGTCTTCCCGAGGAAGGACCGGAGCCCTCTGGGCCTCTTTCGACGTGCGAGACGGCGAGCGACGAGGGAGTGGTTTCGTGTGGCATATGGCAAGCACTGGGCGGCGCTCAGCGAAGCACTTGAGATGACCGCCCGACGTCGAATCCTCAGCCAAACCATCTCATCGCGATCTACATAACGAGGTGCCGTCTGCGCGCCGAAGGGTCGAATGATATGAACGTCAGGACGCTCCGTGTTGCTCTCGGCCGAGCGTTCGGCCACCTCGAGGGTAAGTTCACGGGAACGACCGATCCGGTAAGGGCATTCCACTCGAATCACTACCTTCGTCACAACGCTCGCCGCCTGGAGCATCTCGCGAGCCTGCGGATTCGAGTTGCGGAACTATCCGTCCTGGAGGTGGGTGCAGGCGCGGGCGACCACACGCACTACTACCTGGACCGCGGCTGCCGTGTCACCGTGACAGAAGCGCGCACGGAGAACCTCGAGTACCTGAAAAAGCGTTACCCCGCATGCTGTGTTCAGCACCTCGATCTTGACCGGCCTGCGCCGGTTGATGGCAGTCCATTTGACGTTGTTCACTGTTACGGTCTTCTCTATCATTTGCAAAGCCCGGGGGCGGCCCTCGCCTATCTCGCATCGAACACGATGAAGTACCTGTTCCTGGAGACGTGCGTGTCGTTCGGGCAGGAGGCGGAAGTGAACAACGTGTCTGAGCGTAGGTCTGATCTCACCCAGGCCTGCTCGGGAACGGGATGTCGGCCTACCAGGAACTGGGTCTTCGGGAGACTCCAGGAACTCTTTGAGTTCGTGTACGTGCCGCTATCGCAGCCGAATCACGAGGAGTTCCCCGTCGACTGGACGAAGCCGGAGAGGCACGTGGCGCCTCTGCAGCGGGCGATCTTCATCGGTTCGCGTGAGCCGATTGAGAACGGCTCGCTCATGAGGGGGCTTCCGGATCTCCAGCACAGACATGACTAGCGACGCAGGGCGCCGTGCCCCGTCGTCCGCCAAAGCGCGCGGCCGTGGCGACGTAGCGCACGAGAGTCGAATCGTCGGCGAGAAGCCGAGCCGAAGAAGGAGCGGGAGTGAACCAAGTAACGGTACTCGAATCGGGTAACGGCTGCAGCGTCCTTAGACGATGAGCGGCGTTGCACGCGTCCTTCGAGCCTTTCGTTACCTTCGAGAGGGGCGCCTGCTGGCAAGGCTGGCAGAGCAGCCCCGAAGGGTCCGGGGTGCCAGCCGCACCAGATGGTGGGCATCGCGACGCTCGGACGGGCGTGGTCCGATCGTCGAATTGCAGTCTGGCTGTCGACTGCAGCTATACCTCGACTCGAAGCTCTGCGAGGCGCTCTATTGCTGGGGCTTTGAAGAGGAGGAGCAGGACTTCGTGACGAGGTTCCTTCGTCCCGGAGACGTCTTCGTCGACGTGGGCGCGAACATCGGGCTCTTCTCGGTAATTGCTTCGAGCCGCGTCGGGTCCAATGGTCGGGTCATCAGTTTCGAGCCTGCAAGCTCCCTTCGCGAGCGCCTGTCGGAAAATCTTTGCCTGAACTCGTGCAGCAATGTCTCGGTGCTCTCCTACGCGCTATCTGACACGCAGGAGTCCCGTGCGCTTTCTGTGTGCGGCGCGGGTTTCGATGCCTGGAGCACGCTGGCCAGCGGGGGAACAGGCGATCGTCCGTCGAAGACGGAGATGGTTCGATGCCGGACCCTCTCTGACGTGGCGAAGGAAACGCCCGAAGTCCTCGAAGCGTGCTTCCTGAAGATCGACGTGGAAGGGTGGGAGACCAGGGTTCTCCGTGGAGCGGCCGAGGTCCTTCGGAACCATGTACCACGAGTCCTGCTGATCGAGTTTTCAAGAGCGCCACAGCAGCAGGCTGGGTCGTCCTACGAAGAGCTGTGGAACGAGCTCAGGAAACAGGGCTTCGAGGTCTTTCGTGTGCCGCGGCGAGGCGGGAGCCTAGAGTCTCTCGGAGCGGTGCCGGAGGCGGACTACATCAACGTAATTGCCACTCGCTTCCCGGCCTATCTACTTGAGCGGATCAGTGGGTCGTGACGATGGTGAGGCCAGACGCGACGCGAGCTCAGAAGCCGTTGCCTCCGCCGATTTGCATGACGCGTCATGGATGGCCCTGGGAGCTGCCTCCGTCGAGGGCGCGAGTCGACGATTCAAAAGGAGCGCTCCCGAGAGTCTCAATTGTAACTCCGAGTTACAACCAGGCTTCCTTCCTAGAGGAAACCATCCGTTCGGTAATCGCACAGGACTATCCGGGACTTGAGTACTTCGTGGTCGACGGCGGGAGTACGGACGGTAGCGTCGCCGTCATGGAGTACTACAGGCCGTGGCTCACGGGTGTAGTCGTCGAAAGAGATCGCGGCCAAAGTGACGCAATCAACAAGGGCTGGCGGATGGCGACCGGCGACCTCTTCGGTTGGCTCAACTCGGATGACGTCTTCCTGCCGAACGCGATCCGCATCGCGGCTCGGGGGTGCGCCGAGGCAGAACGCCCGGTTGCTGTGATCGCTGGCAGCGGCATGATCATCGATGAAGCGGGCAATCGCGTTGGCGAGACAGTGCCGCATCACCTCGATGGGGATCACCTGGTTCGGTTTTGGAAGGGCGGTTTCGCTTTCCTCCAGGCGGCGATGCTCTTCCGGCGCGACGAGAGGAATCGGAACGCGAACCTGGTGGATGAATCGCTGCGGTACGTGATGGATTATGACCTGCTTTGCAGGGCCCTTCGGTATGGTGAGGTTCTGTACGTGAGTGAGGCTCTGGCCGCCTATCGCATTCACGCAACGGCCAAGAGCATCGCAGAGACAGTCCCGATGTTTCAGGAGCTCAGCGCAACATCGCGACGGTATTGGAAGTCGTACGGGCTCAGTGAGGCAGACCATGCGGATCATGACCGGTACGTGGCGGAGACCCTGACCCAGGGAGTGTTATCGATGGTCCGCCGGGGTCGCGTGCGAGAAGCCACGCGCGTCGCAAGGCACTTGGCGGACTGTAGCAAGTGGGACGTCGGAAAGGCGTTGCTCGGTCGAGTCTGCCGCGGCGTCAGGGACGCGAACGGAGGACGCGGTGTTGATCCCCACTGAGGGCGAGAAGCTCGAGGAACGGACGGGCTATTCAACAGACGCAGGGGGCCGCCTTTGAGTCGCTGGGGAGGACGGACAACTGCGATGAGCCGTGCGACCAAGCGGGCTGACGTGAAGCGTGAACGGCGAGTGCGGGAGGACTGACCAGTCGTGTGCGGCATCTTTGGGGCGGTTGGTAGGGCGGCGTGGGTCACGCACCTGCGGGTGGATCCGGCCGTGGCCTCGATGTCTCACCGCGGTCCCGACGGCGAGGGCCTCTGGCCTAGCTCAGCGCGCGGAGCGTGCGGAGATGTAGATGACCCCGCCTGCATCCTCGGGCACCGACGCCTCTCGATCATCGACCTTTCGGAGGCGGGGCGCCAGCCGATGGTGAGTGGCGACGGCCGGTACGCGCTCGTCTACAACGGTGAGGTCTACAACTTCCGCGAGATTCGTCGGGAACTCGAGTCGTTCGGCGAGACGTTCTCTTCTGCGGGAGACAGCGAAGTAGTACTCAAGGCCTGCGTGCGGTGGGGCGAGGGGGCGATCGAGCGCTTCCGCGGGATGTTCGCCCTCGGTCTCTGGGACGAACGGGAGCGGACGCTGCTCCTGGCGCGCGACCGTCTTGGCGTGAAGCCGCTCTACGTGGTCTCCGGCCCCGAGGGCCTCGCCTTCGCTTCGGAGGTTCGAGCGCTTCTGGAGGCAGGCGCCGCGCGGCGCTTGCTCTCCCTCCGGGGTCTGCTCGGGTACATGCGGTTCGGCTCCGTGCAGGAGCCGGACACCCTCGTCGAGGGAATCCGGTCGGTAACGCCCGGGACGCTGCTCGTCTATGACGGTCTCGAGGCACGGGAGCGAACGTACTGGAGTCTGGCCTCCGGCCGCCCGACGCAGGTCCCGCGGGCAGAGGCGGTAGCGACAATTCGGAATCTGCTCCACGAGTCCGTCCGGCTCCGGCTCGTTTCCGATGTGCCGTTCGGCGTCTTCCTCTCGGGCGGCGGAGACAGCTCGGCCCTGGCCGCTCTGGCTTCGGCCGAATCGGGTCGGCCGGTCCAGACATTCACCGTGGTCTTCGACGAGAAGGCGTTCTCGGAAGAAAGGTGGGCCCGGGAGATCGCGCTGCGGTTCGGCTGCGATCACCGTTCCGTCCGGGTCACGGGCCACGAGGCAGCCGCAGACCTCACGGAGGCCTTCCGCGGGCAAGACCAGCCCTCGGGCGACGGGCTGAACACCTGGCTCGTCTCGCGCGCCGCGCGGCGCACGGGCCTGGCGATGGCGCTCTCCGGTCTCGGCGGCGACGAGGTCTTCGCGGGGTACCCGAGCTTCCGGTGGTTCGCGCGGCTCGTGAGGGCGTCGCGGGCGGCAGCAATGGTTCCCGACAAATGTCACGCGACGGTCGAAAGGTGGGCGGCGCGACCTGGCTTTCCGAACCGCTTCCGAAAGGGCGCTGCAATCGCACGGGCGGCCGGTCGGCCTGGATTGGTGTACGCGGCGCTGCGCACGCTTTTCACAGACAGTCAGGTCGAGGCGCTCCTGCCGGAATCGGCGATCCAGGGGATCGCTCGGGATGCGGGACCCTCCCCGGAAGCAGAGTCGAGCGGCGATTTCGTCATGGACCTTTCTCGCTTCGAACTGGCCGGTTACCTGAGGAACACCCTGCTTCGAGATGCCGATTCCATGTCGATGGCGAGCTCGCTTGAGGTGAGGGTGCCGTTTCTCGACCACAGGCTCGTGGAGTACGTGCTGTCCCTTCCGGGAGGAATGAAGCTCGACGGTGCGGGGAACAAGCCCCTCCTCTTCGAGGCTGTCCCGGAACTGCCGACGTCCGTCGGCCTGCGGCGCAAGATGGGCTTCGTCCTGCCGCTCGGCGATTGGTTCCGTGGCCCGATGAGTCAGACGATCGAAGGCCACCTGCTCGGGCGCCCCGGCCAGTCGCCGAAGGTCCTGCAACGGCAGGCTACCGAGGACACATGGAAGTCCTTCCTCTCGGGCGACGAAGGCGTTTCCGCGTCCCGCATCGTCGCTCTGGCATCGCTCTCGGCCTGGCTCGCCGAGCATCAGCTGGAGATGCCTTGGTGAGACGAATTCGGAACGTCCGGCGATCGGCGACCTCGCCCGTCGGAGGAGCCGGTCTCCCCGGGGACCGCGACGTCCGGTTCCTCGACGGATCAGCACCAGGGCCAGCGGCAGGCGGCGGAGCTGAGGACCGCCCTTGAAGCTCGGTCTCGTCTACGCGCAGCACCCGAACTTCGGCGACATGCTGAACGAGGACCTGTTCGCGTACTTGGGATTCGAGGTCGGATGGGCGGGTTCGGCTTCCGCGGAGGCGAGCGGCATCGGGTCGATCCTGGGCTGGCAGGTCAAGGCGCGGGACTTCGAGGGGCTGGTCCTCGGCAGCGGCATGATTTCCGCCGAGGACGCCTTCGACTGCCCGCGGGCGGACTTTCGGCTCATTCGCGGGCCCCTGACGAAGAGCCGCATCGGCGCCGGCGCGCCCTGTGCGTTCGGCGATCCGGGGCTTCTGCTTTCCCGGGTCTTCCCGCCGTCGAGCAAACGAGGCGGCGTCGGCTTCGCGCCGCATTACCAGGATCAGTCGGAGCCCGCCGCCCGTGAGCTCGCCGCGGATCCCCGTGTCAAGTTCATCGACGTGACGCGTTCCCCGCGCGAAGTGGCTGCCGAGATCTCCTCCTGCGAACACCTGGTCGCCTCGTCGCTCCACGCCGTAATCGCAGCCGATAGCTACCAGGTCCCGTCGACCTGGGTCGTCGTCTCGGCTCTCAGAGGTGGAGAGTTCAAGTTCCATGACTACTTCCAGGCGCTCGGCTACGACAGAGCCCCGGTCCCCGTCACAGCGGGGCCGCGCGTCCGCGAGCTGATCCGGGCTGGCGATCTCGTCCCGGGAAGCCGGCTTCGGGTGCACGCGGACGAAGTTCTGGACGTGCTCTTGCGTGCGAAGACGACGATCCTGGCGAACAAGGTGCGGAGGAAAGTCCGGCGCTTCTTCGGGGCCGGATCGCGGGCGGCAGCGAACCCGTGAGGACCGTCCTCCTCCTCTTACCGGGAGCCTTCTCGAGCCTCGGCGGCATCGAGATGTACAACAGGCAGCTCATCCGTGCCTTCCTCGAGGCGGGCCTGGAACGAGGAATCGACGTAAGGGCGCTCGTGCTGAACGACCGAACCGAGGACGCGGATGGACGCTACATTCCCAGCGGCGCGGCAGCACCGACCGGGTTTCGGTGCCGGAAGGCGCCCTTCATCGTGGAGAGCCTCCGAAGTGCCCGCAGCGCCCGTCCCGACCTCATCGTCTTCGGCCACATCCACTTCGCGAGGATGGCGCGCGCTGTCCGGTGGGCTTCCCCCGCATCCAGGCACTGGTACGTCGCCTACGGGATCGAGGCATGGAGCCCCCAGCCGGGGGCAATCCGTCGAGGGCTCGCGGACGCTGAGAGAGTCCTCGCGATCAGCGACCACACCCGCAGACTGCTCTCGAGAAGCGGGGGGGTGCCGCCGGGGCGCATCGACCTCCTTCCCTGCGCCCTCGACCCGTGCTGGGAGCAGCTCTATGCGCCCGGGCCTCACGATGGACCGAGTGGAGACGACACGAAGCCGACGCTGCTGACGGTCGCTCGGCTCGACGCCTCGGAGCGCTACAAGGGTGTCGACGCGATCATTCGGGCGCTGCCGGCAGTGGCCGCGAAGGTCGGCGACGTTCGCTACGAGGTCGTCGGCGACGGCGACGACAGGCCCCGCCTGGAGGCGCTCGCCCGCGAGGTGGGCCTGTCGGAGCGCGTCACCTTCCGCGGGCGGCTGAATCCGAACGAGCTCGCCGCCGCATACCGACGTTGCGCTCTCTACGTGATGCCGTCGAGCCACGAAGGGTTCGGAATCGTCTTCCTCGAAGCCGCGCTCTTCGGGAAGGCCTCCATCGGCGGCAGGCACGGAGGCACCCCGGAGGTGATCGAGGAAGGGGTGACAGGCTGCCTCGCGGACCGCGAAGACGTACCGGCCCTGGCCGCAACGCTCGTGCGGCTGCTGGCCGATTCCCGGCTCAGGGAGGACATGGGAAGGGCCGCGCAAAGCCGGCTGCGCGAGAAATTCACCTATGCGACGCTCAAGTCGAGGGTCGCGGCGTATCTCGACGGGACGCCGCAGGGGTCGAAGAAGGACGGATGAACACAGAAGGTGAACTCCTCACGATCGAGCCGTCCTCGGGATGGCGCGCCCTGAACCTCGCCGAGGTCTGGCGCTACCGCGAGCTCCTCTACTTCCTCGTCTGGCGGGACGTGAAGGTCCGCTACAAGCAGACGATTCTGGGGGTCCTCTGGGTCGTCCTGCGCCCGCTCCTCACGGTGACCATCTTCAGCGTCGTCTTCGGGCGGCTCGCGAGGATCCCGTCGGACGAGCTCCCGTATCCGGTCTTCGTCCTCGCCGCTATGGTGCCGTGGACCTTCTTCTCCGGGGCCCTCTCCGCAGGGACGACGAGCCTGGTCGGAAGCTCTCACCTCATCACGAAGGTGTTCTTCCCCCGGGTGATCATCCCGCTCGCTTCCGTCCTCTCGACTCTCGTGGAAGTGGGCATCAACTCCGTGCTCGTCCTCGCGCTGATGGCGTGGTACGGCGGGCTGCCTCCGGCCAGCGCGCTGGTCACCGTGCCGGCGCTCTTCCTCGTGACCCTGGTGATCTCACTCGGCACGGGGCTGTGGCTCGGGGCCCTGAACGTGACCTATCGGGACGTCGGGAACGCGGTGCCCTTCCTCGTCCAGGTGTGGATGTACGCGACGCCGGTCGTCTACCCGCTCAGCCTCGTGCCGGAGCGATGGCGCTGGGTCGCGTCGCTGAACCCGATGGCCGGCGTGACGGAGGGGTTCCGAAGCGCCCTCTTCGGGCGGCCCTGGGACTTCCAGTCCCTCAACGTCGCGATCGGCTTCGGCGTCGTCATGCTGACCTCCGGGCTCTTCTACTTCCGCCGGGCAGAGCGGACTTTTGCGGACACGGTCTGAGGCGATGAAACCGATCATCGAGGTCGAGCACCTCTCGAAGCGATACCGAATCGGTGCGGCGAGGCGCCGGGGAATGAGTCTTCGCGAGACGTTGTCGGAGCTCGGAACGGATCTCGGCAAGAGGCTCCGGGGTCGAACCGCGCGGGCGACCGGGCCGGACGAGACGGAGCTGTGGGCGCTCAAGGACGTTTCTTTCTCCGTGGAGACGGGCGACACGCTCGGGATCATCGGGGGGAACGGTGCCGGGAAGTCGACGCTGCTGAAGGTCCTCTCCAGGATCACGGAGCCGACCGAGGGGCGTGCGCTCCTTCGCGGGAGGGTGGCGAGCCTGCTCGAGGTCGGAACGGGTTTTCACGGAGACCTGACCGGCCGCGAGAACGTCTTCCTCAACGGTGCCATCCTGGGCATGCGAGCCCCCGAGATCCGCAGGAAGTTCGACGAGATCGTGGAGTTCTCCGAGATCGGGCGACAGATCGACACGCCGGTGAAGCGTTTCTCGAGCGGGATGTACATGCGCCTGGCCTTCGCGGTCGCCGCCCATCTCGAGCCCGAGATCCTGGTTGTGGACGAGGTGCTTGCGGTGGGGGACGAGGCCTTCCAGAGGAAGTGCCTCGGCAAGATGGAGAGCGTCGCCGGGGAAGGCCGGACGGTGTTGTTCGTGAGCCACAACATGTCGGCAGTCGAGAAACTGTGCCGAAAGGCGATCTGGCTGAAGGGCGGCCGGATCGAGGCCCAGGGGAAGGACGTTCGGGGAATCCTCAACGCGTATCACGAAGCGTCGTCCGGCGGCGCGAGCGGAGCGGCGGAGTCGACGGCCAGCGTGGACTCGCCATGGCTGACGCTGAATGCCTTTCGTCTTGTCGACGGGGAGGGCCGCACCTTCCGGGGACCGGTGGCGAACGACGAGCCGGCGTTCGTAGAAATCGACCTGACAGTGAAGGACGCAGACCGCCGGCTCGAGGCGGGCTACACCCTCTACGACGATGAAAGCGCCCCCTTATGGGTGTCGGGGACCATGGATACTGCAGAGGATTCGTGGCCGACGTGGCGGGTGGGACGCCTGCGTTTCCGGTCCCCCTTACCGCGAAGGCTCCTCAACGAAGGCGGCTATAGGGTGTCGAGCTACGTGGCACTTAGAAACAGCCACTACATTATTCCACCGGGAGACGGCGCTCCCTCCTTCCGCTTCAGCGTCCGAGGCGGGCTGAACGACTCCCCGGTCTGGAATGGCGCGCGCGCTGGGAGGCTCGCGCCAGTTATTCGATGGGAGCTGAAGACCGAATCGTTAGGTGGTCCGTGGCTGAGCGGCGAGGCCCGAAAGGGCGAGACATGACACTCGCTCTACCTCGGTCTCGCAGTTGCAGCCTCGAAGGTCCTGACTGTTCAAAGCCCATCATCGGATCAGGGGCAGATGCTTGGGCGGGGCGGGCAGCCGGTAGGGGCATTCGCGGAATGCAGTGGGCCGAATTGTACGCTCCGAGCTCCATAACCGGGCGTTCGTCTGAAGGATCACGTTCTTGCCGAATGAAGAGTCGGGGGCAGCCGTGAACAGCGAGCAGCAAGCCGATGGTTCGTTGAGCCCCCGTCGAAGGCTCGGCCGAAGGCTCTTGCGAGCCTTGTCACTGGAGTTTAGGCGTCTTCGCACCGTCGCCCTTGGAAGGGCAGGAGTCTCGGACATGCGAAGATGGAGCAATATGGCAAATCTCGCCACGGATTGGGACTCTCGGACGAGGCAGATGGCCGGTCTGGTCCGACCGGGGACCTCGGTTGTTGAGTTCGGAGCGGGTCGTCAAGTCCTGAAGGACTGCCTGCCGGAGTCCTGCTCGTACACTGCGACGGACTTGATAGAACGAGAGGCAGGTATGCTTGTCTGTGACCTCAACGGTAAGACCTTGCCGAGTCTGGGCGACTTCGATGTGGCCGTACTGAGCGGAGTGTTGGAGTACGTCAGGGACGTTCCTCGTCTCGCGACCTACCTTTCTACCTGTGTTGACGAGGTCCTGGTGTCATATGCAGTGGCCGAGAAGACCACGCGTGGACGTCGAGGCCACGGATGGGTGAATGACTACGATACGGAGCAGCTGCGGGCGGTCTTTGAAACAGCCGGTTTCCGATGTGGTCTGGTCGAGGACTGGACGAATCAGAAGATCTTCAGATTCACGAGGGAGCGGGGAACGGCGCGCGAGCAGGAGGGCGCTCGGACAGGAGTGCACAGGCGGCCTCCGAATTCGTAGGAAGGACTGTGGAATCAACGGTGCGCTGGAGCATTCAAGAAGTGCGGTCGGAATGGAGAGAATGGTCCGGCCGGGGGCCAAGTGTCGCTGTTCCGAGAGGTCAAGGGGAGAGGAGCGTCGCTGCAATGGGAGCCAAGGCGAGAGTGGTCCGCACAGCTGATCCGGTGGGAGACAGCGGCGGAATCCTGAAGCGATCTGGACCCGGGTGCCAGCCCTCGGGCCGGAAGGCGACTGCTCTCTTCGTTGCCCCGTCTGCCTACATTTTGAGCGGGTTAGCGACGTGGCTCGACTATCTCGTCCCCGGGCTCGAGGAGCGCGGCTGGAATGTGGTGCTGGGACTCGTGACGGGTACCGGGCACGACTTCGGTGCGTATCGCAGCGTTCATTCCCGTGGGACGGCCATTCCCATCTCGAACCGGACCGGGAGCCACGAGGGGAGGGTCCGGGCGATTCAGTCGGCCATTCGCGAAGTCGGCGCCGACATCGCGATCAGCGTGAACATCCCGGACACGTTCAAGGCCGTGGCGCGAGTTCGGCGCGAAGGGGGAGGGACGAAGGCGGTTCAATCGATCCATTCCATCGACGAATGGACGGTCGACGATGCGAAGCGCTGGTCGGCGGTCCTGGACGGCATCGTCTCGACGAACGCGCTCCCTTGCCGACTCGTCCGGGAGGTCTGCGGTCTTCATTCGCCCGCGGTCTTTCACGCGCCCTGCGGGGTGGAGGTCGGTCCTTTGAGAGCGGCGAGGGAGCTGGAGGGCGGATCGCTTCGCATCGCTTTCGTTGGGCGGCTCGTGGTCGAACAGAAGAGGGCGCTCGACTTGCTCGAGATCGCTGCGGAGATGGACAGGCGATCGTTCGGCTGGCACGTGACGATCGCCGGAGCTGGCGAGGCGGAGGAAACGCTGAGGCGGGAGCTCTCGAGGAAGTGGAAGAACGGGGCGGTGGAGTTCCTGGGGTTCGTGGCGCCAGGCGACCTCCCCGCGTCGGTCTACTCGAGGGCGGACGTGCTCCTGGTGACGTCCTCGTGGGAGACGGGACCGATCGTGATCTGGGAGGCGATGGGAAACGGGCTGGCGGTCCTGAGCAGCAGGTACGTCGGTTCCGGTGCCGAAGGGAGCCTCAGGGAGGATGAGAACTGCCTGATGTTCCCTGTGGGCGACGCGAGGGAGGCGGCGAATCAGCTCGAGCGGCTGACTGACGCTGCGCTGAGAGAGAGGCTCTCCAGGGGCGGAAGGGCGCTCGTGGAGCGGAACTACACCCGGGAAGCGTCGATCGTCCGTTGGGATGAGGCTCTCCGGTCCATTCTCGCCGGGCCGCCGCGTGGCCCGGTGCCGGACGCGCTCTTGAGGGTCCCGCCAGCTGGCCGGCTCGACCGGTGGCTCGGCCCGGGTCTGGGCGAGCGGGTCCGTCGCGCGATCGGCTGCCGCTTTCCGCACACGTCGCCGGGATCCGAATGGCCGCACACCTATAGCGGTGCGGCGGGCGGTGGGACCTTCGAGAGGTGGGCAAGGTCGTTGGATGTGACCCCGCCACGACGTGCCCAGAGTACTTGCCTGGAGGCAGAGCCGTCTTGAGGGATGGAAACCGGACCGTTCGTACCGGCACCGGGTCCGGCCCCCCGAAGGTGTCGGTCGTAATGCCGGCCTATTCGGCGGAACAGTTTCTCGACACCGCGGTCGAGAGCGTGGTCCATCAAAGCCTCGCGGACTGGGAGCTCGTCGCCGTCGACGACAACAGCCCCGACGGAACGGCTTCGAAGCTGAATGGCTGGGCCGATCGTGACGACCGGATTCGGGTCCACGCGAACCCGCTCCGCCGGGGCGTGACGGGGAACTGGAACGAGTGCCTCCGCCGCGCGACTGGTGAGTACGTCGTCAAGCTGGACGCGGACGACGCCTTCCGGCCGCGTGCACTCGAGTTGCTCGTCGATGCGGCGTCGCCCGACGGACGGGTCGGAGCCGGAATCCGCGCGCTCGTCTGCGACGGCGCCCTGGAGCCGCTCGGCGGCTACCCGTCGGACGAGCCGTTGCGTCGGGCGGGTCTCGACCCGTACGCCGACCACGTCCTGTCCTGCCGTCGCTGGTACGAGCTCGCAATAGAGGGGATCCAGCTCTGGAACGGAGACGCATTCATGGCGAGGCGGTCCCTGCTCCTCGAGATGGGCGGCCTCGACGAGACCTTCGGTTGCCCGTCGGACACCGACCTCCTCATTCGGCTGCTCGAGCGTGATGGGTCGTTCGCCCACGTGGGGTATCCCGGGCTCCTCTATCGGAGGCACGAAGGCTCGACGAGCGACGTAGCGCGAAGGACCGAGGGGCTGGCTTGGGAGGGGCAGGTCCTGCTGCTCGCGTCGCTGGCCCGAGCGCGGCGAGGCCGACGACTCACCCGATCTGAGGCACGGCGGTACGTCCGACTCTGGGACGGGTGGCAGCGCTACGGCGAGATAGCGGAGGGGAAGCGAGCCATTCCCGGTGAGCGTTTCGAGAAGCTCTCGACCCTCTTCGCCGGGATCGAGCCGCCGCCGCTCACCGACAGAATCCTCGTCAGGGGGCGCGACTGGCTCTCCTCTCGAATGGGATGACGAAGGCCATGGAAGGCGAGGTCGTTCCAGGCCTCGTGTCCGTCATCATCCCGGTGTTCAACCGGACGGAGATGCTCCGCGAGGCGGTTGCCTGCGTAGAGGCCCAGGTCTACCGCCCTCTCGAGATCATCCTGGTCGATGACGGCTCGACGGACGGCACCGGGGGCTTCTGCGACGAGCTGGCCCGCAACAGCCCGGACATGGTGAGAGCGATCCATCGCCCGAATGGCGGGCCCGGTGCGGCGAGGGAGTCGGGCCGACGAGCTGCGCGGGGTGAGTTCGTCCAGTACCTCGACAGCGATGACTGGCTCGACCCCAGGAAGCTCGAGCTGCAGGTGGCCGCCCTCAGACGCGACGCCGCGGCGGATCTCGCGTACTGCGCGAGCCAGGTCCGGCACCTGGCGGCAGGTCCCGACGCCAGGCCTCGGGTGGAGACGACCGGCCCGCTGAAGGCGATCTTCCCGCGGTTCCTCTCCGGGAGGCTCTGGAGGACGATGACGCCGCTCTACCGGCGTGAGTTCTCGGACCGAATGGGCCCGTGGACGGACCTGCGGCAGGAGGAAGACCTGGAGTACGACGCCCGGGCAGGGGCGCTCGGGGCGCGACTGGTCTACTGCGACGAGGTGCTCGCCGAGAACCGGCACCACCTCGGCGCCAGGGCGGGAGGGGCCTCGCAGATAGACGAGCGGCGGATGAGGGCGCGGTGCGAGTCGCACCGGATGGTCTATGCGCACGCGCGGGCGGCGGGCGTCGACCCCTCCTCGCCCGACATGCAGCGGTACGCGCGCGAGCTGTTCCACCTCGCGAGGCTCAGCGGCGCAGCCGGATTCGTGGGCGAATCGCGAGAGCTGTTCCGGCTCGCACGCGAGGCCTCCGGGCCTCGGCGTGCCGCGGGGCCCGACTTCCTCTTCTACCGGGCGGCAGCGGCCGTCTCGGGGTGGAGGTCCGCGGGGCGGCTTGCAGGGGCCGTTGAGTCGCTCCGCGCACGAATGGCGAAGGGGTCGGATTGAGCGTGACGCCGCTGGTCTCCGTCGTCGTTTCGGTCTACAACGGTGAGCGCTACCTCCGGGTTTCGCTCGAGAGCGTCCTGGCGCAGGAAGGTGTTGACCTCGAGGTGCTCGTCGTGGACGACGGGTCCTCCGACGCGACGCCGAAGATCGCCGCGGAGTACGAGAAGCGGGATGCCCGAGTGAGGTGCATCCGGCAGGACAACACTGGGCTGACTCGGGCCCTCGCCCGGGGATGCGCGGAGGCGCGGGGTACCTACATCGCGCGGCAGGACGACGACGACGTCTCGGCCCCCGGCCGGCTGGTGAAGCTCGCGTCCACGCTCGACGCGAGCCCCGGCGTCGCCGTCGTGGCGAGCTGGGTGGACGTGATCGGGCCGGGGGGAGAGTTCCTGCACACGATCGAGTACCCCGAAGGGGCCGTGGCGGGCACGGAGGCTGTGCTCGTTCACGGGCGAAATCCCGTCCATGGGGCGACGATGTTCCGGAAGGCTGATTACGAGTCGGTGGGCGGCTACCGGCCGGAGTTCTACTTCGCCCAGGACGCGGACCTCTGGCTTCGGCTCGCTGGCCGGGGAGAGTTCCTTTTCGTACCGGAGGTTCTCTACCGCTTCCGCGTCCAGGACGGGAGCATCTCGACTCACCACCGCGAGGCGCAGCGCCGGCTTCATGCACTCGCGCAGAGCTGCCGGGATGCGAGAGAGGCCGGAGCGCCGGAGGACGCTCTGCTCGCGGAGGCGGCCGGCATTCGGCCGGTCCAGAGGGAGGCGGCGCGTTCCGGAAAGGGCTCGTCGTCGTACTTCATAGGGCGCACGCTCTACAGGAACGGCGATGCACGGGCCCTTCCCTACCTGAAGGCCTTCGTTCGCCAGCAACCCCTCAGCGCGAAGGGCTGGGTAAGCCTCGCACTCGCCGCGGTCCTCCTCCGCGGGTCCGAAACCCGATGAGAGGCTCGTTGGAGGACGGTCGGCCGAGGCTCGCGGTCGTCGTAAGCCATCCTATCCAGCACTTCGCCCCCCTCTACCGCGAGCTGGCCGCGCAAGGCCGGGTCGACTTGCGCGTCCTTTTCTGCTGCGACTGGGGAGTGAGGGCCTACCACGACCCCGCGTTCGACCGCGTCGTCGAGTGGGACGTGCCGCTCCTCGAAGGGTACGACCACGAGTTCCTTCCCATCGTCCGCAGACCCCGGGAGATCTCGTTTCTCGAGGTCGACAATCCCGGCGTAGGAGCCCGCCTCGAGGCCTTCGCGCCCGACGTCGTACTCGTCCACGGCTACGGCTGCCGTACGATGTGGAGGGCCGTCTCGTGGGCACGCCGCAACGGCGCCCTGGCCCTCCTCAGCTCCGATTCGCACGCGGGGCGACCGACGGCGACCTGGAAGCGGCTCCTGAAGCGCGCCATCGTCGGATTGTTCTACCGAAGGCTCGACGGCGCACTCGCCGTCGGGGCGAGCAACCGGGCTTACCACGAGCGTTTCGGCCTCCCCGCAGGCCGGATCTTCCCCGCCGTGCTCCCGGTGGACGGAGGGCGGCTCCTTTCGAGAACGGGTGATCGGGCTCAGGCGAGGAAAGCCGTTCGGGAGAGCCTGGGGGTCCCGGAGGGGGCGGTCGTTGCCCTGTTCTGCGGGAACCTCACCCCGTGGAAACGCCCGGGAGACTTCGCGGAAGCGATCGACCGCGGAGCGAAGGTTGAACCGCGCCTCCGGGGCCTCGTTGTCGGTGACGGGCCGGAAAGGCCCGCGGTCGAGAGCATCGCTCGCCGAGCCGATCGTCGCAGTCTCCACCTCGCCGGATTCGTGAACCAGTCCGAGATCGGGCGGTACTACGCAGCGGCAGACCTCCTCGTCCTGACCTCCGAGAGAGACGCCCATCCCCTTGTCGTGACGGAGGCGCTCTTCTTCGGCCTGCCGGTCGTCCTCAGCGACCGGATCGGGTGCATAGGGCCGGAGGACACGGCGCGGCCGGGCACCAACGCGCTCGTCTTCCCCTGTGGGGACGTGGCGCGGCTCTCCGCGCTACTCGTCGACCTGACGCGTGACCCGGAGCGGCGCAACGGTCTCGGCGAGGGATCGCGCTCGATCGCGCCGCTTCACGACGCCGGGGAGGCGGCCCGGCTCCTCTCGAACGCCGTGAGCACGTCGCTGGATCGGGGCTGCAGGATTGACTGAGGAGGAGGCCGGCACGCGCGTCCCCTTCGCGGCCGGGGCCGTCGCGATCTCCGTCGTCATCCCTTCCTACCAGCGGGAGGAGGTACTCGTCGGGACGCTCCACTCGGTCCTTTCCCAGTGCCGGCCGGGCGACGAAGTGATCGTGGTGGACCAGACGCCTCGGCACGAACCCGTCACGGAGGCGGCGCTCTCCGAGCTGGATCGGCGTGGGGCGATCCGCTGGGTGCGGAAGTCCAAGCCGAGCATCTGCGAGGCGATGAACCTCGGCGCGGCTCTCGCGGGTGGCGAACTCGTCGTCTTCCTGGACGACGATGCCCGGCCCATCGAGGGTTTCCTGGAGGTCTACCGGCGTGAGTTCGGTTCCTCCGGAGCGCCCCTGGCGGCGTGCGGGCAGATCCTTCAGCCATGGGACGACGGGCCGTCCGACGACCCGGGAGACGTCGAGGGGGCCTTCAACTTCGCCTACCGAGATCGGACAGAGATCGTCGGCGTGATGGCGGGCAACTTCGCGGTCCGCCGGGACGTCTTCCTCGAGGTCGGGGGGATGGACGAGAGCTTCCGTGGCGGTGCCTACCGTTGCGACTCGGAGGTTGGCTACCGCTTGCTGTCGCGAACCGGCAAGAAGACCCGGTTCCTCCCGGAGGCCGGAGTCAGACACCTGCAGGCGGATGGCGGGACACGGGCACACGGCCACAAGGACACCTGGAAGGCGATCGAGTCCGCGATCGGCGACTACTACTTCGGGATGCGGTGCCTTCCGCCTGCTCGGGCATTTCGGCACTCCGTCCAGCGCATGTGCCGGGCTCCGATCAACAGGAACACGCTCAAGCGTCCGTGGCTCATCGGCTCCGTCCTGGTGCGCGAGGTGGTCGCGTGGTGCCGTGCCCTGGGGCGCGCGGGATCCGGTCCGGGAGCGTTCATCCGACCGGTCTCTTCCTACGACGACGTCGTAGTGGGGCGAGACGGGCCGCGGCCGTGAAGAGAGCCTGAACGGTGGCGTTGCTCGTCCTTGCCATCGCGGTACTGGCGACGGTCTGCTTCGCGAACGCGGGCCTCGGGATGATCCTCGTCGTCGTCGCGGGGTACGTCCAGGATCCGCTGCGGAAGCTGGCTCCGGGGGCGCCGGTTGCCTTCGTCCTCATCGTCCTCGTGCTCTACGGCGCGGTCGTCGCGGGCCTCCTCTTCGGCGGCGGGTTCAGGCCACTGCAGTTGTCGTCGGTTTTCCGGAAGCTCCAAAGTCCCTTCAGCCTGTTCCTCCTCGTCGTCGCCGTCCAGAGCGTGAACTCGTACTTCCGGAGCGGCAGCCCTGCTCTCTCCGCGATCGGGTTCGTCAGCTACGTGGCGCCCGCGTTGGCGGGCAGCGTCGGCTTCGTGATGGCCTTGAAGCCCGAACGCTTCCTGAGGATCCTGCGGGTCTACACCTGGTGGGGTCTCGCTGCGGCGGCGACCGTGCTGGTCGCCCGCTTCATCCCGGACGCGAGGATCCTCCAGCCCCTCGGCACCGGAGTGATGGTCTACGGCGAGAACCTGGGGGTCAGGCTGGCGACCGGGATCCTCCGGACCTCCGAGGTCGCTGCGTGGCATGCGGCCACGACGGGCTGCGTGCTGATGATCCTGCTCACCTTGGGACGGAAGGAGCGACGGACGAGGCTCCCGCTCGCGATAGGCGCTGCGGGGATCCCGATCGTCATTCTGGCCGTTCTCTGGACGGGGCGACGAAAGGCGCTCGTCGAGGTCGCCATCTTCGTCATCATCTTCGGCATTCTCCTGTTGCGTCTCCGCGGCGCGAACCGGCGTCTCCTCGGCGCCCTGGCGATCGGGGGAGGCATCCTCGCCTATCAGGTGATCGAAGGCGCATGGTCCGCGGACTCTTCACGAGAGGCGAGCTACCTGCTCGAAAGGGGAAGGGGAACGACCTCGGAGGGCAGTACCCGTCTACGCGGCGCCATCTCTTCCGTTTCGATCGCGCTTCAGCGGAACGGCGTATTCGGAGTGGGCGCTGGCGCCGCAGCGCAGGGGACGCAGTACTTCGGGGGCTCGGGTCAGGCCGGGTGGGAGGCCGAGTACGGAATCGGCCGGCTCGTAACGGAGCTGGGGCTCCCGGGGCTGGCCGCCCTAGGGTGGATGCTCATACGACTTCTGGTGGTCGTCCGGCAGGGTCTCCGGGTGCTCGCGCGCTACAGCCCGGAGAAGGCGAAAATCGCCTTCGGGCTCGCCGCCCTTCTCGGCGCAAATGCGGCGGTCTTCGTCACCGCTGCTCAGATCTTCGGCGACCCATTCGTGTACCTCTTCCTCGGTACGGTGGCTGGGGGACTGGGAGGTCTGATCGAACAGGCCGGCCGGGTCGTTGGGGAGGCCCCGGTCGTGATCACGGTCGGCCAGGGCGCGCTTTCGAGATGAAACGGGCGGACACCGGACCCGTCGACACGCCCGATGGCGTTGCCACAGGTGACGGACCGTGATGGAGAACGCCAGCCGGGTGCGCGCTCTCGACGGGGTGCGTGGCATCGCGATCCTAGCGGTCATGCTGCGGCATTTCGTCCAGGGTATGGATCTCACGACCCCGGCCGACCGTGTCGTCTTCTCTTTAGGCCGGCTCGGCTCGAACGGGGTGGACCTCTTCTTCGTCCTTTCCGGGTTCCTCATCACGGGCATCCTGCTCGACGCGAGGGACCGGCCCGACTACTACCGCCGCTTCTACATCCGGCGGACGCTCCGGATCTTCCCGCTCTACTACTTCGCGCTGTGTCTCGCGTTCTGGATCTGGCCTCGCATCTTTCCCGGGCCGTCGAGCCTCCTCTACGCCGTGGATGCCAATCAGCCCTGGTACTGGCTGTACGCCTCGAACTGGCTCTTCGTGAAGGAGGGAACGTACCTCGGTCTCGCGCACTTCTGGTCGCTGGCCATCGAGGAGCAGTTCTACCTCCTCTGGCCCGCCGTGGTGGCGCTGGTCCCCCGCGAGAGACTCGCGGCGGTCTGCGCCTGGTGCTTCGGGGCCTCGCTCTTCCTGCGAGCGGCGCTGGCGTACGGAGGCGTGGACGTGATGATCGTCTACGTCCTCACGCCGGCCAGGTTCGACAGCCTCGCGCTCGGTGCGCTCGTGGCTGCAACGCTGCGGCAGTCAGGCGGCCAGGAGCGGTTGCGACGGGCAGCGGCCTGGTTGGGCCCGTTGTCGTTGGGGTCGCTGGTGGCGATGGTCGTGCTGGGCGGTGATAGCGGGAGGACGCACCTCCTGATGACGGTGGGCGTGAGCCTGGTCGGCGTCATGAGCGCGGCCTTCGTGATCTGGGCTGTGTTGCAGCCACAAGGTGGCCTTGCGAGGAGGGTCTTCGAGCTGGCGCCACTCCGGTGGCTCGGCTTCTACGCCTATGCGCTCTACGTCTTCCACCCCTTCGTGCAGGACGCCCTGGAGCGAGTCTGGGCGGACTCGTTCCTGCCGAGAGTGGCGGGCTCGCTGCTCCCGGGACGGATCGCTTTCGTCCTGACCTCGTTGGCGGCGTCGTGTGCCGTGGCCTGGTTGAGCTGGCACGGGTACGAGAAGCGGTGGCTCGCGCTCAAGGACAGGTGGGCCGCTTGAGAGTCCTTCACGTCGTTCCTGCGGTGGCGCCCCGTTACGGCGGGCCCAGCGAGGTTGCCTCACGGATGACAGCGGCCCTGTCGTCCGAGGGCGTGGAGGCCCTGCTCGCGACCACGGACGCCGACGGGCCGGGGCGGCTTCGGGTGGAGACGGAGGCGGTGGTCGAGCATCAGGGTGCACGAACGATCTTCTTCCCGAGGCTGCCGGGGGAGTCGCTGAAGCCCTCTCCCCAGATGGCCCGCTGGCTGCGTGAGAACGCGACGGCGTTCGACCTCGTCCACGTGCATTCTGTTTTCTCGCACCCGTCGCTCGCCGCCGGGGCGGCGGCCCGCGCTGCCGGCACCCCCTATGTCGTGCGGCCCCTTGGCCAGCTGGATTCATGGAGTCTCGCCCAACATGTTTTCCGGAAGCGGCTGTTCCTCGCGGCCGGGGGGCGGCGCCTGCTCGAGGGGGCAGCCGCGCTGCACTGGACGGACGAGTCGGAAAGGGCGGCCGTGCCGCCGCTCGGATGCAGCTGCCCCGGCTTCGTCGTCCCGCTCGGGGTGCATGACGCCCTGTTTGACGAAACGCACGGCGTCCCGCGAAAGAAGACCGTCCTGTTCCTCTCACGGCTGCACCCGAAGAAGAACGTGGAGAGCCTCCTCGAGGCCTTTCGCGACGCGGCCGCGACGGCTGCGGGTTGGACCCTCGTGATCGCGGGCGACGGTGAGGAACGGTACGTGAGGGGGCTGCGACAACGGGCCGGCGAAGGCGCAGGCGAGGGACGGGTCGAGTTCGCGGGGTGGCTCGATGGCGAGGCCAAACTCAGGGCGCTCCGGGAGGCGGCGGTCCTCGCCCTCCCCTCGAGGCAGGAGAACTTCGGCATTGTCGTCGCGGAGGCGATGGCGACGGGCATGCCGGTCGTCGTCACGGAAGCCGTGGCGCTCGCACGGGAGGTTACGCGAGCCGGCGCTGGGTGGGTCGTGAATGGCGGAGCCGGGGGGCTGGTGGGCGCGCTCGGCGCGGCGATGGCGTCGGAGGAGGAGCGTGTCCGGCGCGGCAACGCTGCTCGCGCGCTTGCCCAGCGCCGGTTCCGCTGGTCGGCTGTCGCGGGAGAGCTGGTAAGAGAGTACGAGAAGATTCTCGGCCCAAATGGCGCGGGGGATTGAGTGGCGCTCGCCGACGTGACTCCTGTCATCCTGACGTTCAACGAAGAGGAGAACATCGGACGGACGCTCGAAAGCCTCCGCCGATTTGCGCGCGTCGTGGTCGTGGACTCAGGCTCGACGGACGGTACCGAGGCGATCGCCAGGGCCCTCCCGAACGTCTCCTGGTACTCGAACGCCTGGTCCGGCTTCCGCGAACAGTGGCAGTTCGCATTTCGCGGGACGGAGATCTCGACGCCGTTCGTCCTCGCTCTCGACGCGGATATGCAAGTAACGGCGGCGCTGGAGGCAGAGGTCGCCGCGACGGTGGAGCGCGAGCTCGTAAATGGCGGGACAGTAGCGTTCGAGTACCGAATCCGGGGGGTCGCGCTCGCAGGCTCGCTCTACCCGCGACAGCTTAGACTCCTCCGTCTCGACAGGGCGAGGACCGGTGAGCGAGGGCACGCGCACCTGCTCGAAGTGGACGGCCGCGTCGTGGAGCTCGCTGCCCGCCTCGTCCACGACGACAGGAAGCCCCTCGAGATGTTCGTCCGGGCCCAGCTCGGCTACTCAGCCAGTGAGCTGCCGCGCCTCTTCGCTCCGGAGGGCAGAGGCATCGCGGCCCGAGTCCGGCGCGCCTTGCCGTTCACGCCGATCGCCGTCTGGCTCTGGGCGTGGGTGCGCGCCGGTGGTCCGTTTCGGGGCGCAGCCGCGCGGCGATACGCTCTCGAACGGCTTCTCTACGAGGCGATGCTGCGATGGCGGGTCGAGGACAGGTGCCTCGACAACGAGAGCAGGCGAGAGGGCGAAAGCCGTTGAGTGGTTCCATTTCGACTCCCGACTACGGGTACAGGTCCGCAGAGCGGTCGGCCGCGAACGAAGTGTTGCGGCCGGTGCTGATCGGGATCCTCAAGATGCGGGCACCTGCACCGAGACGTCTCGTCGACCTGGGCTGCGGCAATGGGGCAATGGCGAGCGTAATGCACTCCGTCGGCTACGACGTCCTCGGTATCGATGCATCCCAAAGCGGTATTCAGGTGGCGCAGGGCGCGTATCCCGAGTGCAGATTTGCGGTGGGGTCAGCCTACGACGACCTCGTCGCCGTGCACGGGAGGTTCCCGCTCGTCGTGAGCCTCGAGGTAATCGAGCACCTTTACTCACCGAGGAGGTACTGTGAGACGCTTTGGGGCCTTCTGGAACCGGGTGGTCTCGGGGTGATCTCAACTCCCTTTCACGGGTACTGGAAGAATCTGGCGCTCGCCGTAACGAACCGCTTCGACGCTCACTTTTCACCAACGTGGGAGGGGGGGCATATCAAGTTCTGGTCACGCCAGTCGTTGGGAGCGCTGCTGATACAACAGGGCTTCCGAGACCTGGCGTTCTTTCGAGTGGGCCGGATCCCTCCGTTAGCCAAGTCACTGATCGTGGCCTTTCGGCGTCCTGCCAAGTAGGCATCGTTTGGTGCGAGGAGTGCGTGGATGGGCGAACGTCCATCCCGGAGATTGAATGAGCGAAGTTATCCTCGGTCTGAACGCCTTCCACGGCGACTCGGCGGCCTGCCTCGTCGTGGACGGCAATCTCGTCGCCGCGGCGGAGGAGGAGCGGTTCCGCCGACTGAAGCACTGGGCGGGGTTCCCGTCGGAGGCGGCGAAGTACTGCCTGTCGGCTGCGGGATTGACGTTGGCCGACGTGGACCACGTCGCCGTGAACCGCGACCCGAGCGCGAACCTTCTCTCGAAGGTGCTCTTCTCGCTGTCGAAGCGGCCGAGCCTCGAGGCGATCAAGGGGCGCCTCTCCAACGCCTCGAAGGTAAGGGACATCGGGGCGCTGCTTCGGGAGCAGGTGGGCGACGGGCGGCCGGCGCGGTTCAAGGTGCACAACGTGGAGCACCACCGGGCGCACATGGCGTCGTCGTTCTACGTCTCGCCGTTCGAGACGGCGGCCGTCGTCTCGGTGGACGGCTTCGGCGACTTCGTGAGCGGGATGTGGGGCTCGGGGAAGGGGACGTCGATCTCGATGGACGACGAGGTCACCTTCCCGCACTCGCTCGGGCTCTTCTACCTCGCGATGACGCAGTACCTCGGCTTCCCCTACTACGGCGACGAGTACAAGGTGATGGGCCTCGCGCCGTACGGGCAGCCGGAGCTGATGGAGGAGATGCGGACAATCGTCCGGCTGAAGGCCGACGGGAAGTACGAGCTGGACCTTGACTGCTTCCTCCACCACTCGGAGGGGGTGTCGATGGTGTGGGACGACGGGATGCCCACCATCGGGACGGTCTTCTCCGACGAGCTGCCGAAGCGGCTCGGGCCGGCGCGGGGTAAGGACGAGCCGATCACCGACAGGCACAAGGCGATCGCCGCCTCGATGCAGGCGATGTACGAGGAGGCGTTCTTCCACGTCCTCGCGCACGTGGGGAAGAAGACCGGGGAGAAGAACCTCGCCCTCGCCGGCGGCTGCGCGATGAACTCCGTCGCGAACGGCAAGGTCTTCGAGCGGTCGGACTTCCGCGAGATGTGGATCCAGTCGGCCGCGGGGGACGCGGGCGGGGCCATCGGGGCGGCGTTCCACGTCCAGCACGCCGAGCTGGGGCGGCCGCGGGGCTTCGTGATGGAGCACGCCTACCTCGGGCCGGAGTTCCCCGCGAGCGAGCTGAAGGCGCTCGTCGAGGCGAAGAGGGACGAGCTGGAGGCCGCCGGGTGCGTGGTGGAGGAGCCGGCCGACGAGGCGGCCCTCTGCAGGAGGACGGCCGGGGCCGTGGCCGAGGGGAAGGTCGTGGGCTGGTTCCAGGGGCGGATGGAGTGGGGGCCGAGAGCCCTCGGGAACCGCTCCATCGTCTGCGACCCGCGGCGGGCCGACATGAAGGCGATCCTGAACGCGAAGATCAAGCGGCGGGAGTCGTTCCGGCCGTTCGCCCCGTCCATCGCCCGCGAGGCGACGGGGGCGTGGTTCGAGACGGACTACGACGTGCCGTTCATGCTGCAGGTCTACCAGATCCGCCCCGATAAGCGGGCCGTCATTCCGGCCGTGACGCACGTGAACGGCTCGGGTCGCCTGCAGACGGTGACGGAGGCCCAGAATCCCCGCTACTACCGGCTCATCCGGGCGTTCGAGGCCGAGACCGGGGTGCCGCTCGTGCTGAATACGTCGTTCAACGAGAACGAACCGGTGGTCTGCCGGCCGGAGGAGGCGATGGACTGCTTCCTGAGGACGAAGATGGACGTGCTGGTGCTGGGGGACGTCGTCGTCGAGAGGGTGGAGCGGTGAGGGTGCAGGCCCTCACGACGTAGGCCGCGAAGGGATTCAGGCTGGCTTGGTCCGACTACGGCGGGGAGCGGGAACAGCGGACCGTGCCGCTGCTACGAGGGTTCGAAGGGCCTCGTTTACGGACTCGGAGGTCGGGAAGACCTTCGAAAGGTCGCTGTCGAGGAGCACGATGCTCGCGCTGGCCCGGGCACGCTGAAGGTACTTGCCTCGGACGCCGCCTTTCAGCTGCGAGAAGTCGTACTCGGGACGCAGGTCGTCGGAAGAACGCTTACGAGCCTTCTGTGTAGCCATGTTTTTCTCGTTTCGTGGCCCGACGGGCGCTGATGATGCGGACCTCGGCTCCGACATCTGCATGGGCAACGACCAGTACGCGGCCACGAGCTGACATGCCGAATGTGAGGAAGCGCTGCTCGAGAACAGAGTGGTCAGGGTCTGTGAAGGTCAGGTGGAGTGGGTCGTGGAAGACGGTTGCAGCCTCCTGAAAGCCGACACGGTGCTTCCGAAGGTTCGAGGCGGCCTTTCGCGGATCCCACTGATACACGACCCCAGTCTAGCGGATGGGGAGCCGGCCTGAGGTTGAGTAGTCTGCCGGCCGAACGAGGCGACCGACTGCCCCTTAAAGACGAAGGTGGATGTGCTGGTGCCAGGAGACGTCTTCGTGGACAGGACGGGGCGATAGAATCGCCGAAGGAATGAATCGTAGCGGCGTCTCGGGCATGTGGGGCATCTGCGTCGCGAACGGCGGATACGCGGCGTCGCTGGAGCCGCACAAGGTCTATCGGCTTCTGCCGACTCCGGCCGGCACGCCGGAGTCGCTGGTGCGCGTCGTGGACGAGTCGGGCGAGGATTACCTGTACCCCCGCTCGCTCTTCCTGCCGCTCGTGCTTCCCGCACGAGTGCGACGCGCCCTGGAGCATCGATCGGCTGACTCGTAGCTGTCGCCGGGGGGCGGGAGTTTCAATGGTGCTGAACACGTCGTATCGAGAACGAGCCGGTGGTCTGCCGGCCCGAGGAGGCGATGGACTGCTTCCTGAGGACGAAGATGGACGTGCTGGTGCTGGGGGACGTCTTCGTGGAGAGGGCCGAGCGGTGAGCGTGCAGGCGCGCTTGCCGAGGCTCGTCGCGGCGGCGCTCGCCGCGCTCGGGCTCCTCTTCGCGGCGGAGGCGGCGCGAGGGCAGGAGGGTGGAACGGGCGGGCTGCGGCCGGCGGTGATGCAGGGAGCGACGGGCGGGACGGGGGGCGGGACGTTCGAGTCTTCCGTGACGCCGCTGCCGGAGCGGGAGTCGCTCGAGAGCGAGGCAGCCGACGCGAGGATTCGCCTCGGGCCGCTTCGGCTTCGCCCGACGCTTTCCATCGGGAACTTCGGCTACACGAACAACTTCTTCGGCGAGACGGACGAGGAGAGGGAGGGGGACTTCACTGCGACCGTGCAAGGGGGCGTCCGCGCGATCGTCCCGGTGGGGAGCCGGCTCTTCCTCAAGGGGAGCGTTCTCCCCACGTACAGCTGGTACTCGAAGAACGCCGACCGGCGGCAGTTCGGCGGGACGTACGACGCGTCGGCGCTCTTCTACCTCTCGCGCTTCGCGCTCCAGGTGCAGGGGGCGAGCGGTGCCGAGAACGTGGACCTCAGCTCCGAGGTCGAGCAGCCGGTGGAGCAGAAAATCCTCTCGGGGGTCTTCCGCGGGCAATACGAGCTGGGGAGCCGGACGGCGATCGTCGGCGACCTGAGGCTCTCGCGGCGGCGGTACGGCGGCGCGGGGTTCGACGAGGAGGAGCTTTCGACGTTCCGGCGGCTCGACGGGACGGACACGATCTGGAGCGTCGGGGTGCGGCGAAAGGTCGGCGCTCGCCTGCAGGTTGGGGTGAGCTACGAGCGGGGCGACCTCTCCTTCGCGAACGAGGGGGAGCTGCGCGACGCACGGAGCACCGGCATCCTCGCCTCGGCGTTCCTCGACCGGAGCCGGCTCGACGTGAACGTCTACGCCGGCTACCGGAAGCTCGAGCCGAAGGCCGGCTCGTCGTTCGAGCCGTACGACGGCCCCTCCGGCGGGGCACAGGTGACGTACGCGGCCACGCGGCTCGTCTCCCTCGGCGCCTTCGCCCGCAGCTCGTTCGTCTCGTCGCTCTACGGCGAGAACGCGTTCTACGACGAACGGCGCGCGGGGGCGACGATCGGGATCGCCCCCCGATGGGCGTCGCTCATGGTCGCCTTCGAGGTGGGGTCGAACAAGTATCCCGACTTGACGGTCTTCGCCGACGGCACGTCCGCGAAGCGGAACGACGACGTGACGACGCTCCGGGGGCAGGTGACCACGCGCCTCGGGCGCCTCCTCAACCTCGGGGTCGACGTCTCGCAGAGCAAGTACGACTCGAACCTCCCCGGCCTCGACCGCTCCGTCTTCCGCATCGGGACGACGATCGGCCTCGGCCTCTCCGGGAGCATCGACATCATCAAGTGACGGATCCGGGCGTCGGGCCGGGTCGGAGCAGGGCTCAGCGCGAGATCCACTCCACGCGGACCTCGCCGGCCTTCTCGACAGCGCGGATCTCCGGATCCCCCGTGACGAGCGCGACGTCTTTCTCGCGGGCGACCTGCACGGCGAAGGCGTCGGCGAGCGCGATGGGGAAACGCGCCTCGAGCCGGGCGGCTTCGAGGACCCGCGGCCGGGTGGCATCCACGACCGAAACCGGGACGTCGCCGCGCAGGGCTCCCTTCCAGAAGTCGTTCGCCGCGTCGGCACCCAGGATGCGGTGCATCCGGTAGTAGACCTCGGCGAGGTTGACGACGGAGATCCAGCACCGGGTGTCCGGCGCCGTCGAGGCGGCCGCGAGGTAGTCCTCGACGATCGGCGCTCCCTGCTCCCTCTGGAGCCACGAGAGAAGCGCGAAGGAGTCGAGGCAGACGCTCACCGCCTGGCCTCCTTGCGATGCTCCTTCCGGTGCTCCGCGAGGGCGTTGGACCCCGAGAGCGCCCCGGCCCACGCTCTCCAGGGGCGTCGGCCCGCACGGGTGCGAACCCGCGTGAGCACGATGGCGTCGGCCTTCGAGGCGACCTCGAGCTGCTCCCCTTCTCGCAGGCCGAGCTCCTTCCGGAGGTCGAGCGGAATGACGATCTGGCCTTTCGACGAAACCGTGACGGTGGGCATGAGTCGACCTCCAGCCCCTATCTTACTCCGGTGGTAAGCATTCCCGGTTTCCGGCCGGTCGGCGGGGTTCCGGGGAAAGGTAGACTGACTCCATGATTTGCGGTTGCCTCAGAGGCCGCGTCGGGAAGGGGCTGCGCGTCGTCGCCGGCCTCCTCGTCGCTCTCTTCTTCGCTCTTCCGACGACGGCCCAGACGCCGACGGCGAACTACCTCATCGGGCCGAAGGACCTCCTGGAGATCAAGGTGCAGGAGATTCCCGAGCTGAACGTCGAGCGGCGGGTGCAGGACGACGGGACGATCGACCTGCCGCTCCTCGGGATGGTCCCCGTCTCGGGCGACTCGGCGCTCGCGTTCCGCGACCGGCTCGCGGCGATGCTCACCGCGAAGTACGTGAACCAGGCGTACGTCACGGTGAACGTGAAGGAGTACGCGAACCGGCCGATCCTCATCCTCGGGGGGGTCGCGCGGCCCGGGGCGCTGAACCTCGCCGGGCGCTGGACGCTCCAGCAGGCGATCCTGAACGCAGGGGGGCTCGCGGCGGGGGCGGGGCGGAAGATCTCGATCCTGAGGACGGCCGAGAACGGCCTGACGGACCGGATCGAGATCGACTCCGACGAGCTCTTCGTGAACCTGAACCCGGTCTGGAACGTGCCGATCTACCCGGGCGACGTCGTGAACGTCGGGACGCGGCGGGAGATCGTCATCTACTTCGTCGGCGAGTTCAAGACGACGGGCGCCGTGAAGGCGATGAGCGACGAGAGGGTGACCCTCCTCCGGATGATCGCCCGCGGCGGCGGCTTCACGGACCGCGCGTCGAAGGGGAGCCTGCGGATCAAGCGGACGGGGGCGGACGGGAAGATGACCGAGATCGAGGCGAACTACTCCCGCATCCTCGCCGGGAAGGACCCCGACGTGGAGCTGATGCACGACGACGTCGTCGTGGCGAAGGAGTCGCTCTTCTGATGGCCTCTCTCGACGATCTCGCCCCGCGGCGCGACGACGAGGAAGAGGGCGGGATCGACTTCCGCCGCTACCTCGACCTCTTCCTCCGCCACTGGAAGCTCATCGTCGTCGTCGTCGCGGCCGTCTGCGGCGCGACGCTCGTGAAGACCTACATGACCCCTCCGGTTTATCGGTCGGCGGCGGTCATCTCGGTGGAGCGCGACCAGATCGCCATGCAGGACCTCGGCCTTGGGCAGGGGATGGTCGCGATGCGCGACCCCGACTTCATCCCGACGCAGATCCGGATGATCAAGGGGCGCGACGTCCTCGAGCACGTCGTGACGGCCCGGATGGCCCCGGAGGCCGAGGCGGCGAAGGGGCCCGACGCGGAGGCCGCCCGCGAGCTGCAGATGGGGCGGATGATCCGGGCCATCGGCGGGGGGCTCGACGTGACGCCCGTGCAGGGGACGACGCTCATCGAGATCGCCTACCGCTCGGGCTCGCCCAAGGAAGCCGCCGAGATGGCGAACGCCGTCGTCGACGGCTTCGTCGCGTGGTCGCGCGAGTCGCGGATCGACCAGGCGACGCAGGTCTCGAAGTTCCTCGAGGCGCAGATCGAGCAGCTGAAGAGGGACGTGCAGGAGAAGGAGAAGAAGCTCGCCGACTTCGGCCGCTCGCGGGACATCGTCTCGATGGACCCGGGGACGAACGTCTCGATGCAGAAGCTGGAGACGTTCAACAAGGACTACGCCGCGGCCGTCGCGGAGCGGGTGAACAAGGAGGCCCGACTCCAGCAGGTGACGGCGATGAGCGCGGAGGCGATCGCCGACCAGGACCCGACGGTCGCCGCGGCGCGCGCCGAGCAGCAGAAGCTGGAGCGCGAGTACGCGGAGAAGCTCTCGATCTGGAAGCCCGACTTCCCGGCGATGAAGCAGCTGAAGGCGCGCATCCAGAAGGGGCAGGCCTTCCTCGAGACGACGGCGAAGGAGGCGGCCGGGAAGGCGCGCGAGCAGGCGCGCATCGACCTCGACGCGGCCCGCAAGCGCGAGGAGGTGCTCAAGGGGGTCCTGAGGAACCAGACCTCGGAGACGCTCGGGCAGAGCGTGAACGCCGTGGAGTTCGCGAACCTGCGGGTGGAGAGCTCGGCCTCTCGGACGCTCCTCGACACGATGCTGAAGCGGCAGGCCGAGATGGAGGTCGCCGCCCGGATGGCGGGGACGCGGCAGTCGACGGCGCGCGTCGTCGAGCGGGCCTCGCTCCCCGAGTACCGCTGGTACCCGTCGTACCGGAAGAACCTCGAGAAGGGGCTCGTCCTCGGGCTCTTCCTCGGCGCGGGCCTCGTCCTCCTCATCGACTTCCTCGATCGGAGCGTGAGGACGCAGGACCAGGTGGAGAAGGTGCTGAAGCTGCCCGCCCTCGGCGTCATCCCGGCGCTCGGGGCGGGGACGGGGAAGGGCTACGGCTACGGGTACGGCTACGGGTACCTCTACGGTTACGGCGCGCGCCGGAAGGCGGCGGCCGCGGCGAAGGAGAAGGGGGCGGCGAGCGGGGCCGCGGAGGTCGTCGAGCTGATCCCGCACACGAACCCGCGCTCCGTCGTGACGGAGGCCTACCGGGCGTTCCGCACGCTCCTCCTCCTCTCGCGGGCGGGCGGCCTGAAGAGCGTCGTCGTGACGTCGGCGGTGCCGGGCGAGGGGAAGACGACGACGGCGATCAACCTCGCGGTGACGCTCGCGCAGCTCGGGAAGCGGACGATCCTCTTCGACGCCGACCTCCACAAGCCGCGCGTCCACACGGTGCTGAAGATCTCGAACCGGAGGGGGCTCGTCTCGCTCCTCGCCGAAGGGCTGAAGCTGGAGGACGTCCTCCAGCCGACGCCCGTCCCGAACCTCTGGGTCGTGCCGGCCGGACCGCTCACCCCGAACCCCTCCGGCCTCCTCGCCTCCGACGCGATGGCGCACCTCCTCGAGGAGGTGCACGCGGCGTTCGACTACATCGTCTTCGACTCGCCCCCGGTGCAGCCGGTGGCCGACGCGCTTCTCCTCGGGGCGGCGACGGACGGCGTGGTGATGGCTGTGAAGGGGGGGAAGACGTCGCGCGAGGTCGTCGCGAAGGCGAAGCTGAAGCTGCAGCGCGCGAACGTGAGGATCCTCGGGGTCCTCATCAACAACCTGCGGATCGGCGGGAAGGGGCTCGGCGGCTACTCGCCGTACGCGAAGTACGAGTACGGCTACGGATACGGCTACGGCGAGGGGCGCGAGCCGGAGAAGACGCCGAGCGGCGCCTTCCCGATGGTGAAGGCCCCGGCGCCGGCGGAGCCGAAGGCGGCGGCGCCGACGCCGCCGACGGCGCCACGGACGGCCGCCTCCGCGCCGACGAGCCCGGCGCCGGCTGCGCACCCGAGGCCGGCGCCGAGGCGGGCCGGAGGGAAGACGGCATGAGCGGCGAGGCCCGGCCCGCCACGTGGCCGCGCCTCGCCCTCGCCGGGGCCTCGGGGGCCCTCCTCCTCCTCGCGGCTCTCCACCAGCGGGCGGACGCCCGCGGCCGCGAGGCGGTCGAGCGCTTCTTCACGACGTACACGCTCGACGTGCGCCGGCCGGAGCTGGTGGAGACGGCGCGCGTGGAGGCGGCCGCCGACCTCGCCAAGCAGGTCGCCGTGCGGGCCGCGACGCTCGACGTGGCGGGGCGTACGCCCCTCGCGAAGCTGGAGCCCGGGTTGCGCGAGCTGTGGCTCCGCTCGGTGCGCGAGCTGCCGGAGGAGGTCGCCGCGGCACGCGGGCTCGCCCTCCAGGCGCTCGCGGCGCGGCCGGCGTGGGCCTTCCACGCGCTCGGGCTCGCCGAGCTCGTCCTCGCGGACGAGTGGCGCGAGCCGGAGGCGGAGCGGACGGCGGCCCGCTGGCGCGAGGCGGCGAAGCTCGGCGCGGCCTGGGCCCCGAACGCCCCCGGGGTGTGGGCGGCGTGGGCCGCGGCCTCGCTGGAGCGGTGGCCTGTGCTGGGTGAGGCGGAGAGGCACGAGGCGCAGCCGGTGCTGAAGGCGGCCCTGCGCGAGGAGTGGTTCCAGCGCGTCGCGCTCGGTCCGGCCGTCGCGGCGCTCGGGGCCGACGGCGCGCTCTCGCTGCTGCCCGAGACGCCCGGGGCGCTCGCGGTGGCGCGCGGGGTCCTCTCGGGGGCGCCGGGGTTCGGGTTCGAGGAGCGGGTCGCGCTCGAGGAGCGCTGGACGCGAGCCGAGCGGGCCGCGCGACGCGCCGCCGTGGAGGAGATCGAGGCGTGGCGGGAGCGGGGGCGCGCCGAGCGCGCGGTGCCGCTCGCGCGCGACTACCTGAGGCTCCACCCGGTGGAGGCGTTCGACGACGCGGAGGGGCGGGCGCAGGCGCGCGCGGTGCTCGCCGCGGTCGGAGACGGGCGGCCCGGCGGCTGGCGGAGCGACCCGCGCGGGGCGCTCGTGAGCTGGTTCCTCGCGGCGCCGGAGCGGATCGGCGAGGCGGGGGCCGACCTCGCGCGCGCGACGCGCGGGATGCAGGACCTGCCCGACGGGACGCGCGCGCTCGTGGCGCTCCACGCCGGGGACGAGGCGGGGTGGCGGACCGTCGTCGACCGGACGGACACGGGGGGCTCGTCGGAGTGGACGCCGTTCTGGACGGAGCTCGCCCGGAGGAACCTCGCCGAGGGGCTCGTCGCGGAGGCGGCCGAGGCGCTCGCCAGGGTCTCGCGCTTCGACGCGGGGCGGTGCGAGGTCGTCCTCGCGCGGCGCGCGGTGGCGCGGTCGCGTGGCGGCGTGGCGGCCCTCCTCGAGGGGGGCGAGGGCGAGAGGCCCGCGGCGCCGGGGGCGGCGCTCGACGTCTCGGTCTGGCCCGCCAAGGGGGCCGGGGCGATCCCGCTCTGCGTCGACCCGGAGACGGCGGAGACGTCGGTCCTCGCCGTCTCGGCGGTCTCGCCGGAGGCGGCGTTCGCCTGGTGGGGCTGGAACGGCGGGCGGCAGGGGACGTGGCGGCTCGAGGCGGGCCGCGAGACGACGCTGAAGGTGCCGCTCGCGGGGCTCGGCGGGGCGCGGACGTTCTCGCTCGGGCCGGTGCTCGGCGGCCCCGTCAGGCCGACTCGGGCTCGGGTCGAGACCGGTGGCGGCGATGCCGCCGGGGCTCCCCTCCCGCCGTCGTAGGCGACGGGACGAGGTCGAGCCCCGGCTCGTCGGCCCGTTTCCAGCGGAGCGCCGCCCAGGCGCACCCGAGGCAGGCGGCGAGCGTCGCGGGGATGGCCGGGATCGAGAAGTTGAACTCGGCCATTCCGTGGAGGAGGAGCATGGCGAGGGCCCCGATGCCGGCGAGCCCCCAGGCGGCCTCCTCGCGGTGGCGCTGGTGGAAGAAGCCGCGGAGGAGGGCGCGCGCGCCGGCGACGATCGCCGTGAGCGCGAGCGCCGCCCCGGCGACGCCGCCCGTCACGAGGATCTGCAGGTACTCGTTGTGCGCCTGCTCGACGAGGCCGCGCACCTCGGGACTCTGGACGCGGCGGATCGCCTCGCGGAACGTGCCGAGGCCCGAGCCGAGGGCCGGAAAGAGGCCGAAGGCCTCGAGCGAGTCGCGCCAGACGAGGACGCGGTAGTCGGCGGCGAGGTCGGCGGAATCGGGGAGGACGAAGCGGAGAAAGGCGACAGTGCCGGCCCCCGCGATGGCGAAGGCAGTGCCCGCGACGACGAGGACGCCGAGGACGGAGGCGACGACGTGGCGCCCGCCCTGCGGGGCGACGGTGCGCGCCTCCCAGGCGAGCGCGCCGAGGAGGACGGTGGTGCCCGCGGCCGCGAGGAGGCCGCCGCGCGACTGGGTGACGACGACGCCCGCGGCGAGGAAGGCCCAGAGGAGGAACGAGAGGAAGAAGCGCGGGACGAGGCGGACGAGCCAGTCGGCCCGCTCGTCGATGCCCGAGATCGCGGCGAAGTCGCGGACGGCGCTCCGGGCGCGGTACCAGAGGAAGCCGAAGGCGCAGGCGAGGGAAATCTCGAGGTAGCCCGCGAGGTTGTTCGGGTTGACGAAGGAGCCGTGGAGGCGGAGGAGGCGGTCCTCGGTGGCGAGCGCCCGGGCGACCTGGAAGACGCCTGAGGCGAGGACGACGAGGCCGAAGAGGCGGCGCGGGGCGCGGCGCGCGAGGAGGACGGAGGCCGAGAGGAAGAGGCCGACGAAGGCGAGGGCGAGGAGGGCGGTGCCGGCCGTCTCCCAGGGGGCGAGCGAGACGCGGGCGGCGGGGGCGGGCTCGCCGAACGAGGCGAAGACGCGCCCGGCGCCGGCCCAGGCCTCGGCGCTCGCGGGGGAGACGAGGGCGACGAGACCCGCGGGGAGAGGGAGGAGCTGGAGGAGGCCGAGGAGGCCGAGGCCGGCGACGGCGGCGAGCGGGAGGCGGATGCCGTGGAGGTGCGGGCGGGCGTCGGGAGCAAGGAACGTGACGAGCGTCACGAGGAATGCGCCGAGGACGATCTTTCCGGTGCCGGTGAGCCCGGGCTGGACGCTGCCCCACGGGAAAGGGGCCGCGACGACGTACGCGAGGAGGAGGCCGTAGGCGACGCGGCGCGGCCAGGAGCCGGAGAAGGCCTCGGCGAGCAGCCGGGAAACGGCGTTCGGCGCGCTGTCTGACATGGAGGAGCCCATCATACCCACGCAGGTCGGCGGCGAGAGGACGGCGCGGGGCGAAGCAACCGGACGGGAGGAGGTCGGAAAGAGGACGACTCGGGGGCTCCTGGTTGACGCAGGGCAGGCGGCTCGCTATCGTCAGCTTGGTATCTTGCGGAGGCTCCAGCCATGAGGTCTCAGATTCGGGTTGTCTCGGCCGTCCTCTCGGCGCTGCTCGTCGCGCCCCACGCGGGGCTCGCGGAGCCGATGCAGGTCACGTCCGAGCGGATCCCGGGGGTCCCCAAGGGCGGGAACGCCCGCATCACGGCGTCGGTCCCGCCGCAGACGTCGGTCTCGGCGGCGCGCGTCTACTTCAACGCCGAGGGGAAGACCCCCGAGTACTACCTCGAGATGGTCCGCGGCGACGCGGGGAGCTTCTGGGCCGTCCTCCCGATCCCGAAGTCGGAGACGAAGAAGGTGCAGTACCGGATCCTCTTCCGCGACGCGGAGGGGAAAGACACCTGGCTCCCGCGCGAGACGGTGCCGGTGGACGACACGAAGTTCGACCTGACCGATACGGAGATCCGCTACGCGAAGAACCTCGTCATCGGCGTGACCGACCCGGACGTCGAGCTGCTGCCCGACGGCTGGGAGTGCTATGGCGTCGTCAGCTCGATCAACGTCGTCGGCGAGCTGAAGCCGAACGAGGTCTGCCGCTCGGTGATCATCCCGCCCGCGCTCTGGGTGGCCGGCGGGACGGCGCTGACGGCGGTGGGGGCCGTGATCCTCACCGACGACGACGAGCCGAAGAAGCCCGTCTCTCCCTCGCGCCCGGGCCCGCGGTAGAGCCGCGGCGCGCCCGGCACGGACCGGGGCGTCGGACGTGATCGACCTCCACTTCCACTGTCTTCCCGGTGTCGACGACGGGCCCGCCGACTGGGCCGAGGCGCTCGAGCTCTGCCGGCTCGCGGCCGCGGACGGCGTGACGATGATCGTCGCGACGCCGCACGTGCTGCGCGACCCGTGGTGGAACGAGGACCGCGCGGCGCGGCAGGCGCTCATCGACGAGCTGAACGGGAAGCTCGGCGGGAAGCCGGAGGTCGTCGCCGGGGCGGAGGTGTGGTTCACCGACGCGCTCGTGGAGCACGCCGAGGCGGGGGAGCGCGGGCCGTTCTCGACGCTCGCCGGGTCGCGGTACCTCCTCGTGGAGTTCCCGCCCGGGTACGTCGCGCCGGGGGCCGCGGCGGCGTTCCACGAGCTCTCGGTGATGGGGATCGTGCCCGTGGTCGCGCACCCCGAGCGGAACCTCGTCTTCGCGCGCGAGCCGGCGCGGCTCGCGGAGCTCGTGGAGGCCGGCGCGATCGGGCAGGTGACGGCCGGGTCGCTCGTGGGAGAGTTCGGCCGCTCGGCGCGGGCCGCGGCGGAGGGGATGATCGGGGACGGCCTCGCGCACTTCGTCGCGTCGGACGCGCACGACCCGAAGCGAAGGCCGCCGAGGATGGCCGCGGCGCGGGAGCGCGCGCGGAAGCTCTGGGGGGCCGAGGTCGAGGCGGGGCTCTTCGACGCGAACCCGGCGGCGGTCGTCGCCGACCGCGAGCTGCCCTGGGTCTTCGGCGGCTGAGGAAGGACTACGATGCCGGACATGAGAAAGAGGATGCTCGCCGCCGCGCTCGCGATCGCCGCGGCGCTGCCCGCCGGGGCGCAGGCCGCGGACGACTTCTACAAGGCGCGGCTCCAGGAAGGGCGGATCGCCTACGAGACGGGGAACGCGGCGGAGGCCGCGGACCTCCTCCGGATAGGCTGCTTCGGCCTGATGGACCACCCCGCGCTTCTCTCGGAGGGGCTCGCGTGGCTCGCGCTCGCGCAGGTGAAGGCGGGGCGCGCGGCCGACGTGGACGGGACGGTGCGGCGCTTCCTCGAGGTTGAGAAGCGGTTCGGGGTGTGGGCGAAGGCGGCCGTGTCGGACGGCGCGCGGAAGGAGTTCGAGGCGCTCCTCGCGCGGCGGCTGCCGCCCGAGGCGCTCGCCTCGGTGCCGGCGCTCGCGGGGCTCGTGGAGACCGACGAGCAGAAGATCGCGAAGCTCGCGCCGCGGGAGCGGCGGCGGGCGCTCGAGGCGAAGGCGGCCGCGGAGCCGGCCGAGAAGAAGTGGGTGCTCGCCCTCGCGCGGCTCGCGGCCGAGGCGGGGGAGCCGAAGGAGACGATCCGCCAGGCCGGGAAGGCGATCGAGCTCGACCCGCAGGACCTCGAGGCGCGGCGCCTCAGGGCCGCGGCGCTCATGGCGCGGAAGAGCTGGGCCGAGGCGCTCGCCGACCTCGACGCGCTGCCGCCCGCGCTCCTCGCGTCGCAGCCCGCGCTCAGGGCCGACCGGTTCGTCTGCCTCGCGGCGGGGAAGCAGTGGGACCTCGCGCGCGAAGCGGCGGCGGGGCTGCCGGAGGACCAGCTCGCGCGGGCGGACGTCGCCGCGGCGATGAGGAAGGTGCCGGCGGCGCCGCAGGCGCCCGCGGCGGAGGAGGCAGCGGGCGCGACGGGAGCGCAGGGGGCGCCCGCGGCGGCGCCTGCGGTGGCGGAAGGGGCCCGGGCCGCGACGGTCGAGAGCGTTCCGGCCGCGCGGGCCGAGGCCGCTGCGGCACCGCCCGCGACGCCGCCGGCGGCCCCTCCGGGAAGCCGGACGGCAGCTGTGCCGGGCGCGGCGGCGCCGGCGGCGGGCGCCGGGGGCCCGGGGGCTCCGCAGGCGGCGGCCTCGATCGACGCGCTCAAGGTCCAGATTCGCGACGCGCTGAAGGCGGGGGCTCCCGACAAGGCGAAGGGGATCGCGATGGGAGCCGTCGCGGCGCGCCCGGACGACCGGGAGGCCCGCAAGCTCCTCCTCGAGGCGGCCTGCATGTCGCGCGACTGGAAGACGGTGGCCGCGCAGGCGCGGCTCCTCGCGCCGTTCCGCGACGGCGAGGAGCCGTCGATGTTCTACGGCGCCGTCGGGCTCTACGAGACGGGGGCCGTCGAGGAGGCCCGGCCGCTCATGCAGCGGGCGCGTCCCCGCGTCGCGCAGACGCCGTTCGTGAACTACTACGCCGATCGTCTGCTCCGCGACGGGACGCCGCAGTGACGGTCGCGGGCTCGCCGGCAGCAGCGTCTGCCGCGGCGGTCGCAGCGGCGGCAACGCGCGGAACTGTCGGTTCGGAAACGTTGACCGGGCGCTGTCGCGCCGACTAAAGTCCGGGAAAAGGGAGGAATCCGTATGCAGTCCTGGAGGCGGTTCGGATCCCGGTGGCCGGTGCGCCGGGGCGCCGGCGCCCTGGTCGTGGCGGCTCTCCTCGTCGCGCTCGCCCCGGGGTGCGTGACGACGAACGAGGTCGCGAAGTCGTACCCGAACGACGAGCGGTACACGAAGCTCCTCGACGACGTCGCGAAGATCTACGAGACGCGGGACACCTCGAAGATCATGGACCTCTACGTCCAGGACACGTACTCCCTCTCGTTCGACCAGACGACGGCGTTCGACTCCGGCGCGGCCGACCACAAGGGGACGATTGCGCGGCTCTTCGACGGCGTCGAGGACCTGAAGGTGGAGTGGAGCCCCGACGTGACCGTCGACAAGACTTCGGAGAAGGTCTGGACGACGCGCCACTTCAAGGCGACCGCGCTGATGGCGAACGGCGAGAAGCGCGAGATCTCGGGCTGGCACAGCGCCATCTGGGTGGAGCGCGACGGCAAGGACCTGATCGAGTACGAGCACTTCCGCGCCGACACGCGGATCACCGCGATGCCGCCTCCGCCCCCGCCGCCGGCCGGGCCGCCGCCGCTGACGCCGGAGGCGATCGAGGCGCAGGCGCGCGACTCGATCCGCGACATCTTCTTCGACTACGACAAGTGGGACATCCGCGACTCCGAGCTCCCGAGCATCAACGTCGTCCTCGACTACCTGAAGAAGTACCCGACGACGGAGATCACGATCGAGGGGCACTGCGACGAGCGCGGCTCGACCCGCTACAACATCCGCCTCGGCCAGAAGCGCGCCGACGAGACGAAGAAGTGGCTCGTCGCGCAGGGCATCGCGCCGGAGCGGCTCCGGACGATCTCCTTCGGCAAGAGCCGGCCGTTCGAGGTCGGGCGCTCGGAAGACGCCTGGCAGTCGAACCGCCGCTCCCACTTCGTCGTCACCAAGGGCCCGACCTTCGACAAGTAGCCCTCCCGACCCCCGTGGGGAGAAAAGGGCCGGCGTTCCGCCGGCCCTTTTCTCCGCGGGCCGGTCGGAGGCACCGGACCGCCGGCGACAGTCGTGCCTCGTTCGACGAAGACGGCACGAAATCCGGGGAATTCGCCTGCAGACAAAGCTGTTGGCCAGTCTTTCGTGGCGACCGCTTCGCGACAGGCGGTATCATCAGCGAACCCGATGAGCGGGTTCAGTTCCATCCAGATAGATCGTTTCGATCGGGCGCTGCGCGAGCTCGATCCGAGGGTAAAGGTCTGGGTGACTCGGGGCCTCGTCGTCGCCGGCGTGGGTCCTCTGGCCATCTACGCCTCCTGGTGGCTGGAGGGGGGACGGTTCCTCGCGCTGCCGTTGTTGCCGGCCTTCGTGCTTGCGGCCGCGTACCTCGCGTTCCAGGTCGTGGCAGCCTGGTACGTGTATTGGCGGATCGAGATACCCGAGGATCGGGTTCCCCGCCCTGGCCTCACGGTGGACGTCTTCGTACCCGTCCTGGACGAGGATCCCCTCCTCGCCGGGCAGGCGCTTTCGGCGGTCCGGGCGTTGACGTACCCGCACCGGGCGTTCGTCCTGGACGATGGTCCGCGCCCCGAGATCCGAGCTCTCGCCCTCGAGTACGGGGCGACCTACCTCGTGAGGCCGGAGAGGCTCGACAACAAGGCCGGAAACGTGAATCACGCACTGGCGGCCTCGAGCGGCGAGTTCGTGGCGATCTTCGACGTGGACCATCTCCCGGAGCCGGGGTACCTGGACGCGGCCCTCGGGCACTTCGACGACGGCCGAGTCGGCTTCGTGCAGCTCATGGTCGGATACCGGAATCAGGCAGAGAGCTTCATCGCGCGCGCGGCGAGCGGTCAGGCGGACGACGTGTTCGGACCGACCTCCATGGGATTCCACGGCTGCGGCGCGGCGCTGGTCTGGGGCGCGCACACGGTATTCCGGCGCCAGGCGCTAGAATCCATCGGAGGGTACAGGCCCGGGCTCGCGGAAGACTTGAACACTTCACTCGCCCTCCACGCCGCAGGGTGGCGGTCCGTGTACGTGCCGAGGCTCCTTGCCCGAGGCCTGGCTCCTGTCGACCTGCACGGGCACATGACGCAGCACCTGAAGTGGTCTCGCGGCGTGCTCGGGACGCTCTTGGGGATGGCGCCTGCGCAGTTGGCCCGCCTGACTCCGTCGCAGACCCTCGCCTATCTCGTGCGGATGACGTACTACCTCGTCGGCCTCGTCTCCGTCGCTCACATGATTCTCCTGGCCTGGGCCCTCTTCAGTGACGCGGACGTGAATGAATACCTGTACCGGTGCCTGATGCTCGCCGGGACGCTCGTAGTCGTTCGCAAGGTCGTGGGAGCGATGTGGGAGCGCGATCCGCGTTCGGGTTGGCAGGTCACGGGAACGGCTCTCGCGGTCGTAGCGTGGCCCACCTACGTCGCGTCGCTCCTCGCGGCGCTCATCGGCGTCCGTTTCCGGCATCGACCGACACCGAAGCAGCGAGCGGGGGTACTTTGCCTTCCCGCTCTGCTCCCGCAGCTCGCCATGCTCTTGGCCTTGGTCGGAGGTCTCCTCGTCGCCGCCGGGCGCCACGGCCGTCCGTTCCCGGTCCTGGCGGGCGTCCTCGCCGCGATGACCATCGCAGGACACTGGGTGCTCGTGAGGGGGGGCCTGGACGACTGGAGGGCGAGGCGGGCGACGGCTCCTCCGCCCGGAATCGAACAGGACGCCTTCCGGGGGACGCGACCTTCTCCCGCGGTCCTGTCGGCGTCCGCGGCGCCGGGCGGCTCCTCCTGCGAGTCCTGAAGGTCGTCCACGACTCGCTGCCGTTCTCGGTCGGCGGGGTTGAGGTGTACGTCCAGCGCCTCTCCGAGGCGCTTGCGGACAGGGGAGTCGAAGTCGGCGTCTTCTCGGCGGTGGACTGTGCCGGAAGGCGTCCGTACGAGGCGGCGCTCGTCGAGGGGCGCGTGCCCGTGTACTCCGTGGCTCATCGTCTCGGCAGCCACGGGCAGGGCCTTGGGCAGGTCCTGCTCGACTCCAGCAGGTTCTACCTGGATCCCGCGGTCGACGCGGCATGCGCCGTGGTCGTGGAGACGTTTCGTCCGGATGTGATCCACATCCACCACCTGGTGCATCTGTCGGGCTCTCTCATCGGGATGTTGAAGAGAATGGGGCTTCCGGTCGTCGTGACACTTCACGATTACTGGTACCTCTGCATCACGGGACAGCTCCTGAATGACGGGGGCGCCCACTTCCCCGATCGGTGCGGAGCCCCCTGCATCGCATACGTCCTGCACAACCGCTACAAGGCTACGGGATGGCTCCGGTGGGGCCTTCGTCGCGCGATCGGCCTGGCACCGCTCGCCTTCGAGGGGCTTCACCGAAGACGCCGGGATCGCCTCCTGGCGGAGCTGAACTCGGCTGACCGAGTCCTCGCCCCATCCCGGTTCATCGCCGAGGTGTACTGCGCGGCCGGACTCTCGGCTTCCCTGGTCTCCCATTCTCCCTACGGTGTTCCTTCCTCGTCGATCCCGAGGCGCGACGAGACCCGGACGGCAGGTGCGGGGCTTCGTGTGGGCTTCCTCGGGCGCATCGTCCCCGAGAAGGGACTTCACGTGCTTCTCGAGGCCTTCGACAGGCTCGACGACTCGTTCGAGCTGCACGTTCACGGGGTCGAATCGCGATCGTCGGGCTATGCCAGCCGCCTGTCGGGACGAATGAAGTCATCGAGGGTCCAGCGGCATGGACCCTACGATCACGAATGCGTCGGGGAGGTCTTGTCGGGCCTCGACGTCCTCGTGGTGCCCTCGGTGTGGTGGGAGAACGCTCCCCTCGTGATTCTCGAGGCCTTCGCGGCGGGCGTCCCCGTCGTCGCTTCGAATCTGGGTGGGATGAGAGAGCTCGTCCGACATGGCGAGAACGGCCTCCTGTTCGAGGTGGGAGACTCCGACGCCCTCGCAGAGGCGCTTCTCCGGCTCAGGCACGAACCCGGGCTGCTCGCGTGCCTGCGGCGGGACCCGGTTCTGACGAGGAGCCTGGCCGAGAACGCTGACGAGCTGGAAGGGCTCTATTGCTCGCTCGTGGCGGAGCGGTCACCGGTCGAGGGCCGAGCCACGGGCGCCCCGAGGCTCGGGCTGCGAGAGAAGGGCACGAGATTCGGGCCGGCCGGCATCCGGCAGCCGTGAGCTGCGAGCTGGGACAGGACTCGTCGGAGCTGGTCCGTGTATCGGGGTATCTCGGCGACGCGGGCGAGTCGTCGGCATCCGTCCTCGGCCCTCCCGTCGGCGAAGTCCATGCCCGCCAGGTCTTCGAGTGAGGGCGTGTGGTCCGGCAGGACTTCGATCATCTTCTCGAGGAGCGCCCGCTTCCGACCCTGGTCCATCGTCTCGGACGAGAGCGCGTGCCACGGAGCGGCGTACCGCGGACGCAGCGCGAGGAGCGAATTCAGAACGCGGGTGGCGTCCTCGTGGCGGTCGCACCTGGCGTACGAATCGGCGAGCAGGAAAGCCGTCCACGCATCGCCTGGGTGAAGTGCCAGGACGCGCTCGTGGAACGCCGTACGGCCCTTCGGGTCCGCCGCGAGCTCGTTCCGGCGAGAAGCAGCTTCGTGGCGGAGGGCCAGCTCGTCGGCGTAGCCGGGGTCCGGCGAACGCGATCGTCCGCGCAGGAGCCCTGCCCGACCGAGGAACGCTACCGTGTCGCGGGCCGCGAGTTCGTGTGCAAAGGCGTTGGGGTGAAGGTCGGCCTCGGAGACGACGAGCACCGTGTTCTGTCCTTCGCGTTGGAGCGTCCCAGAGAGGTCAATCACCGGCAGGCGTAAGGACTGAAGCGAGGCGACGAGCTGCCTGTAGGGCTTGTCGGCCTTGATGCCGAGTGCGCGCGTCTCAGCGCTCACGGGACCGTGCATGAGGTTGGGGAAGACGACCGCTGCAAGGGGGACCCCTGCAGCCCGGCGAAACGATTCCATCTGCCGGAACGTCTCCTCCGCGACACGCCATTCGGCTGATCCGGGGCGATAGGCATTCTCGAAAGCCTCGAGAGCCGCGTCGATCCTCGAAGACTCGTCGGCGATTCTGGTGGCTGTCAGAGACCGGCCGAGACGGCCCGCGAGGGTGGGGGCCGCCTCGGCCCAGGCCTGGCCGACGCTCCACGGGTCCACGAGCGCGATGTCGTTCCAGAAGATCTGCCAGAGGACGAGGTCGGGCTTCAGGTCGGCTCCGTGGACGAGAAGCTTGATGAGGTTGTCCGCGTGCCTGTGGCCGCAGACGCCGAGGTTGATGACCTCGGGTGTCAGGCCGTTCGGAAGCCGACCGTCGCCCAGAAGCGTCTCGAGACGGGAGGCCCACGTCTCCTCCATCGCCACGCCCTGGCCCCAGCTGAACGAATCGCCGACGACGACGATCCGGAAGGTCCCGGGCCTCCGCGAGATGGTGTACTCGGGGGTCCTGAAGCCGTTCGAGTTGTGAAGCGCACGCGCGTCGGGCTGCGAGCTGAACGGTATCGTCGTGGCCAGGAGGTCCGTCGGGGATGCCTCGAACGGGAAGTACCACGGCGTGGCCATGTACGCACTCGCGCCCGCGGGGCCGGTATCGGCCGACTCGGCAGGCCTCGGGAGGGAAGACAGTCGGGGCCTGTGGAAGGCCCGCAGGAACGCCTCGGCCGCGACCAGGGCAGCGACCGTCCCCAGCAGGATCGCCGCGAGCTTGAACACGGTTACCCGGCGTGGACGGGGGTAGCCGGTCACCGTCCGCTCCGGAGCCAGGCGGACCTAAGTCCGGCGAGGCGATGGACGCACCGCTTCAGGATGGGCGTTTCGAGAGCGTGGCGAATGGCGCGCTCGGAGGACGGAGCTGCCCTTCCGACTCGCGCCAGAAGGCGCTCTCCCAGGTAGGTTGCGGCCTCGAAGGACGGATGCCTCGGGAAGCGCCCGAGACCGCGCACCTCGACACACTCGACCGGGAAGAGGCTGACCCCGGCAACGGTTGCGGGCGGAGGTGCGAGAGGTCCTTGCCTCCGCCGGAAGACGCCTCGGCGGGAGTCGTCGAGGACCTGCTGGAACAGCTTCACGTAAGCGTCGACCATGTTCTCGATCCGGAAGCTCCCGCTGAGAAGCCTCTCCTGTGCGCGCTGGGACATTCTGCTTCTCAGGTCGGCGTCGCCCGCGAGGCGCACGATCCGGTCGGCGAACTGGTCGATGTCCCCGACGGGAACGATGAAACCCTCCTCTCCGTCGCGGACGAGCTCGGGAATACCGCTCCGGATGGCCGAGACGACGGGTATGCAGCCCCGGCCCATGGCCTCCAGGAGGGCGTTCGGCAAACCCTCGAACGACGAGGTCATCAGGTACACGTCCTGGCTTTCGAGTA
Source organism: uncultured Verrucomicrobiota bacterium (assembly GCA_964402695.1). Lineage (GTDB taxonomy): Bacteria > Verrucomicrobiota > Kiritimatiellia > PWTM01 > PWTM01 > VGWF01. Next base: position 55,967 of record CAYODK010000006.1, read on the forward strand.
CGCGGAGCGCATCTTCGTTCGACAGGACTCCGAGCATCCGAATGGCGCCGCGATCGGCGAGCTCTCGGGCAGCGCTGCGGAACGCGTCTTCGTCCGGCCCGGCTCCAATCACGGTCAGGACAGCGTCCACTCCCCGGTTCAGAACGGCGCGAACGATCTCCGGGAGGTCGAGGATGCGCTTCTGCCGGACGTTGAGGACGCCGTGATAGACGAGCCGGAGCTGTCCGCCCGCTTCGCGGGCGGGTTTCGGAGCTTCTCCGGGAAGGCAGATTCCGTACGGGATCGTGTGAAGACGCGCAGCGCACCCCGGGTCGATCCCCACGGCCTTCTCGGCGATCTCCTGACTCACGGCCACCACCGCATCCCAGTACCTCCCTTGTCGGGCGAGGTGGTCGTAATGGAGGGGATCGTCCCCGTGGAGGATCCCCACTACCGAGACCCGTCGCGGCAATCGCGGGGCGACGCACGACTGCCGCCAGTCGTAGTTCGGAAGGTAGACGCACGGTGCGCTCTCCTCGAGGAGGCGCTGCATCGCGGCCCAGCGCTTCCCCCATCCGTCGGTCCGACCGACGGGCAGGTACCGGACAGGCAGATCCGGTGGAAGGGGCATGGGAGGGTCGGGAATCGAGATCAGGTCCGTCCGCTCCTCCGTGAGGAGGATCTCCGCCTCGGTCCCCTGTGCGCGAAGCCCTCGCACGAGATTCGCTGCGAAAACCGTCACCCCCGTGAGGGTCCAGTAGGGCAGCGCCACGACGACCCGAAAGTCACGGATCTCGGCGCGCCGGGCCGCCGTCACGGCGGCCTGCTGCACCTCCCGCGGCGTTGGGCTGCGCCGCATCTCGTCGAAGTCGATCCTGTCCCGGCGACTCGGGAAAGCGCCGAGCCCGGGGACGACGTGCGAGCACGGAATGGGGAAGATGCCGAGGCCGTCGATCTCCGGGGGGGGGGGAGAGATAGCTCCCGCAGCCCTGACGAAACGTCCCTCGCGAGCGTCTTCAGCGACCCGCTCGCACAGCTCGCCCCAGCGGCGGGACATCTCCTGGACGCTGTGCGGACCGCCGGCGACGATCTCGAAGGAGCGGCGGGCCATCCTCGACCGGAGGGCCGGATCGGAGGCGAGTTCCTGCAGCCGGCGCGCGAAATGGTCGAGGTCGCCGATGGGTGCGGTGAAGCCGCTCTCACCGTCGCGAACGAGCTCCTGGAGCGCGCTTCGGGTCCGCGAGACGACGGGGACACAGCCCCGCCCCATCGCTTCGAGGAGAGCATTCGGCATTCCCTCGAACTCCGAGGTCATCAGGAAGGCGTCGTGCTCCTCGAGCATGCGCAGGACGCCTCGATTGGGGAGGACCCCCGCGAACCGGACCCGTCCACGCTCCGCGTGGTGGTCCAGCAGGTCCCGCAGCTCGGGTTCCTGGCTTCCACCTCCCGCGAGGGTCAGCACGAACGGAACGCCAAGCGACTCGAGACGGTCGAGAATCCCGACGAGGTCGAGGATCCGTTTCTGTCGCTGGTTCAGAAGGCCGTGGTAGACGATTCGGAGGGCGCCCCCGGGGTCCGTGGCGTGCTGCGGCAGGCTCTCCGGAACCTCGACGCCGATCGGGATCGTCAGGAGCCGAGGCCGGAAGGACGGGTCGATCGCCGCGGTCTGGTCCTCGACGGCACGGCTGACGGCGACGATGGCGTTCCAGCTTCGTCCGAGGCGTGCGACATGGTCGTAGTGCAGGGGGTCGTCGCTGTGGACGACGCCGGCGACGGCGACACTCCCGCTGAGCAGGGGGGAGATGCAGGAGTGCCTCCAGTCCGCGTTCGGCACGTAAACGCAAGGCGAGCGCTCTTCCAGATAGCGAATCATGGCGCCCCAGTGCGCGCCCCAGCTCGCCTGGGGACTCACGGGAAGGTAGGAAACCGGGAGGTCGTCCGGGAGCGGGAGGCGTGGGTCCTCGACGCTCACGAGGTGCGTTCGCTCCTCCGTCAGCAGGAGCTCGGCGTCGAAGCCGATGCTCCGGAGGCCGCGGACGAGGTTCGCCGAGAAGATGTTGACTCCGTTCAGAGTCCAGTAGCTCGCAGCGACGACGACCCTTGGTCGCACGTTCTTCCTCCATGTCTCCCGAGTCAGATCGCTCGTCCGCGCTGGCCGGGAGTCCTTTCGCAATCCGAAACGTCCCGCCCGGGTTCCGAGCGAGAGCGCATCCACGAAGAGCCTTGCGCATTCCGCAGCGCGGACTCGGATTTCGGAGTAGAAGAGAACGAGGTGGCCTGCCGCTACGAGGAGGTAGCTCGTGTCTCTCCAGGCGAGCGAGCCAAGGAGTACCAGCGACAGCCAGGCCTGGTAGAAGCCGGCCGGGAGCACGTAGGCCCCGTGCGAAGCCGGGGCCGGGTCTGGGCGCACGCCCCAGACTCTCCAGCGGACGGCGTCTACGCCCGCACTTACAGCAAGGGCTGCGAAAGGCGCGACACCTGGCGAACCCTGAGAGGCGAACCACGCGGCGAGGACGAGGGCTTCGGCCGGGAAGACGACGCGGTGGATGACTCGGCGAACTCGATCGGGCCGCTGTCCGGCAACGAAGGTCCGCACGCCGCCCGCCTTGTCCGCTTCCCGGTCCCAGAGCTGGTGGAGGAGGATGCCCCGGGTTCCAGTGAGGAAGGACCACGCGATTGCGAGTGCGGCCGGTACGCCGAGGCTGCCCTCGCCGAGAACCCACGACGCAGTCGCCGCCGGGAAGGTGTGGACGGCCAGCGAGTCCGCGAGTACCCCAAGGAGGGACCGTTCCTTCAGCCGGACGGGAGGGGCCGAATAGGCGCCCGCAAGGGCGAGATTCGCGATCACCAGCGCGACGCCCATGGACCCCGCGCCGGCCAGGAATACCGGCAGGACGCTCACCACCGCGAGGAACAGGAGGGCGCCGGCGACTGCTTCCCTGCGTACCGTCCGTATTCGGGTGGGCCGTCCGGCTCGCCGATCCGCATCCGAGTCGAAGAAGTCGTTCGCCAGATATCCGAAAGCGCCCAGCGCCGACGTCGAGATCAGGATCGCCAGAAGGCGGGGGCCCGAGGACGAAGACGGTGACCGGCAGACGAGCGCCTGCGCGTAGCCGACCGCGAGCGCCATCGGGACCTTCGACGAGAACCACTCGCCGGCCCGCACGCTCGCGACGACGGTCCGGACATCGAGAACGGCACGGCTGAGAGCACGTCGTTTCACGAAGGCGGGCCCGAACTGCTCCTTCGCCGAAAGCCGAGCCGCCCGAAGTACCGCCGCGCGTGTCCCGACAGGAGCGATCGGACCGGCGGGAGGTGGTCGAGCCAGGGAGGAGGAAGCCCGAGCGGGGAGCGGACGGTCCCGGGCGGCCGCCGGAAGGAACCCGTCGAAAGGTCGTGCCAGACCTGATCGAATAGCGCCGTGTAGGCGTCGACCATTCCATCGAGGTTGAATCTGTCGGCGACGGTGCGGTGAGCCGCCGCGCCCATCGCGGCTCGTCGAACCGGGTCGGACTGCAGGACTTCGAGCCGGGCAGCGAAGGTTCTCACGTCACCAACACGGACTCGGAAGCCGTTCTCGCCGTCGGCGACGAGCTCCGGGATGCCGCTTCTGATGTCGGAAACGACCGGCACGCAACCTCGGCTCATCGCCTCCAGGAGCGCGAGGGGCAGCCCTTCGAACTCGGACGCGAGGACGAAGGCGTCGGCCCGTTCGAGCTCGAGGAGGATGTCGTCGTTGGAGAGCGTGCCCAGGAGACTGGCCTGGCCACGACCGACGAGGTCTCCGAGGGCCCGTTCGAGATTCGTCCGATCCGCTCCGTTCCCCGCGATTCGCAGCTCGAAGGGGACGCCCTGGAGCGCCAGATGTCGAGCGATGGCGGCGACGTCGAGGACACGCTTCTGGTGCTGGACGATCCGGCCCGCGTAGACGATTCTGAGGGGGGCACCCGGGCGGGAGACGCGCTCGGGGAAGGCCTCCGGGCATGGAATCCCGTACGGGATCGTTCGCATCCGAGGGACCAGGCGGGGCGTCTGTTTCGCGATTGCCGCGGACACGGCGTCGCTGACCGCGACGATGCCGTTCCAGGAGGCGCCGAGTCTCGCAACGTGTTCGTAGTGGTCCGGGTCGTCGCTGTGGGCTATGCCGACGACGGCGACGGAATCCGGGAGGACCGGGCTGACCCCGGAATACGCGTAATCGTAGTTGGGGATGTAGACGCACGGCGAGAGCTCGGCAAGGTAGCGCCCGAGAGTGCTCCACCGCTCGTTCCATCGATGGTGAAGACGGACCGGGAGTCGATCGAAGCGGAGATCGGCAGGGAGGGGAATGGGGTTCGTCCGGCGTGTCGACGGCCTCGTGAACAACAGGCGGGCATCGAAACCGCGCGATCCCAGCGCACGCGCCATGTGGAACGAGAACGTGTCTACACCGCTCAGCTCCCCGGAAGTCAACCCGATCACGACCCGGTATTCCGGGCCGTCCTTACGGGCAGAGCCATTTCGCGGTTGGGCCGGTTCCGCGAATCGACGGTTCATGACGTCTGTCCCCATTATCATATCGCCTGCCGAATGAAACGAGCGCTCTTGTTCGTGTTGACGCTTCTCTGCGGGGCGAACGTCGCAGGAGCACCGGCAGGCACCGTTCCGTCGGCGGAGTTTCTTCGCGAGTTGCAGAAACGATCCTTCGCGACGTGGACCTCCAGGTCAGAGCAGGAAATCCTCGAACTGTACGACCCGGGCGCGGATGTCGTCCTCTACGGCCCGCAGCTTGCTCGTTTCGTCGGTGCGCAGGGGCACGTCTCCTTCCTGCTGAGCCTGGTGCGGGACTGGCAGTTCTGCGAGTTCGTCCCGACCGGAGAGCCTTTCGTCGTCGCGGGGCGCGATCTGGCCTCGACGGCCACAACCTGGAGGTTGGAAGGGGTCACGAGGGATGGGCGTCCGGTCACATACGAAGGACGATGGACGAATGTCTGGGTTCGGAAAGGCGGCCGCTGGCTGATCGCGCACGAGCACGTCTCTTTCACCAGCTTTCCTGCGGTAGCCTCCTCTGCCATTCAGGGGACTCCCGTGCCCCGCCTTCCCGGTCTCCCCGAGCCGTCCCGCCTTCCCCTCCTCGAGCAGGAAGGATCTCCGTCGTCGACGGGCCGGCTCTCGAGCGCGCCTCTGATCGGCCTGGTCCTTTCGGTAGTGGCGATACTGCTCTGCGGATGGGCCGTCATGGCCGTTCGGAAGCAGGCGCGTGGCTCGCTGCTCGGCATGGCTGCTGCGCGGTCCCGTGGGAGGCTCGTCGGGCTCCTCTTGCGGATTGGACTACGGGTCGAATCGGTGGACGGCCTCGGGCGGACGCCCCTGATGATGGCCGCGAAAGCCGGGAAGGTCGACATCTGCCAGAGACTGCTCGCAGCGGGCGCGAGGGTGGATGCGCAGGACGAGTACGGAGCGACAGCCTTGCACCATGCGGCGGTCGGCGGAGACCTCGCAACGGTCGCGCTACTCCTCGAGAGCGGGGCAGACCCCCTGACCGAGACGCCCATGGGAAGGACCGCTGCCGACATCGCGGCTCTTCTCCATCAGGAGCGCATCTCAGATCTGCTTGCGTCGGCCACAGCGGCGGCAGGAGGCTCTCAGCCCCGTCCGGCCCTGGATCGCCCGCGCAGTCCCGGGCCTCAGCGAATCCGCGGCGCCTCTTGTCCGCGCTGCTCGGAGTCGCACAGGCTCGTGCTGTCCAGAAGCTACCGTCGCTGGGAAGTCCTCGTTCGGCGCGTCCTGCCCCTCGAGTTCGTACGCTGTCCCTCCTGCCTGTGGAGAGGCGCCCTCTCGAAGCGGTCGTTCTCTCTCGAGAGCCCTCCGCCAGGGGGTGTCGAGAGCGTACCTTCGAGCGACGTCGCCCCCTCCGATCGGCCGGAGCCGATGCCGGCGCCGGCGCCGCGGCCTGCAGAGGGTGGCAAGCTCCATCCACGGATCGACGGGGTCTCTTGCCCGAAGTGCGGCGCCGCGGGTGGGCTCGTTCTCTCGAGAAGCAGACGTTCGTGGGAAAACGCCGTGCGCAGCCTCCTCCCCTTGCAGTTCGTTCGGTGCCACCGCTGCCGCTGGCGTGGCCCTGTTCACATGCATCGTCGCGGCGTGTCAGCCCCCGCGAGCCTCGGCGAGTCCGCCACTCCGGGTGGCTCGCGGCCAGAACGAACGTCGTGGCCGGGCAGCCTCATCGTCGTCCTCGTCGCGCTCGCCCTGGTGGACCTCTTTCTCCTGGTGCGCCTGTTCCCGCCCTTGACGACGGACGAGGTCTACTTCAAGGGAACGGCGTATCACCTGGCGACCACCGGGCGATGGGCGAACCCGTTTGTGGGACTGGCCGGGAACGGACCGGGTGATGGGCTCGTCCCGTATCCGCCCCTGTTCATGGTCGCTCTTGCCGGATGGTTCAAATTGTTCGGCCTGGGAGGCTATCAGAACCATGCGTTCGTCCTCCTGCTTCACTGGATGACCGCTCTTCTCGCTGGCGTCCTGACGCTCCGGCTCGTGGAGACGCGTCGAGGTCTCTGGGCTTCGATGGCCGCGATCGGAGCCTTCTGCTATTACCGGCTGGATCGGACCGACGTCCTCGCCGGCGTCCTCGTCCTTGCCAGCGTCCTCCTCCTGCTAGAGTCGCTCGATGGCTCGGCCGGGCACGGCTCGCGGGCACGGCCCGTGCTCCTGCTCGGGCTCCTCGCGACGTTTCTGGTCGGCCCCGCGGCGACGCTTCTCTATGGCGCGGTCCTGTCCGTCTTCGTGATCCGCAGCGGGCTAGCTTGGGTGAGCGTTCGATCGCTGCTGCTGCAGCTCGCCTCGTGTGCCCTCCTCGCTGTCGCGAGCTCGTGGGCGCTTTCTGCGGAGACATTCAGCACGCTCGCCCGGCAGATCCTTGGTGCCGTCGCCACGGGACTTCGTCATCCGTTCCGTCTGACCGGAGCCTTCTCCTGGTCGGACGCCGTGTTCGTGCCGTGGTTCGTCGCGCTCGGGATCGCGCTCCTCCTTTCCCGCAGAACGCCTGCGGGAGCAGACCGCTCCAGACGAGCCGTCGCTCTCGCCGAAGCGACGATCTTCGGTGTGCTCGTCTGGCTCTTGTTGACCCCCAAGGCCGGCACCTATTTGCACCTGCTCTTACCCCTGGCGGTCGTCGCGGTCGTGGCGATCACAGCGGGGCTGTTCCCCCGGGCCAGGCTGGCGCCGGTGGCGATCGCTCTGGGATGCCTGCTGCCCGGCCTCCTGCTCGCACTGCTCACCCTTGCACGCGCGACGACGATCGATGACAGGGAGCGCTACTCGAGTGCGGCGAAGGCGGTGGAGAAGTACGTGCCAGCGGGGGAGCTCGTTGCCGGCGACGGGTGCCTCTGGACGGTCTTCGCTGGACGAAACCCCTTCGTCGACGCGGGCTGGGCGCCTCACGCGGCAAGGGACGCCCGGTGGATCGTCTCGACGGGAATCGGGACGGGCCGGGCGGGCCTGAGCGTCGTCGAGGCGCGCCCGGGAGTTCTTCGTGGCGGGGAGGAGGTCGTTTTCGACGGGATACTCAGGGAGCCGCAGCGCATTTCCGGCATCCCTCTCGGCCGCAGCCGGCTCGGATACGGAATTCGGATCTACCGTTCGCCGGCGGCACCGGACCTGCAGCGCGGCTCGGCCGCTCGAGCCGAAGGAACCGTGCGATGAGCGTCGCGCTCGCCGAGCTCGAGGAGAAGGCGGAGGGCCTCGTCTCTTACCTGGAGTCGAGGCTTCGGAAACAGGGTCGGTTCCGCACGCTTCGTCGGTTCCTCGGCGACGTGGGGAGCTACGCGAGGCCCACTGAGTACGACGGCTGGTACGAGTTCGGGGACTGCCCGTTTGCGGCGGCGAGCATCGCCATCCACTTGCCCTTCCTCGGGGACGAGCGCCTCGCCGAACTCGGTCGACAGGTCTGCGAATACCTCGTCCCGGCGCTCGAAAATGGGATCGCGCGGTACGCGATGCGGAGAGACGGGCCGATTCCATTCCCGGCAGACGTTGAGGACACGTGCCTCGTCGGCGCCGCGCTTCGGGCCAATGGCTTTCCGGTCGCCTTGAACGTGAACATGATCGCGGCCAACGTCGATTCGCGCGGACGCTTCTACACCTGGCTTGTGCCCCGGCTGCGCCATTTGCGCCATCCTCGCAACTTCCTCTGGCTCTGCCGGGACCAGAGGCGTTGCCGAGCGCTCATGAAGTCATACGGGACTTCGCGCGGCCGTCTCTCACAGATGGCGAACGAGTATCGAATCAGCCGCGAGCCGGCGGTCGCTGCGAATGTGCTTCTCTGTCCCGAGGTTCGCGGACGGTGTCCGGCGGCCGTCACGGCTCTGGTGGAGCAGGTCCTCGATGGAGACATGCCGCAGCAGTACTACGGAAGTCGGCTTGCTGCCTGGTTTCACCTGGCGCGGCTGTCTGCGGCTCGCGTCGAGCCGATCGGTGCCATCAAGGCCATCGCTGCGAAGGAGCTTGCGTTGGCCCAGAGGGAGGATGGCTCCTGGGGTACTCCGTTTCAAACGGCCATGGGTTTGCTGGCCTCGATGTACCTCGGTATCGGGAGCGCTGAGTCGCGCGAGCGAGGGGTCCGGAATCTCCTGAGACTCGAATGGCACGAGAAGGGCTGGGTCCCCTTTCCGTACTACAACGACCTCTACGACGTCTTCGAGGACGGAAGTGCCGAGCTCACAGCCGTTCTGGTCCTGGAAGCTCTCCTGCGCTGGCGATCGTCCCGTGGGGAACGAGGAGACCCCGTCGCGACCTTCACCGCTCTATAGCGGTCCCGCTTGCGGCCGCGATCTCGCTCCGAGGGACACGGAGGCGACCGAGGCCACTGGAACGTCGGAGGCGGGAGCCGCCTGGCCGGCCTCTCCGGTGCTCCCGCCGAGCCAACCGACGGCGGGGGGCGAGGCACCGGCCCTGCTCGAGCGCACGGGATACGCGAAAAGAGGGCTCATCGAGGTGGGCCGAAGGAGGCGAGGTCGATGGTCACGTTCCGTTGCCCTTCGAAGAGGAGGGGACAGGACGAGCAGACCCCGCTGCCAGAGGCGAGCGCCCGCCGCAGGGCCTCAAATGGTTCCGAGCCCCATATTTCGTCGAGTCGTTGTCGTGAGAGGTCGCCCAGCTTCTCGGACGCTCGCCGCGGGTTGACCAGAGTGAACCAGCACGGGTAGACGCTTCCATCGATAGCGACATTCACCTGGTCCGTCGGAAAGCGACAGGGCCGGAACTCGTACTCTCTCGGGCCGGTGAACTGGACTTCTATTCCCAGTCTTGCGGCCTCTTTCGTCGCAGCCGCGAGCACGGCGCGGAACGCGGGGCTCTCCAGGTCCACGCGCGGCCCATCGTAGTCGCTCAGGTAGTAGGTGCTCATGAAGTACACCCGGTACATCCCCAGCTTCGCGGCGAAGGCGACCGCTCCCGGCATGTCCGCGACGGTGTCGGACGTCACCACCCAGGCCACGCTGCAGGCAGGACGGGCCGAGGACCGAAGGCGCTTGACTTCGTTCAACTGTGCGATGCTCCCGAGCACCCTCCCGAAAGCGTCGCTCTGCCTGACTCGCCGGTAGCTCTCCGCGTCGAGGGTCTCGATCGAGACGATGACCTCGTCGACGCCGATCTCTACGAGCGTCGCGATGTCCGCGGGCGTCGGCAGAGAGAAGTTCGTGAAGAAGCTCATGTGCAGATCGGGATGCGTCTTCCGGGCATGCGAGAGAATCGCGGTGAACTCCGGGTTCGTGAAGGGCTCGCCCAGCCCGAAGAAGACCAGCCCGGGAAGGAAGCCGCCTCCGAAACCCAGGTTCCCGAGGATTCTTTGGAAGACCTCGAGGGACATCGCGGTCCCCACCTGCTGAGGCAACTTCTGCCGAATGCAGTGAATGCACCGGAAGTTGCAGCGGGTAGTGATCTCCACATAGCAGACGGAAGGAAGCCCGGGCGCCGGGGTTTCGGAAGGAGGCGTTCGATGCCCTTCACTCATTCTCGACTCCTCGGCCCGGCGTGCCGGTGTGGACGGGGCAAGAGGCGAACACGGTGGGACTCGGGGGTAGGCGCGTTCATGGCGGGAGCCTCTCGGAACGAGGTGGCTCGGGCAGGGCCGGCACCGCGCATCCGTGGCTCAATCCTCCCATTCGACCGCGACCTCGACGAGGTCGCCTGCAAGCGCGTGGATGCTGTCCGTGTATGAGGCCAGGCTGGCGACCTCGAACATGCAGGGGACGTCTTCCCAGCCGCGAAGGGCGAGGAGAATGCCGGTTTCGGCGCTGACGATCGCGGCCTTGAGCGCGTAACGGCCCGGCCTCAATGGCAGGCGAGGCATCACGCACGTGAGTGTCCCCGACCCGGCTGGAATACGAACGCCGCGCAGGGCCCTGTCCCTGAAGCCGGTCCCGATTCGTATCAGCTGGTCCGCCGTGCAGAGAGTGAATGCCCAGGTCACCGGCTCGAGAAAGGCGTCTGCGGTATACGCCACCGTGACTCGCGCGGGATGGCCAGTGCGGAGCGCTGTCCCCTCGAGAGGCTCGATCCGAAGGCCGTCGATGCGGATGGGCACCGAGCGCGCGGGATCACCTCTGCCCGGGACGGCCTCCCCGGCGACGGCCAGGGATGGGCCGTCTTCTCCATCGACGGAGCCTCTGGGAGACGGCTCCCCGGGTACGGATGCGGGCAGGCCTACCACCGACGCCGGTCGGTCCTTCAAGAGCTCGAAGAGCAGCCCGATCCCTTTCTCCACGGCTCCGTCGAACACGAGTGAGCCGCGCTCCAGCACGAGGCAGCGACTCGAGACGCACTGCATCGAGTAGAGGTCGTGGGAGACGACGACGAGCGATCCGCCGCGGCGAAGATAGTCCGACATGTGGTTCAGGCACTTCCGGCGGAAGGCGACGTCGCCGACGGCGAGGGCCTCGTCGACGAGCAGGATGTCTGGTCGGACCTGCGCCGCAACGGCGAATCCGAGGCGTGCCTTCATGCCGGTGCTGTAGGACTGCACCGGAGTGTCGATGAACTCGCGGAGCTCGGCGAAGTCGATGACCTCGTCGATGAGGCGCCGCGTCTGCCGTACCGAGATCCCGAGGACCGCGGCGGCGTTGAAGATGTTCTCGAGACCGGTCTGCGTCGGGTCGAACCCCGTGCCGACCTCGGTGATCGAGGCGATCCGGCCCCGCGTCCGGATCCACCCTCCGTCGAGCTTCAGACGGCCCCCAATCAGCCTGAGGAGAGTGCTCTTGCCCGCACCATTTCGACCGATGAGCGCGAGGCCTTCTCCACGTCGAATCGAGAACGACACGTCCTTTACCGCCCAGTACTCTCCGGCCCGGAGGTGATCGGGTTTCCGATCACGTCCGAGTAGCTCGCAGGCGACGTCGCGGAGTCCGTAGCGCAGGGAGGCGTCGAGGCTTCGGCAGAACTTCTTCCGGACCTTCTCTACCTGGACCAGCGTCTCCAGGCGTGAGTCCGGTTGTGCTGTGTCCGGCATGGGCCCGGTCAAGCGTTCGCCCTCTCGATGACGATGGGCGTCGCGAGGCGAAAGAAGACCCACGCCAGGCCCGCGAGCAGGAGTGCAAGGAGGCCGACGACGACGGACGCAAGGAGGAGCGTCACCGGCCTGCCGGTCAGCAGCTCACGGGCCGTCACGAGGAGTGGCGTCACCGGATTCAGCGTGACGACGAAGCGGAACAGCCCTCTCGTCGGAACCGGGAAGACGACCGGAGTGAGGAGGAAGAAGAACGGAATCGTGGTAGAAACGGCGCTCGAGACGTCCCGGTACAGAGCGTTCAGCGGAGCGAGGAAGAGCCCGAATCCCGCGCCGAGCACGGTCAGGAGAAGGGCTGGGACGGCCGCCGAAAGAGCCCCCACCCCCACCGGAATGCGGTACACGAGGAACGCTGCCGCGACCGGGACTAGTCTGATGCCGAGGTTGCACGCGGCGATGCCCAGCCCGGCGAGGATGATCGACTCGCTCGGGACCTGCTCCCGGGCGAGGAGCGACCGTTCGGTGAAGAGGGTCTGGACGGGCTCCTGCAGACCGTCGAGAAAGGCCTGCCAGAGGACGAGGCTCAGGAGGACGTAGACAGGATAGGGGAGGTCCGTCTGTCCGAACCGGATTACCGACGAAGCATCCGCGAGGCTGAATACGAGTGTCATCCCTAGGGTCGGTCCGAGGGTCCAGAAGATCCCGAGCGCAGAAGCGTGATGCCGGCTTCGGAGCTCGCGGACTACGAGCTGCCGGGCGAGGTCGCGGGCACCCCATGCGTCGTGGAGCATCTCCCGAAGGAGAAGACGCGGCTTCCGGATTCGACTGTCCGCCGAGTAGTACCGTTCCTCCGATTCACCTTCGGTGAGGGAGGCGAGCTCGGTGCCCGGGTCGTTTCCCGCGAGAAGGGTCATGGACGTTGCCGGAGGCCGTCCGTCTGCCGGCTTGGTGACCAGGGGAGGGCTGGAGGACACGGGCTCGAAGACTCGCGGATCAGTTCTTCGGCGACGACGCGGGCGATCTCGAAGTACCCTCGATCGTTGCAGTGTCCGTCGGGAGCGAAGAGAGCGGCCCCGGCTTCGGAGGCCCGAATTCGCTCGAAGGGCGCAGCCAGGTCGACCACCGATACGTCTCGACGTGTCTTGACGAGGCGGAGTGCCTGGTCGATCGGACGCGTGGGGAAGGGATACGAGAGGAGGATGGGCTGAGCGCCGGCGCGAAGACAGAGCTCCGCGGCCGTTTCGAGGTGTGAGGCGAGATTCCTGGTGACGTCCCTCGTGTCGCGTGCCTTCTCAAATTCCTCCCTCGCGAGTCTCGCGACGGCCGGGTCGAGGCGCAGCTCGGTCATGCAGGCGTCCAGCTCCGAGGCGTCCCGGGCATCGATCGCCGCCTGGCGCAGGAAGCCCGGGTCCCGATCGAGGCTGAAGGCTTCTACGATCGCGCAGAGGTAGCCTTTGGTTCCGGCGCCTCGGAGGATGTTCGCCCTGAGAACGAGGCAGCGGGTCCGGAATGCACGGTCGTCGCCGGCCCGCGCGAGCGCCGCCTCCAGCGCCTCCAGAGCTTTCACGGATTGCCCGAGCTGGAACAGCTGCCATGCGTATGCACGCCAGCCTTCGGCGGAGCCGTTCTCGAGGTCGACCTTGGCCTTTGCGGCCTTGAGGCTCTTTTCGTCGACGAAGAATCCGCGTCGCTTTCCGTCCTTCGAGACGAGGCTCTGCTCGCCGTCCTGGCTCGCTTCCTCCGCGGACTCGACCTGCAGTGGCCTCGGAACGAGGCGCACCAGGGTCCCGGAATCGATGTCTTCCAGAACGCGGGTGCCGTTCACGGAGCGTCGGACCGAGAAGGATGCCCGAAAGGGGCCGTCGACGGCCGTGAAACGAGAGCCATCCATGGTCCAGCGGAGGCGACGCGGGCCGACCGAGAGGGTGCCGTCACTGGCGATCTCGAGCGCTTCAGAATGGCCTTCTCCTTCCGGATGGGCCATCCAAAGGCCGATCAGCGGAGTCCCGGGATCCAGAGCCGCGGCTTCGACCGGTGGAACGCAGCGCCCGAGGGGGACCTCAAGCTCCCTCGTCGATTGTCGGATCGGCTGGAGTTCGTAGTGCTTTCCATCGGGACCGGCCAGTCGCATCGGTCCTTCGCCGGTGAGGATCTTGAAGCGCAGGTCGGAGTCGGATGAAGGCTCCCAAAGGCGAAGCTCCCCGGGCGCCGCGGTCGCGATCATGGCAACGCGTTGAAGCAGAGGACTCCCCATGGCGATGGTCCCATTCTGATAGATGGTGACCTCGGTCCGGGCCGGAGCGTTTCGAAGAACCCACCTCCCCACGAGAGGGCTTCCTTCGGGTAGCCCAGGGGCAAACGGGGGCGCTTTGGCGGGGGAAGTAACGGCGCTGGGTCGCCGGCCTTCAGGCGAGTCCTCCGAGCTCTCGTTCGAGGCCCCCGAAGCGGCTGCACGTGACCGTCCGAGCAGGAGCCGGAGCAGCCTTCCCGTTCGCCACCGCCACCGGTATCCGTTCCGGAGGGAGGAGTCGGCTCCGCGCGGGATGCCGTTCGGGTCGAGTTTCGAGGGCTGTGGCTTCGACCAGACGTCGTTTGCCCCGACCATGATCAAGACGAATGCCGGTCGATGAAGGGACAGCAGCCGAGGAAGGTGCTCGAGCACCTCCCGGGAGTTCCTTCCGGGCCAGCCGGCATTCTCGACGTGCCACGGAGCTCTTGTCCGTTTCCGCAGGCGCGCCTGGAGCTGGCTCGGGTATGAGGACTCACGCCCAGAGCCTCCCATGCCGTAGGTGTACGAGTCACCTACGCAGAGGACGACCCTGGCGTCCTGCTCGACCTTGGGTGCCGGCTTTCTGCGGAAATACATCCAGGCGCCCAGTGACGCGATTTGAAGAGCGCCTTCGAGGAGGAGCAGGGAGACGGCGAGTCCGACAACGACTTGGACGTACCACGGCCATCGCCGGACGCTCGTACCGGTGCGGACGGCATCCGGCCGAAGCTCGCCAGCCGGAGAGGCGTCAGGGTCGGTCGGCACGCACACTCCCCAAGATGAGACGCGCGAAGTCTAAACCACCTCGCGTAAGCTGCGTTCGATCGAACCGGGATTCCCATATTCGCGGGGTGTGCTGGGAGAATAAGGGCGCAGAGAAGTGCGAATGACGGGGCGGATCGGGTCAGTCCCGGGAGCCGAGATTGCGAGAGGGCGGGCGGCATACCGCCCGGACATCGACGGGCTGCGAGCGCTCGCCGTCATCGCCGTCATCGTCAACCACATGGAGGAGTCGCTCCTGCCGAGCGGGTATCTCGGCGTGGACGTCTTCTTCGTCATCTCCGGTTTCGTGATCACGGCCTCGATGGCGGGGCGCCCGAGCGCGAGCTTCGGCGAGTTCGTGAGCGCGTTCTACACCCGACGCGTGAAGCGCCTCGTCCCGGCGCTCGTCCTCTTCACGGTCGTCACGTCCCTCCTCATCTGTCTCTTCAACCCGGGCCCCGGCGTCTCGCTGAGGACGGGGATGGCGGCCCTCTTCGGCGTCTCCAACCTCTACCTGCTGTGGGAAGCGACCGACTACTTCGCGGCAGCGGCTGACATCAACGTCTTCACACACACGTGGTCGCTCGGCGTCGAGGAGCAGTTCTACGCCCTGTTCCCGCCGTTGCTCTGGCTGACCGGCTTCGGCCGGCAGGTCGCCGCGGGTTCCAGGAACCTGCTCCGCACGATGGCGAGCCTCTCGGTGGTATCCCTCGTAGCTTTCGTCGTGCTCCACGGAGTCCACCAGCCGGCGGCCTACTACCTCATGCCGACCCGTCTCTGGGAGCTGGCCGCGGGATGCATGCTGTTCGTGGCCCTGCAGGAACCCGGAAGGGCACTACGGGCGGTCGGGCGTGTGCCGGCGACGGTGCCCCTCGTCGGCATCGTTGCGGTGATGCTCCTGCCGGTGTCCCTGGCCGTTCCTGCGACGACCGCTGTCGTGGCCTTCACGGCGGCCACGATCACGTGCCTCAGCCTCAGCTCGACGCCCCATGCGGTCCTCACCCACCCGAAGGTCGTCTGGGTCGGCCTCGTCTCCTATTCCCTCTACCTGTGGCACTGGGGCGTCCTCTCCTTGAGCCGGTGGACGATCGGGATTCACGCGTGGACGGCTCCGCTCCAGCTCGCCGCGATGTTCCTGCTCGCGGGTGCGTCGTTCCGCTGGATGGAGCGACCCCTCCGCCACGCGGAGTGGTCCCCGTCCCGGCTGCGTTCCATCGGATACGGCGTCGGGGCGACCGTGGCCGCGGCCGGAGTCGCGGTCGTGCTCTTCCTGGGGAGGAGCTGGCTCTACACGGGCCACAAGTACCTCGGTCCGACCCTTCACGAGGAGAACGCCATTCGAGGTACCTCGGTCACGCAGCAGAACTGCATGCTGTCGGGCGGCCGCTCGTTCACGGAACGCGAGTTCGGACAGTGCCACCTCGCGGCGGCGGACGAGAAGCCGACGGTGTTCTTCGTCGGGAGCAGCCATGCGATGCACCTGGCGGGGCTCGGCGAGCGGCTGCACGAGAAGGGGCTCGGAGTCGCCTTCCTGACGACCCAGGGCCGCAGCTTCATCCCAGAGCCGCGCTCAACGCCCGAGGGGTTCGGGTTCGGGACGGCCCAGAACGAGGCCATCTTCTCCCTCGTCCGTGCGAAGGCGCGCCAAGGCGATGTCGTCGTCGTCGCGAACCGCTACGCGCAGAGCGGCTACGAGGACACGTATTCCGACGGCTACTACCGTGGCGTGGGAAAGGTCGCGGAATGGCTCGGCGCCAGGGGAATCACCGTCGTTCACTTCCTGCCGCTCCAGGAGTACGCCTTCCACGACATCAACCAGTGCGCTCCGCAGTGGTTCAACGCGGGGATGATCGGGTCCGGGATCTGCCTTCCCGTCGACCCGGGCGAGCGAACGCGCCAATCGAAGGAACTCGAAACGCGGTTCCCCCGGTCCCGCGATCTGCTTCACTTCGATCCGATACGAGTCCTGTGTCCATCTGGAATCGAGGGTTGCTCTCCGATGGACACCGGGAGAACGGTTCCTACCTTCCGGAATCCGGACCACCTCTCCAACCACGGTGCTGCGCTGCTCACAGACGAGTTCGTGCGGTTCCTCGGACAGCACAAGCTCGTAAAGGGCCCCGGGAGGGGTCTGAAGGGAGCGCCAGAGCTCAGGGCGAGTCGACGATAGGACGTCCGCGTTGGTTCTGACCTTGGTCAGGTCTGCCGGGGCTCTGACGCGTAGCGGCGTAGCCGTGGGGTCCGGGCCCGTTTGCGGGTTACACGGCAAACGGGCCCGACCCCCCCACCAGTCCCCCACCCATCCCCCCCCCCCCCCCGGTTGGTAGGCTAACAC
>CAYODK010000007.1:0-64943 GCA_964402695.1 uncultured Verrucomicrobiota bacterium
CTGCCCATGCGGTTCAACTCAACGTGTGCCCGAAAATAACCGGACAGTAGTGATGTGAAATACCTCATGGTTGGGATCCCCCTTTGCCCCTGGGCGCGCTGACCAACGGCCTTCATGCGGCCGAGTGTAGTCGCGGCACAGTCATGGATCCAGTCTCGTGCTGGGCCGCCGGGCCGAAAGGCGGGATCGGCCGCGGCTCAGGCCAATCCCCCCGATCCGAACCCGCAGCCGATGCCTCGCTCGATCCTGCCCTTGTGCCACGGCGATTCCGGCCGGGTGCTCTACGCCCATGTCTCTCTCGCCGTTCGGGGGGCACCTGGTCGTGATTCTGTCGTGGTCATTGCCCACCCTCCCGGGCGTTGCTACCTTTGCCCCGTGAAAGCCCTGCTTCAGGCGGGTTCCACAGGAGCGCGCCCGTTCCGCTCGAAAAGGGGTTTCTGATCAGCATCAGTCGGGAGGTTCGCCATGGCTCACATGCGGAAGGACACGCTGGTGAAGGCGCCGCAGGACTGGAAGCATCTGCGCCCCCTCAACAAGCGGCTGGCGGCCAAGCACGAGCGTGATGCCGCGAAGCGGGAGATCATGAAGGAAGCCGAAGTCGACCGGCAGAAGGCATGATCGGCTCGACATGATCGGCTCGATTTGCACTCTCAGGAGTCCGGAGCGGGGGGCATGGGGTCAGGGCTCTTCGAGAATCCCCACGATCCGATCCGCCATGTAGACGCGATTCCGCTTCCCGCCGGTCGTCTCGCGGAGGATTCCGGCCCGTGCCAGACGCTCCACGCAACGCTGGATCCCGGCCGGTGTGGCCTCAAACCTGGATGCGACCTGCATGACCGACAACGCGGGCCAGTCGAAGAGATCGTCCACCAGGCGCAACGCGAGGGACCCGGCCCGCTCTGCGTGCAGGCGTTCCCGGCACTCCGTCCAATAGGCCAGCAGCCGGTCGGACCGGCGGACGGCATCGGCCGCCTGCTCCGCAACGCCGCGGAGGAAGAACGAATTCCAGGCCTCCCACGCTCCGGCCATGCTCACGTCCAGCAGACGGCGGTAGTACTCGTCGCGGTTCCGCTCGAAATAGGCGCTCAAATAGAGCAGCGGTTGCGGCATCAGCTTCTCGTGGCAGAGCAGCAGCACCAATCGAAGGCACACGGGCGACTCGACCAGCCGTGCCAGACCATGCTCGAGCGCGGTGACGTAGTTCGCCACCTCGCGCACGTCCGATCCCGCCTTCTCCCGCGTCGAGGCCGCCTCGAAGAAGAGCAGGTCCGACAGCGACGCCTGCGTCCCCTCGATTCGGCTCGAAAGGACGGCCTCCTTCCTCGCGAAGGGTCGGATCAGCAGATGGGGATTGGGCGGCGTCCGGCCGACCCCGGCCAGCTCGCTCAACGCCCGGTCCGCCGCCGACAACTCGCGAACCCAGTCCATGGAGAGGCGAAGGGCAGGCGGCAGCGGATTCGGCAGAAGGCTACATGGCCGCGCGCATGTTTCGTCACTCGACCGGATGCAGTAGGCTGTAGATCAGCTACTTGCAATCCAGATGTCCATCCGTATCGCAACCACGCGTACTGTTATACGATCAGGTCGATCCGTATAACACGACTAAACCTGCACGGGTGCGAACGTCCGCTCCTTCTGAATGAAATCCTCCGCATCGAAGCGGCGGCCGCTATTCATCCCTGCCGTCTGCATGTGCACTCACCTTTGTCGGGGCAGCGTATCGCGGGGCTGACCGGCATGGCGAATCGAAAGGAAGCTCATCCTCCGGAAGGCTTCTGGTCGGGCTCTGTCCTGATGGCCGGAATTGCGTCGACGGCTTTCTGAAGCGTCAGCTCGTCGACGTGCTCGTGGAGGTGGGTCGTGGCGTTTCCTGTCCCCCGCCGCTCCGGACCGAGTGGCTTGCCAAGCCGGAGCCCCGAGCCGGGGCGCTGGGAGAAGAGCCCGCCTTCGCGGTCGCTGCCGCGACCGGCTGCGGCGTGGCAACCTTCGCCCTCGCAGGCTCGGGCGAAGGCTGGTGGGCGCTACAGGACTTGAACCTGTGACCCCTACCATGTCAAGGTAGTGCTCTAGCCAACTGAGCTAAGCGCCCGAAAAGCGGCGGCATTCAAGCATCCGGGAGGGGGATTTGTCAATCTCCCGGCTGAATGGGGATGGGGACCATGAATCGAGTTCTTCTGACCGGGTTCTTCGCGATGGCCGCTGTCATGGCGGGGGCGGAGGGGACGGGGGACGCCGTCCGCGTCATGAGTTTCAACGTGCGCTACGGCACGGCGAACGACGGCGAGAACCACTGGGACAGGCGCAAGGACTTCCTCGTCGACACCATCAAGGCCTTCGACCCCGACCTCCTCGGCACCCAGGAGACGCTCGACTTCCAGCGCGACGTCATCGCCGCCGCCCTGCCGGGACACGAGGCGTGGGGCGTCGGGCGCGAGGACGGCGCCGCCAAGGGCGAGATGTGCGTCCTCTTCTTCCGCCGCGACCGCTTCGACAAGACCGACGGCGGCCACTTCTGGCTCAGCGAGACGCCAGATGTTGCGGGCAGCAAGAGCTGGGACAGCTCCCTGCCGCGGATGGTGAGCTGGGTGAAGCTGCGCGACCGCCACGCGCCGGACACGCCGCCCGTCATGTTCTTCAACACCCACTTCGACCACCGCGGCATGCAGGCGAGGATCGAGTCGGCCCGGCTCCTCCGCGCCCGCGTCGCAACGGCCGGCCCGGAGTGCCGCGTCATCGTCACGGGCGACTTCAACGCCGCCGAGGGGAGCAAACCCTGGGACGCATTCTTCGGCGCCGCAGACGGGCGCGACTCGCCGCTGGTCGACACCTACCGCGCCATCCACCCCCGCCCCGGACCCGACGAGGGCACGACGAGCGGCTTCCGCGCGGCGTCAACGAACGGACCGCGGATCGACTGGATCGGCGTGTCCCGCGACTGGCGCATCGTCGACGCCCGCATCGACCGCACCGCGCGCGACGGCCGCACGCCATCGGACCATTTTCCGGTGACGGCGATCCTGGCGCCACGGTCCGCGACACGGTAGACCCGCGCCGGGAGGGTCGCCGGCCCCGGCGACCGTACGAGGGATGCATATTCACCGACCGGCCCGCGGGGCCGCGGGCCCTCCCGGCTCCATGTCGGCGCCGGGCGCGTTGCGAAACCGCGCGAAACCCTGCCGGAAACGTGGTAGCGTGCGCGACGGCTTCACGAAGGAGACGCACATGAACGCGAAGACGGTGGCGATGGCGGTGGTCGGGGCGGCAATGAGCGCGGGAACGCTGGCGCAGGGACAGGCATCCGGCGCCGCGACCGCCGCGCACGACGCGCGGATGACGTGGTGGCGCGAGGCGCGGTTCGGGATGTTCGTCCACTGGGGTCTCTACTCCGGTCTCGCCGGCACCTGGGAGGGCAAGGCCGTCGGAACCAAGGGCGGCATGGAGTGGATCCAGCAGCGCGTGAAGGCCGACACGGACAGCTACGCGAAGCGCGCGATCCCGCTGTTCAAGCCGGCGCCCGGCTTCGCGAAGGAATGGGCCGCGCTCGCGAAGGCCGCGGGCTGCCGCTACCTCGTCTTCACAAGCAAGCACCACGAGGGCTTCGCGCTGCACGACTCGAAGGCGACCGACTACGACGCGGGATCGGTCCTCGGCCGCGACCTCGTGCGCGAGATCGTCGACGCCTGCCGTGCCGAGGGCCTGCGCGTCGGCTTCTACCACTCGGTCATCGACTGGCACCACGACCAGTACGAGTACGCGAAGTCGAAACAGCTCCCCCATCCCCTGAAGGGCCAGCCCTATCCGAACGGCGAGCGCTCGCACGCGAAGTACGTCGACTTCCTTCACGCACAGGTCGACGAGCTGATTTCGAACTACGGCACCGTCGACATCCTGTGGTGGGACTACAGCGCGCAGGATTTCCAGGGCGACGAGGCGTGGCGCGCGATGGACCTGATGGCGAAGGTCCGCGCGAAGCAACCCGCGATCGTCATGAACAACCGCCTCTTCCGCAGCCCCGAGGCCGGCTGGAAGAGCATGGGCACCGACGGCTTTGCCAACAGCCTCGACACGAAGTACGGCGATTTCATCACGCCCGAGCAGCACATCCCCGCCACCGGCATGCCCGGCGTCGACTGGGAGACCTGCATGACCCTGAACACGACGTGGGGCTTCAGCGAGCACGACCACGCGTGGAAGTCCGACGAGACGCTCATCCGGAACCTGATCGACATCGCGAGCAAGGGCGGCAACTACCTGCTCAACATCGGCCCGAAGGGCGACGGCAGCGTGCCCGAGGAGAGCGTGAAGTCGATGCGGGCGATCGGGGCGTGGATGAAGGTCAACGGCGAGTCGATCTACGCGACGTCCGCCAGCCCCTTCCCGTCGCTGCCGTGGGGCCGCGCGACGCAGAAGGGCTCCGCGCTCTACCTGCACGTCTTCGACTGGCCGGCCGACAACGTTCTCGACGTGCCGATGAAGGCGGACGTCGCGAAGGCCGCGCTTCTCGCCGCGCCGGGCGCCGCGCTCGACGTGAAGCCCGACGGCGCGCATGTGAAGATCCGCCTGCCCGCCGCGGCGCCGGACCCGGTCGCGACGGTGATCCGCCTCGACCTGCGCGGAACTCCGGAGATCGATCCGACGCTGAAGCCGCCGGCCGCCAAGCCGGGCGCCAGGCACTGATCCCTCCGTTCGCGTGCCGGGCCGCCCGGCAGCGTCCATGCCGGGGGCGTGCTTGCGCGCGGCGGGGGGGGTGGGATAGGCTCCCGCGACCATGGCAGATTCCTCCATACCGCCGGTTTCGAAAGCGCTGAACCGGCCCGACCGGGAGCTCGACCTGACGCTCCGTCCCGGTCGCTTCGCCGATTTCACCGGGCAGGGGAAGGTCCGCGAGCGGCTCGAGCTGATGGTCGAGGCCGCGCGCGGGCGGAACGACGTGCTCGACCACGTCCTGCTGTGCGGCCCGCCGGGACTGGGCAAGACGACCCTGGCCTACATCCTCGGCGAGGCGATGGACGTGAACGTCAAGGCGACCTCGGGGCCGGTCATCGACAAGCCCGGCGACCTCGCGGGCCTGCTGACGAACCTCGAGCGCGGCGACATCCTGTTCATCGACGAGATCCACCGGATGCAGAAGACGGTGGAGGAGTACCTCTACTCGGCGATGGAGGACTTCGTCCTCGACATCATGATCGACCAGGGCCCGAGCGCCCGCTCGGTCCGTCTGAACCTCCAGAAGTTCACGCTCGTCGGCGCGACCACGCGCAGCGGCCTGCTGACCGCCCCGTTGCGGACGCGCTTCGGCATGACGGCCCGGCTGGACTACTACGATGCGGCGGACCTGACCCACATCCTCCAGCGCTCGGCCCGCATTCTGAACGTGGACCTCGAGGACGACGGCGCGGCCGAGATCGCACGGCGCGCCCGCGGCACGCCGCGCATCGCGAACAACCTGCTGCGGTGGGTCCGCGACTACGCCCAGGTCCGCGCCGGGAACCGCATCACACGCGACGTCGCCGACGCGGCGCTGGTGATGCTCAACGTCGACGCGAACGGGCTCGACGAGATGGACAAGCGCATCCTCGAGGCCCTGCTGCACAAGTTCGCCGGCGGACCCGTCGGACTGAACAACCTCGCGGTCTCCGTCGGCGAGGAGGCCGGCACGATCGAGGAGGTGTACGAGCCCTACCTGATCCAGGAGGGCTACATCCAGCGCACGCCCCAGGGCCGCATCGCCACCGAGCGCTGCTACCGCACGATGGGCCTCGTGCCGCCCGCGCGGCAGGGAACCCTCATCTGATTCGGAAGCACGAAATCCCGATTCCGAAGCACGAATACCCAAAGGATCCAAACGGGCGTCTTGTTTGGGATTTCCCGATTGAGGATTGGGATTTGTTTCGTGCTTCGGAATCAGGATTTCGTGCTTCCCTCCCGCCAACCTGAACTTTGAAACGTGGAACCTGAAACTCCTTCCCCCCGCCCTTCCGGCGAGCCGGCCCGCAGCCTGAGGCTGGCGGTCGCGGAGGGATGCTCGTCCGCCGCGTTCGGCGCGCTGACGGGCAACGCGATCGTCACGGCCTTCGCCCTGGCGCTCGGGGCGCGGGATGTCGACCTCGGCCTGCTGACGGCGCTGACGACCGTCTCGGCCGCCGGCGGGCTCGTCGGCGCGCGCATCGTGGGGATCGCCGGCCGCCGCAAGCCGCTGGTCACCGGCGCCGCGCTGGCCGGCCGGCTCGCCTGGTCCCTGGCGGGCCTGATCCCGTTCCTGCCCGCGACGCCGGCGGTGCGGGTGGGCCTCCTGCTCGGGATCGTCTTCGCGTCGAACTTCGCGCTGAACCTGTCGCTCAGCCCGTGGACGTCGTGGATGACGGACCTCGTGCCGCCGGACCGGCGCGGGCGCTACTTCGGCCTGCGCAACACGGTCATCAGCCTCGTGCAGATGCTCGCCACCTACGGGACCGGGTTGCTCGCGACGGCGGCAATGCGGCGGACGCCCGGGGCGGTGGCGCTGGTTCCGTTCTTCGCGGCGTCGATCGTGTTCGCGCTGCTGACGGCATGGATCCTCCGGCGCCAGTGGGAGCCGCCGCTGCGATCCGAGCCGCCGATCGCCTTCGGGCGGATGCTGCGGCTGCCTTTTGCGGATCCCGACTTCCGGCGGCTGCTGGTGTTCTTCATCCTGTGGTCGTCGGTGTGCGGCGTCGCGGGGCCGTTCTTCGCGCCGCACATGTACCGCCATCTCGGGATGTCGGTCGCGCAGGTTGCGCTCTACTCGATCTTCTCCGGCGTGTGCGGCCTCGCGTCGCAACCGCTGTGGGGGCGCATCGCGGACCGTTTCGGCCACCGGCCCGTGCTGGCGGTCAACATCGTCGCGGTCAGCACGCTGCCGCTCTTCTGGCTCTTCGCGACGCCGGGATTCCTCTGGCCGATCTGGATCGACGCGATGCTGACGGGGATCTTCTGGCCGGGGCTGAACCTCGCGACGTTCAACCTCGTGCTCGGCACCGCGCCGGAGGCGAACCGGACGAGCCACCTCGCCGTGCAGAACCTCGTCGCCGGCGCCTTCCTCGCGATCGCCGCGGTGGTCGGCGGGCTGCTGGCCCACGCGATGGGCGGCTGGACGTGGCGGGTCGGCCCCCAGACCTTCGTGAACTTCCACGTGCTCTACGTGTTGTCGTCCCTCGGCCGCATCGCGCTCCTCCCGCTCGCGCTCCGCCTCCGCGAGGATCACGCCCGCCCGTTCGCCGCGCTGGTGCAGATCGCCGGCGACAAGGCCTCACGGCTCTTCGCCGACGGCGTCGAGGCGGGCCTGACATTCCTGCGAGGTCTCGGGCGGCGCTGACGGCCTCCGGAGAGGCGATCGGGACGGCGCGGGAAGGTTCCCCGGGCTCAGAGTATGACGGCCACCACCGTTTGGACGCCGTTCCACGCGCTCCAACGTCCATCGTCTTCGTGGTCCCAGTTGCGGAAGCAACCCAGCCCGATCGACAGGGTCTTCGTGGCTTTCCAGCCGACCGTCGCAAAGAGGCGGTTGCGGAAGACGTCCTGGGCGCGATCCCCAGAGAGGTCCAGTCGCAGTTCGTCGGACACCGTCACCGTCCAATCGCCGAACGGGCGGATCAGGTAGATCCGCGGCCGGTGGTGATCCCAGCCGGCGGGGGAGTCGACACGGTAGTAGGCGCGCTCCTGCAGACGCAGCCCGCCGACATGCGGGATGTCCATCGTCCAGGAGGCGCCCCCGTCGATCCACTCGGCCGTCGACCACGAGCCGGCCGAGGGCTCGACGGCCGCCACGAGGTACTGGCTGAAGAGCGCCACGCCGCCGCCCATCCGGCGGGTCAGGGTGAGGTAGGCATCATAGGTGCAGTCGTCGCGGACATCGTCACGGAACCACGCCTCGCCAAGCGTGGAGACCGCGAGCTTCTCCGACAGGTCGACCGACGTCGACCACTGGACCAGGCCGCGCCAATCCTCGCGGGCGCCCGCCGGGCCCGCAAGGACGAGCAGGAGCGCCAGGAATCGGTTCGGTCGCATGCCCACATCCCCCCGGTCCGGCGCAGGGTGCCACGGAAGGGTGATGAATGCGAGAGCCGGGGTTCATCGGGCGCATCTTCGATCCGGTGACGTGCGTGAGGCAAGGGCGTCACCCAGGTTGCACGATCGCGGGGATCCGCCGAACGGCCCGCCCGGCGGGCGGGCCCTACCCATCGCGCGCGTGGAATCCGTGGTAGGGCCGGGCCGCTGGCCCGGCCGGACGGAAAGCCCCCGAGAGCGTCCTCGCCATCGATGCACGGAGCGAGGATGCGCCCTCCGCCCCCTGCGCCGGTCACGGCGCCGTGTAGAGCATCCACAGACCGGCGAGCAGCACGAGGACGCCGCACGCCTGCTTCAGGATCGTCGCGCCGCGGGAGCGCTCGTTCCAATCGAGGTAGCGCTGGACCGATTCGGTAAAGGTGCCGGCAAGGACGATGACGCCGCAGTGGCCGGCCGCATACGCGACGAGCAGCGCGGCCCCGTAGGCCGGCGCCGCGGCGGATAGCTTGAACGTCAGGGCCAGGAGCGGCGCCATGAAGGCGAACGTGCAGGGTCCCAGCGCGACGCCGAAGACCAGCCCCAGCACGAACGCGGCGAGCAGGCCGCGCTGCTTCATTCCGACCTGTCCCGGTCCGCCGCCGGGCATCGGGATCACGCCGAGCAGGTGCAGGCCGACGAGGAAGAACACCGCCGCGACGACCCAGTTCCCGTACCGGCCGACGTCGCCCAGGATCCGCCCTGCCGCCGCCGTGACCGCGCCGAGGGCCGCGATCGTGATCAGGATCCCGATCGAGAAGAGCAGCGAAAGCAGAAACGCCCTCCGCAGCGTCACCCCGCCCTGCCCGTTGACGAACCCGATGATCAACGGGATGCTTGCCAGGTGGCACGGGCTGAGGAGCACGCTCAGCACGCCCCATACCAGCGCCGCCGACAGCGCCACGGCGGGCGTCCCCTCGATCGCGTGCGACAGCGTGGTCAGCAGCCGTTCCATGGCGTCACTTCGGCGCGGCACCGAGGTCGACGCCGAGTTCCTTCCATTTCGCGAGGATGTCCGCCTTCGAGATGAAGCCCACGTGGCGGAAGAGCTCCCTGCCCGATCCATCGAAGAAGATCTGCGTCGGGATCGTCTCGACGCCGTGCTTCTTCGCGGCCTCCTCGTTCTCCCATACATCGATGAACTCGACCGCGAGCCGGCCGGCCATCGTCGTCCGGAGATCCTCGAGGATGGGCGTCATCGCCTTGCACGCGACGCACTTCCCGGCGCCGAGATCCACGAGGCGCGGCAGCCCCGCGGCAGCCGGCGCAGCCGCCGCGGCGCGCTCGGCCGCCAGGGCGCGGCGATAGTGGCCCCTCGCGATCAGCGTTGCGGCGACGCCCGCCGCCAGCGCGGCGAGGATGGCCAGTTTCAACGGCTTGTTCATGATGCGCCCTCCGTATCGGCCCCTACCCGATCAGCTTCGCGATCTCGTCAGCGCCGGGCACCTTCCCGACGCACTTCACCTGGCCGTCCACGACCAGCGCCGGTGTCATCATCACGCCGAATTTCAGGATGTCGACGATCTTCTCGACCTTCTCGACCTTCGCCTCGATGCCCGCGGCCTTCACCGCGGTCTCGACGTTCGCGGCGAGCGTCCGGCACTTCGGGCAGCCGGTCCCGAGGATCTGGATGTGTTTCATGGGCGCGCGTTCTCCTGTGTCTTGCGTGCGGCCGGCGGGGCCGCCGGCCCTCCCGGTTTCGTTCATGATCCCAGCGCTCCGAATGCCATCCCCGTCGCGGCCGACAGGACCACGACCAGGCCGACGAAGGTCAGCGTCCTGCGCGGGCCGAGGATGGAGTTGATCACGAGCATGTTCGGGAGCGAAAGGGCGGGGCCGGCGAGGAGAAGGGCGAGGGCGGGACCCCGGCCCATGCCGCTGTCGAGCAGGCCGCGAAGGATCGGCACCTCCGTGAGCGTTGCGAAGTACATGAGCGCGCCCGTGAACGCCGCAAAGAAGTTCGTCCACAGGGGCCAGATCGTTTCCAACCATTGGATGCGCGTTCCCTCCGGCTCTCCAAGGATCGAAAGCAGCGCCTGCGGCGAGTCGCCGACCAGGGCCTGGATCCACGCATTGGGGACGAGGCCGGCATCCTTGCCCTCGGGGCTGCCCAGGAAGAGGCCCGCCGCCAGCACGCCGCCGAAGAGAAGGGGCAGGATCTGCTTCGCGAAGCCCCACGTCTGGTCGCGCCACTCCGTCATCTGCGCGCCGCCGCGGAACGTCAGGGCGGCGAGGCCGGCCGCGCCGGCCGTGAACGCGACGACGGGATGGCCGGGCAGGAGCATGGCCAGGATCGCAGCCGGGAGGGCCGCCAGGGCGACGATCCACGCGCGGACCCGGAAGAAGCGCACCATGCAGACGCCCAGAAGGACGCCGAAGGCGGAGGTCACGATCCACTTGGCGCGGAAAAGCGCGGCCCAGACACCGGCGTCCTCCTGGGGCCGCGCCCAGTTGGCGAAGACGAGGATGCCGACCATGGAGAACAGGAAGAGGGCGGTCTGCCAGAGCGGGCGCGACGGGCCGTCCTCGTCCGCCATGTGCACCGCCTGTGCCTGCGCGGCCTTCGCCTGCTCCTCCCTGAGGAACAGCAGGTGCATCAGCAGTCCGATGACCACGCTGAACGCGACCGCGCCGACCGCGCGCGCGACACCGAGTTGCCAGCCGAGGATCCGCGCCGTCAGCACGATCGCCAGAACATTGATCGCGGGTCCGGAGTAGAGGAAGGCGATCGCCGGGCCCAGCCCCGCGCCGCGGGTGTAGATGCTGCCGAACAGCGGGAGCACGGTGCACGAGCAGACCGCGAGGACGGTGCCCGAGACCGAGGCGACCGAGTAGGAAAGCCACTTGGAGGCCTTCGGGCCGAAGTACTGCATCACGGCGTTCTGGCTGACGAAGACGCCGATGGCGCCGGCGATGAAGAACGCCGGGACGAGGCACAACAGGACGTGTTCCCTCGCGTACCACTTCGCAAGCTTGAGCGCCTCCAGCACCGCGCCCTGGAAGCGCACCGTCTCCACGGGAAGGAAGTAGAGGCCGAGGAAGACCGCGACCAGCCAGAGCAGGACCTTGAGCTCCCGGTTCATGCTTCACCCGGCCTTCGGCGGACGGGTTCTGCGGACGGGCCGGGGCCGGCGAACCAGCTTCTCGTGCGCAGGCAGAAGCGGACGAGCATCAGCATCACCGGCACCTCGATCAGCACGCCGACGACGGTCGCCAGCGCGGCGCCGGAGGAGAGGCCGAACAGCATCGTCGCCGTCGCGATGGCGACCTCGAAGTGGTTCGACGCGCCGATCATCGCCGACGGAGCGGCGTCCGCGTACGTCAGCCGCAGCGCGCGCGCCGCCGCGTAGGACAGGCCGAAGATCAGCACTGTCTGCAGGAAGAGCGGGATCGCGATCCAGAGGATCGTGAGCGGATTGGCCAGGATGACGTCGCCCTTGAAGCTGAACAGCAGGACCAGCGTCGCCAGCAGCGCGACGATCGTCACCGGGGTCAGCACGTGCAGGAACCGCCCGCGGAACCAGGCCTCGCCCTTCGCCGCGAGGATCCAGCGCCGGGTGGCGTACCCCGCCGCGAGCGGGAGGGCCACGTAGATGGCGATCGAAAGCAGCAGCGCCTGCCACGGCACCGGGAGCCGGCCGACGCCCAGCAGGAATCCGCCGAGCGGGCCGTAGAGGAACAGCATGGTCAGCGAGTTGATCGCCACCATCACCAGCGTGTGGCCGTCGTTGCCCTTCGCGAGGTAGCCCCACACCAACACCATCGCGGTGCAGGGGGCGACGCCCAGCAGGATGCAGCCGGCCAGGTAGCTTCGCCACAGCGGCACCTGCAGCATCTTCACGCCGTCCGCCATCACGACCGTGCCGACGCCATGCCGCGCGCCCTCGGGCAGGTCGAGACCGAACGGCATCTTCACGAGGTCCGTCGCCTCCGCGCCGATCAGGCCCCGGAACAGCACGCCGAGAAAGACGAAGGCGATCGCGTACATCGTGAAGGGCTTCACCGCCCAGTTGACAACGAGCGTCAGCCCGACCGGCTTGACGCTTCGGCCGGCCTTCACGACCTCGGCGAAGTCGATCTTCACCATGATCGGGTACATCATGAAGAAGAGACAGATCGCGATCGGGATCGAGACCACCGGAGCGCCGCCGGCCGTGATGGCCATGCCGTCCAGCGCCTTCGCGAGCCCCGGCGCAAGGCGTCCGAGAAGGACCCCGCCCGCGATGCACAGCGCGACCCACACCGTGAGCCAGCGCTCGAAGAAGCCGATACCCTGCGGTTCCCGGGGGATGCACGGCCGGTCGTTCACGATCCCGCCCCCTGCGGCTTGCGCGCCGCGACGTTCAGGCTGGTGACGTAATCGGCCAGGGTCGCCCCCGCAGGAAGCAGGTCCGCGATCTTCCGGAACAGCGGGTCGCCCCCGCCGGCCATCTGTCGGATGTAGTCCGGCTTGGCCTCCAGCGCGACGGACTCCAGGCCGGCCTGCCGGGCCATCTCCCTGGTTTCGGACACCAGCACCGCCCCGGCGATGCAGCCGACCAGCGCCTCGACCATGTCCCGAACGGCCTCCGGGAGGGGGCGCAGCAGCGCGAGGTCCGCGATCGCGACCCGCCCGCCGGGCTTCAGGACCCGCGCGATTTCGCGCCAGACCTGCGGTTTGTCGGGCGAGAGGTTGATCACGCAGTTGGAGATCACGACGTCGACGCTCGAGTCCGCGACCGGCAGGTGCTCGATCTCGCCGAGCCGGAACTCGACGTTGTCCAGGCCGGCGCGTTCGCGGTAGACGGCGATGTTCCGCCGCGCCTTCGCGACCATGTCCGCGGTCATGTCGACGCCGATGACGCGACCCGACCCGCCGACCTTCCGGCCCGCGATGAACGCATCGAAACCGCCGCCGGCCCCGAGATCCAGGACGGTTTCACCCGGGCACAGGGAGGCGATCGCCGTCGGGTTCCCGCACGAGAGCCCCATGTTGGCGCCGTCCGGAAGCGCGGCGAGATCGTCGGGCGAGTAGCCGATGGCGCGGGCCCGATCGTCCGGCGACGCGGGGGCCCCGCAGCACGACGACCCGGCGCAGCAGCAGGAGCCCGAACTGCGTGCGATTTCCCCGTAGCCGTCGCGGACCGCCTGACGGACCACCTCCGGATCGGCCGCCGACCCCGCGTCGCGGAGCTGCGTCTCCGGCAGGTGCTCGACGAACACCCGGATCTCGTCGCGGACGCGGCGGAAGGGCGCCAGGGCCTCCTCCTCGGTCGCCGCGCCCGCGGCCAGCCGCGGCGGGTCGTCGAAACCGGCATGCAGGATGCGCGTGCGGCCGGGGAAGAGCGGGCAGTGCTCGTGGGCGTGGCCGCAGACGGTGACGACGAGGTCGAACTCGATGCCGCGCAGGTCGTCCAGAGTCTTCGAGCGGTGTGCCGAGATGTCGACGCCCGCCTCGGCCATGACGCGGACGGCGCGCGGGTTGAGCCCGTGTGTCTCGATCCCCGCCGAGAAGGCCTCGATGCGGCCCCCGTGCAGGCGCCGCGCCCAGCCCTCGGCCATCTGGCTCCGGCAGGAGTTGCCGGTGCACAGGAACAGGACCCTCGGGCGCGGGGCGCTCACCGTCCGCCCCCGCCGGCCCTTCCGCCGCAGTAGGCCTCCGGCCCGCGCCGGCGGATCTCCGCCGCCCGCCGCCGATCCGCCGCGGGGACGTCGGCGCCGCCCGCATGGGCGTCGACCCAGCGCAGCGCGGACCGCACCGGCGCCGGCGCGTCGCGCCCGGCGCGCCGGAAGAGGACCCAGCGCCCGCTCTTCCGCGAGACGACGAGCCCCGCCCGCTCCAGCACGGCCATGTGCCGCGACACCGTCGACTGCGCCAACCCGAGCGCCGCCGCGAGCTGGCACGCGCACAGCTCGCCGTCCGCCAGGTACACGACCGCCCGGAGCCGGCTCGGGTCCGCCAGCGCCGCCGCCACCGCCGCCAGGGTTGTCATTTGCATAGATGGCGAAATATACACAAATGCCCGCCGGTCGCAAGGTCGGCCGGCGGAAGCACGAAATTCCAATCCCGAAGCACAAAACAAGCACGAGTCGGGGCCAATGCGGCAAATCCCAAACCGGACGGGATGTTCTGTGCTTGCCGCTTGGGGTTTCGGATTTGTTTCGTGCTTCGGACTTAGGATTTCGTGCTTTTCCTCCGCGCCTTCATTTCTGCTTAAGGTGGTCCGTGCGATCCTGCGCGCGTGAACGGAAGCAACCAGGCCGGGACGGGTTCGGAACGCAGGGCGTTTCCGCGGTCCCGGCGGCGCCCCGCCGGATCGATCGCGCCGTGGTCGGCGCGGGCGGCGGGCGCGGACGGAAAGAAAGGACAGAGACCATGAGAACCATGAAGACGATGCTGGCCTGCCTGGCGGGCCTCAGCGTGGCGGCCGGACTGGCCGTCGCGCAGGACGGCGGCGGCCGGTCCCGCGAGGGGCGAGGGCCCCGGCCGGACGGCGAACGCGGACAGGGCGAGGCGCGGGGCGGAGGAGAGGGCGGCGGGCCGGGCGGCGGACAGGGGATGCACCGCCCCCCGAACATGCCGAAGCCCCCGCTCTTCGCGGCGCTGGACAAGAATGATGACGGCGTGATCGACGAGAGGGAGATCGAGCATGCGTCGGCCGCGCTGAGGACCCTCGACAAGAACGGCGACGGCAAGATCGACCCGCGCGAGATCATGCCTCCTCGGCCCATGGGGCCTCCGGGCGAGGGCGGCGGCGAACGGCCGGGGCGTGGCCAGGATGGCGAGCGCCGCGGTGGGCGCGAAGGCGGCGATCGGCGCGGCCCCCCGCCGCCGCCGGCGGATCGGCAGTAGGATCCGACGATGAGGTTGAAAACTCCAAACTCCAAGGAAGTGGAAAGGCAGGAAGGCCCAAGGCCGGGCTCTCTTCATCCCTTTCCCCTTTGAACTTCCTTGGAGTTTGGAGTTTCTTCCTTTCTTGCCTCCGGGCTTCTTGAAACCGGCCCCCTTTCGTCCGACACTGCGTCCATGTGCGGACGCTACAGCCTGACGATCCGGAAGAAGGACCTGGTCGACCGTTTTGAGATCGCCGAGGCGGGACTGGAAGTCGGGCCGCGCTACAACATTGCGCCGACACAGCCGGCACCGCTGGTCGTGCCGTCCGCCGCCGGCCGGAGGCTGGTCGAGGCGCGATGGGCCTTCCCGGTGCCCTGGGACTGCACCGCCCGCGGGGCGATCAACGCCCGGTCCGAGAGCGTGGCGGAGAAACCGACCTTCCGGCGGCTGCTGGATTCGCGGCGGTGCGCGGTGCCGGCGGACGGCTTCTACGAATGGCAGGCCGCCGGGGGGCGGAGCCGTCCATGGCGGTTCCTGCTGGCGGACGGCGGGGCCTTCGCGTTCGCGGGCCTGTGGCAGGAGTCGGCCGACGCCGGGGCGCGGTTCCTCATCCTCACGACGGCGCCCAATTCCCTCGTGGCACCGATCCATTCCCGGATGCCCGTCATTCTCCCGCGCGCCGCCGAACGGGCCTGGCTCGATCCGGAGCGGCCCTTCGACAGGCTGGAACCGGGCTGGAATGCGCCGTACCCGGCGGACCGGATGCGCGCGGTCGAGGTCGGACCGGCCGTCAACAGCGTGCGAAACGACTCGCCCGATTGCCTCGCCCCCGCCCCACCCCCGCAGCCCGAGCTGTTCTGATGGGCGCATCTGCGATTCACTGCACGGATTCGAGATCCCCCCGGCCTTGCGCCGGGGGTGAATCAAGTTGAGGCAGGATGGTGCCGCGCCGCCCCCCCAATGCCTGCCCCCACCGATACGAGGTCGGTGGGCGGCGAGAAGCGTAGCGAATCGCAGATGCGCCCCGTTCTGATCCGGCCCCGCTCTTTTCGATTGCATTTCCCTGCGGTGACGCCAGCATGGGCGCTTGTGCGGGCCGCACCGCGGCGCCGGCCAGGCTGACAGGGATGGAACCACAATACGGGGAACAGGACATGAAGGCAAAAACGGTCGAGCAGGCGTACCGGCTGGCCCGGGAGCGCTACGCGGAACTGGGCGTCAACACCGACACGGCGATGAGGAAGCTCGCCGCGGTTCCGGTGTCGCTGCACTGCTGGCAGGGTGACGATGTCGGCGGGTTCGAGAACTTCAGCGGCGCTCTCAGCGGCGGCCTGGCCGCCACGGGCAACTACCCGGGCAAGGCACGCACGCCGGATGAACTCCGCGCCGACGCCGAGAAGGCCTTCTCGCTGATCCCCGGGAAGCACCGGTTCAACCTGCACGCCTTCTACGCGGAGTTCCGCGGAAAGAAGGTCGACCGGAACGAGATCGAGCCCCGCCACTTCAAGGGCTGGATCGACTGGGCGAAGCGGCTCGGCATCGGCCTCGACTTCAACCCGACGTGTTTCTCGCATCCGAAGGCGGCGGACGGCTTCACGCTGTCGCACCCGGACAAGGGCATCCGAAACTTCTGGGTCGAGCACTGCATCGCATGCCGCAAGATCGCCGCGTCGATGGGCCGCGCGCTCGACAAGACGGTCGTCACGAACATCTGGATTCCGGACGGCATGAAGGACGTCCCGGCCGACCGCAAGGGCCCGCGCGCGCGCCTCGAGGAGTCGCTCGATGCGATCCTCGCGCCGAAGATCAGCCCGAAGCTCAACCTCGACGCCGTCGAGGGCAAGCTCTTCGGCATCGGCTGCGAGAGCATGACCGTCGGCTCGCACGAGTTCTATCTCGGCTACGCCGTGAAGAACCAGATCCTGTACACGCTCGACGCCGGCCACTACCACCCGACGGAGACGATCACCGACAAGATCTCGTCGGTCATGCCCTTCGTGCCGGAGATCCTGCTGCACGTCAGCCGCGGCGTCCGCTGGGACAGCGATCACGTCGTGATCCTCAACGACGACCTGCAGGCGATCGGCCAGGAGCTCGTCCGCGGCGGCTTCATGCCGCGCACGCACATCGGCCTCGATTTCTTCGACGCGAGCATCAACCGCATCGCGGCCTGGGTGATCGGCACGCGGAACATGATCAAGGCGCTGCTGATGGCGATGGTCGAACCCTACGACCAGCTCCGGAAGCTCGAGCTGGCCGGCGACTACACCAGCCGCCTCGCGCTGATGGAGGAGCTCAAGACGCTGCCGTTCGGCGCGGTGTGGGACTGGTACTGCGCGTCGAAGGGCGTGCCGGTCGGCATGGACTGGCTGGCGGACGTGAAGGCCTACGAACGGAACGTGCTGGCGAAGCGCGGCTGACGGCTGCGAAGGGGAGGAACTCATCATGGTCGCGAATCCGGTTCTCGGCGTCGTATTCCACTGGCTCGGCGGTCTCGCCTCGGGCAGCTTCTACGTGCCCTACAAGGGCGTGAAGAAGTGGGCCTGGGAGGTCTACTGGCTCGTCGGCGGCTTCTTCTCGTGGATCATCGCCCCGTGGCTGCTGGCGTCGTTCATGACGAACGACCTGCTCGGCGTCCTGCGGCAGCAGAGTGGCTCGACGCTCTGGTGGACTTACTTCTTCGGCGCGATGTGGGGCTTCGGCGGGCTGACGTTCGGCCTGACGATGCGCTATCTCGGCATGTCACTCGGCATGGGCGTCGCGCTGGGCTACTGCGCCGCGTTCGGCACGCTGCTTCCGCCGATCTTCAAGCACTTCATGCCGACCGTCCCGGTTCCCGAGACCCTCGCGCAGATCGCCTCCACCGCGCCGGGGCAGGTCACGCTCGCGGGCGTCGCGGTCTGCCTGCTGGGCATCGGCATCGCGGCGATGGCGGGCCTGACGAAGGAACGCGAGATGCCCGCCGAGGAGAAGAGGAAGGCGATCCAAGAGTTCAACTTCGGCAAGGGCATCCTCGTCGCGACGTTCTCGGGCATCATGAGCGCCGGCTTCTCGTTCGCCCTCACCGCCGGCACCCCGATCGGCGAGGCCTCGGCGGCCGCCGGCACCGCGACCCTGTGGACCGGTCTTCCGAAGCTTTGCGTCGTGCTGCTCGGCGGCTTCACGACGAACTTCATCTGGTGCGTCATGCTCAGCATCCGCAACCGTACCGGCTACCAGTTCTTCACCACGCAGCTCCGGCCCGAGCACGCCGGCGTGCCCGCCGGCTCGCCGCCCGAGGCCCTGCGCGCGCCCTGGGTGCGGAACCTGCTCTTCTCCGCGCTGGCGGGAACGACGTGGTACCTGCAGTTCTTCTTCTACACGATGGGCGAGACCCAGATGGGCGCCTTCGGCTTCGCGAGCTGGACGCTCCACATGGCGAGCATCATCATCTTCAGCACCATGTGGGGCTGGATCTTCAAGGAGTGGAAGGGCGCCAGCTCCAAGGCCCACCGCCTGATCGGCTCGGGCATCGCGGCCCTGATCCTCTCGACGATCATCATCGGCTTCGGGACGTGGCTGAAGGGACAGGGCGTCGCGGGGCACTGACCGTCCGCCCTGCGGGGTGAGTTTCCAACCCTTGGAAGCCGGGGCGCCTCGGGTTTCCAAGGGTTGGACCGTTCCATCGGCCGCCGGGGCCGGCGGCCCTCCCGGCCGTTCGATCGGGATCGCGGGGAGGGCCCGCGGCCTCGCGGGCCGTGGGTGCGGACAGCGGATCGGGGTCGTGGGAGGCCAGCATGAGCGAGCCGGTCAACGAATACGAACGGGAGCCGGTGCCGGAGACCGCGCGGCTGGGGCTGCGCAGCTTCGTCGGCCAGTACGCGGGCGAGCACGTCGCCGGCACGGAGCTGATGATCGGCCCGCTGTTCGTCGCGGCCGGCGTCGGCGCGGTCGACCTGCTCCTCGGCCTGCTGGTCGGCAACCTGCTCGCGGTGCTCTCGTGGCGCTTCATGACCGCGCCGATCGCGGCGCGCGCGCGGCTGACGCTCTATTACCAGCTCGAGAAGATCTGCGGCCGCAGCCTCGTCACGGTCTACAACACCGCCAACGGCGTGATGTTCACCTTCCTCGCCGGCGCGATGATCACGGTGGCGGCGACGGCGCTCGGCGTCGGCTTCAAGTTCCGCATGCCGGGCCTCGGCGACCTGCTGCCGAACAGCGCAGGCTGGGTCGCGGCGGTGCTCGCGATGGGCGTCCTCTTCTCGCTGACCGCCGCGTTCGGCTACAAGGCCCTGTCGCGCTTCGCGGCGATCGCGGCGCCGTGGATGATCGCCGTCTTCGCGGTCTTCGGCCTCATCGGTCTGCGCGAACTGGGCGTCCACTCGTTTGCCGACTTCTGGCCGCTGGCGAAGGAGCGCATCTGGACCGGCGGCGCGCCGCTGGCGGGCCAGGTCAAGTTCACGATCTGGCACGTGATGTTCTTCGCGTGGTTCTGCAACATGGCCTGGCACATCGGCATGGCGGACCTGACGGTGCTGCGCTACGCGCGGAAGGCCTCCTACGGCTTCGCCTCGGCGGCGGGCATGTTCGTCGGCCACTACATGGCGTGGGTGGCGGCATCGATCCTCTTCGCGCTGCAGCTCCACCGCGACCCCGCGAACACCGCGGTGCTTCCGGGACCGATGGCCTACGGCGCGTGCGGCCTCGCCGGCCTCGCCTGCGTCGTGATCGCCGGCTGGACCACGGCCACGCCGACGCTCTATCGCGCGGGCCTCGCGTTCCAGGCCGTCTCGCCGGGCTGGTCGCGCTTCCGCGTGACGCTCGGCATCGGGCTCGTGGCGACGATCACCGCGGTGTTCCCGCTGGTCGCGATGAAGCTGCTCGATTTTGTCGCGCTCTGGGGCCTCATCCTGATGCCGATGGGCGCGGTGCTCTTCATGGATTTCTGGGTCCTGCCGCGCCTCGGCCTGAAGGCCAACTTCGCCGCCGCGACCGGTCGCAAGGCCTACGGCCCCGCCGCCGCAGCGTGGTTCGCGACGGTCGCGATCTGCCTGGCACTGGTCCTCTCCGGCAAGCCGTGGTTCCAGATCTACTTCGTGTCGCTCCCCGGCTGGTTCATCGCTTCCGGCCTCTACGTCGCCCTCAGCGCCATGGTCCAGCGCGGCGCCCACGAGACCGCCGGCTTCCGCCGCCTCGCCCGCACCGCTGCCATCGCATCCCTCGCCGGCATCGTCGTCCCCGGCCTCGCCTGCCTTGCCGGCGCCGCGGATCTCGCCCGCGTGAAGGCCGTCCTCCTCGCCTCCACGATCGCCTGGTTCGTCGCCGCGCCGCTGGGATTCGGCGGTCGCGGGGAGGAAGGTTGAGGGTGGAGGGTGGAGGGTAGGCGGGGAGGCGACACGTGGAGTTCTGGATCAAGCACCCCGATCTGCTGCTTCGAATGCTCCTGCCGATGGCCGTGACGACAACATGGGGCCTGCCTCTGCGCCCCGTCAACCGACTACCGCTTTGCCCGGCAGGGGGACAATCTCGTGTGGGTCCTGAAGAACGAGCGGGCCCGCGGGCTGAAGATCTCGAGCCCGACCCGAATGGGCGGGTGTCACGCGATCCGATATGACGAAGCGGGCGTATCCCGGGACGCCGTCGACCACATCCTGGACTCGTTCCGCTTCCTCGACCCGCCGGCGGAGCCGCGGCCGTGAAACGGCCGCGGCAGACCGCAATTCCTCACCATGGCCAAGGCACAAGGTCGATGCCCCGTTGACATACATAATTATGTATTGGATAGTTTCCACATGACCCGGACGACGTTGATGCTTCCCGAGAGACTGAAGGAACAGGCCGGCCGCGCGGCCCGGCGGCAAGGGGTGTCCATGGGCGCCTTCGTGCGGCAGGCCCTCGAGCGGGCGGTGGTCGCGACCGCCGATTCCGGCGCGACGGACCCGTTCCTGACCGACCGGCGCGTGTGCCGCAGCCGGACGCCCCGGGACGTCGCGGCGGATCCTGACGCCTATCTCTACGGGGACCGCGCGTGATCTTCGTCGACACGGGCGCTCTGGTCGGGCGCTATCTGGCCGCCGACCAGTATCACGCCCGCGCGACGGAAGGCTGGAAACGCATTGCCTCGGAACGGCTACCCTGCTGCACGAGCGACCTCGTACTCTCGGAGACCCTCACCCTCCTTGCCCGGTTCGCGGGCGGGCGCTTTGCCGCGGAGACCGGACGGTTGCTCTACGCATCGTCCTCGCTGACGATTGTCCGCACGGACGAGCCCGAGGAAAGGGCCGCACTGGAGATCATGAGGAAGTACGCCGAGCATCGCATGAGCTTCTGCGACTGCGTCAGTGTGGCCATGCTGCAGAGGCGGCGGTTGAAGAAGGTCTTCGGCTTCGACCGGCACTTCGTCCTCGCCGGGATGTCCCTCTGGCCGGAGTAGGCGATTCGGCCCGCCCTTTCCGCTTGCGACCCGGGCGGGGTGTGGAATACTGGGGACGCGCGCGGCGGTCCGCGCCAGGAGACACGAACCATGTCCAAGGGAATCGTCGCCTTGATCGTCGTGCTGGTGCTGCTGCTGGGCATCGGCGGGTGCGCGGTGTCGTCGAAGAACAGCTTCGTCACGCTGGACGAGTCGGTCAACGCCGCGTGGGCGAACGTCGAAACGGTGCTCCAGCGCCGCTACGACCTGATCCCGAACCTTGTGAACACGGTCAAGGGGTTCGCCGCGCAGGAGAAGTCCATCCTCGAGGAGGTCACGCGCCTCCGCAGCCAGTGGGGGCAGGCGCTGGGTACGGCGCAGAAGGTCGAGGCCGCCGGGCAGATGGAGAGCGCCCTGGCGCGGCTGCTCGTCGTGGCGGAGAAGTACCCGGACCTGAAGTCGAACCAGAACTTCCTCGCGCTGCAGGACGAACTGGCGGGCACCGAGAACCGGATCTCGGTCGAACGGCGCCGGTACAACGAGGCGGTGCAGGCCTACAACACCGCGATCCGCCGCCTTCCGGCCAGCCTCTGGGCGGGGATCTTCGGCTTCGAGCGGCGCAAGCCCTTCGAGGCCGTCGGCGGCGCGGCGCAGGCCCCCGAGGTGAAGTTCTAGCCCCTCGTCATCAGGTCCAGCACGAGGCGGCAGCCGGCGAAGTACTCGGCGAGATCGACGAATTCGTCCACGCTGTGCGCCCCGTGCTGACCGCAGCCGAGCGTGACGGTCGGAATCCCCTTCTGCGTGAGCGGGTTCGCGTCGAGCCCGCCGTTCATCCTCACCGTGACGGGCTTGAGCCCCTGCTCGCGCGCGGCGCGGCAGGCGAAGCGAACGGCGGGGTGGTCGTCGGGCAGGCGGAAGGCGGCGTAGTCGGCCTCGGTCCGGAACTCGACCGTTCCGCGCTCGCCACGGACGTTGCGCACGGAGCGCGCGGCCGACTCGAAGGCGCGGCGGTACGCGGCCGTGATGACGGCGAGGAAGTCCGGATCGTGGCTGCGGCATTCGCCGCGGACAAAGACATGGTCGGTGACCTGGTTCGTCGCCTCGCCGCCGCGGATGATCCCGACGTTGGCCGTGCCCGCCCGCCGCCCCTTGCGGATCGCCCCGAAGAAGCCCTTCGCCGCGACGGTCTCGATCGCGCGGGCGGCGGCGAGCATCGCGGACACGCCGTCCTCCGGATGCATGCCCGCATGGCTGGACCGTCCGCGCACGTCCGCCTCCCAGCGGGTCGCGCCGATCGCGCCGGTGATGATCTGGTTCGGGTCGCCGGAGTCGAGATTGAACGCCATCGCCGGCTTTCCGAGGTCGGAGGGGCGCACGGCCTTCGAGCCGTAGAGGCCGATCTCCTCGGCGATCGGGAAGAAGAGGGTCAGCGGGGGATGCGGGCGCCGTTCGCGCAGCACGACCTCCGCCGCCGCGACGATCGCGGCCACGGCGGTCCGGTTGTCGGCGCGCACGGCGGTCCGTCCCTTCGCGACGATGCGGCCCCCGCGGCGGACGGGCACCGCCCCGCGACACAGCGGCACCGTGTCCATGTGGCCAAGGAACATGCGGCGCGGCGCGGCGAAGGTACCGGGGATCTGCACGATCAGGTTGCCGACGGTGAACGTCCCCTTGAGGCGGCGGTGGGCGTCGTCGTGGCGGATCCACGAGGGTTTGCACCCGGCGGCCACAAGGCGGCGGCGGATCTCGTCGCACACCGGCCCCTCCTGCCCGCTCATCGCCTCGATGCCCAGGAACTCCATCAGGTGGTCCAGCGCGCGGTCGTCGAATCCGATCGGTTGACTCATGGAGGTCTCCCGGCCGCATGCCGCGGCCGGGGGTAGTTTCACGTTTCAAGTTCCAAGTTTCAAGTTGGGGACAGAAACTTGAAACCTGGAACTTGAAACTCCTCCTCTTTGCGTTTCCCCGCGTGCATCGTATGATGTTGCCTCGGGGCCGGCGCGGCCGGCCCATGGAGTATTCCCATGATCATCGTGATGCGGCAGGGTGCGTCGAAGCGGGAGATCGAGGCGGTCGAGCAGGAGATCCGCCGGTACGGCTACACGCCGCACCCGATCCACGGCGTCGAGCGCACGGTCATCGGCGCGATCGGCGACGACCGCGGCAAGGAGCGGCTCCAGGCGCTGGAGACGACCGACGGCGTCGAGCGGGTCATCCGCATCCTGAAGCCCTACAAGCTCGCGGGCCGGGAGCTGCACAAGGAGAAGAGCCGCATCGAGGTCGCGCCGGGCGTTGTCTTCGGCGGGAGGAAGATCCCCGTGATCGCCGGTCCGTGCTCCGTCGAGGGGCTCGACATGATCTGCTCGACCGCCGAGGCGGTGAAAGCCGCCGGCGCGACCGTGCTGCGCGGCGGCGCCTACAAGCCGCGCTCGTCGCCCTACGCCTTCCAGGGGCTCGCGGAGGACGGCCTGAAGATGCTCGCCGAGGCGCGGGCGCGGACGGGACTGCCGATCGACACCGAGGTCATGAGCGAGACCCTCGTCGAGAAGGTCGCCGAGTACGCCGACATCATCCAGATCGGCGCGCGGAACATGCAGAACTTCGACCTGCTCAAGTCGGTCGGCCAGACGCGCAGGCCGATCCTCCTCAAGCGCGGCCTCGCCAACACGATCGCGGAATGGCTGATGGCGGCCGAGTACATCATGTCGCAGGGGAACCCGAACGTGATCCTCTGCGAGCGGGGCATCCGCACGTTCGAGACGGCGACGCGCAACACGCTGGATCTGAGCGCGGTTACGGTGCTCAAGCGCGAGACGCACCTGCCGGTGGTCGTCGACCCCAGCCACGGCACGGGCGCGGCGGAGTATGTCGAGGACATGGCCCTCGCCGCCATCGCCGCCGGGGCCGACGGCATCATGATCGAGGTGCATCCGAACCCCCACGAGGCGTGGTCCGACGGCGCCCAGTCGCTGACGCCGCCGCGCTTCGCCGACGCGGTTGCGAAGATGCGCGCCGTCGCCACGGCCGTCGGCCGCGAGGTTTGAGGCGGGGCTGGGCGCTGGGGGCTGGGTACCGGGCGCCGGGTGCTGGGTACTGGGTGCTGGGTGCTGGGTACTGGGTGCTGGGCGCGGGGTACTGGGTGCTGGGCGCTGGGCGCTAGGTACTGGGCGCTGGGTGAGGGGTTTCGGCAACGGGCCCTGTCAAACCTCCACGAATCGTGCGGAATCGTCCATCGATTCTGCAAGCTCATCCATTGCCCCTTCCCGCGCCCTGGCCTAGGGTGACGCTGCCGGCCGCGTGCGCGCGCGGTGCGGCGGAAGGAGCGGGCGGATGCAGGCATCGGGACGGGTCGGACGGCGGTTGGGCCGCAGGGCATTCCTTGGGCGGACGCTGGCGGCGGGGGGGGCGGCCGCGGCGCCATGGATCATCCCCTCCAGCGCCCTCGGCCTCGGCGGCGCGGTCGCGCCGAGCGAGCGGATCGTGCTCGGCGGCATCGGCGTCGGAAACCGCGGGCGGTACGTCCTGTCGTCGATGCTGGCCGAGAAGGACGTGCAGTTCGTCGCCAACTGCGACGTGCAGCGCTCGCGGCGCGAGGCGGTGAAACGGATGGTGGACGAGCACTACGGAACCACCGACTGCGTCCTGTACCGCGACATGTTCGACCTGCTGGCCCGGCCCGACATCGACGCCGTGCTGATCGCCACCGGCGACCACTGGCACGCCCCCGCCTCCCTGCTCGCGGCGCGCGCGGGGAAGGACGTCTACAGCGAGAAGCCCTGCGGCATGACGATCGGCGAGATCCAGGCGCTGGCCGACGGCATCCGCCGTCTCGGCCGCGTCTACCAGGCCGGCACGCAGCGCCGCAGCCTGGCCAACTTCCAGTACGCGGCCGGCCTCGCCCTCGGCGGGAAGCTCGGACGCCTGCACACGCTGCACGCCTCGGTCTACGTGCCGCGCATGAGCTTCGACTGGCTGCCCGCCGAACCCGAGCCGCCGAAAGAGGAGTGCGACTGGGACCGCTGGCTCGGCCCCTCGCCGTGGCGGCCCTACAACTCGCGCTATGTCTCCGGAGGCTGGCGCGGCCACCACGATTTCGAGGCCGGCGGCAACTTCCTCGACTGGGGCGCGCACACCGTCGACCTGTGCCAGTGGGCCAACGCCTCGGACGACACGATGCCCGTCGAGTACGAACCGACCCCGACCGCGCTCGTCGCCCGCTACGCGAGCGGCGTGAAACTCGTCTGCGATTACCTGCCCGACGCCTTCGGCAACCGCGCGCCGCAGTACCGCACCTCGACCGGCACCTGCCCCGTCCGCTACGAGGGCGACGAGGGCTGGGTCGAGACCGGCGACGACGGGGAACTCGTGCTCTCCGACAACCTGCAGCGGACCCTCGGCCGCGCGTTCGTCCGCCCCGGAACCAGCGCCGCGGGACACGGACGCAACTTCTTCGATTGCGTCCGCTCCCGCGCCCAGCCGGTCTGCAACCCCGCCGTCATGCGTCGCACGCACATCGCGTGCCTCGCCGCCGCGCTGGCCTGGCAGCTCGGCCGGCCGCTGAAGCTCGACCCGGTGAAGGAGGAGTTCATCGGCGACGGGGAAGCCAACCGCATGCGCGCCCGCGTGACCCGCGAACCCTGGTCGCTCCACCTGTGAGGCCCACGATGACGACCCGAACCCTCGCCCTCTGTGCCGCACTGGCCGCCGGACTCGCCCCGGGGGCGCGCGCGGCCGGCGCCGCACCCGACACCCGCGCGCTGCTCGCCACGCTGCAATCCTCGACCAACCTCCACGACCGTGCCCGCGCCTGCCAGCAGCTTGGCTCGCTCGGCACCGCGGACGCCGTCCCCGCGCTCGCGGCGCTGCTCTCCGAGCCGGTCCTCGCCGCCTACGCGCGCCAGGGTCTCGAGGGCATCCCCGGCCCGGAGGCCGCCGCCGCCCTTCGCGCGTCCCTGGCCACCCTGAAGGGTGACCGCCTCCTCGGCGCGATCGACTCGCTCGGCTCGCTGCGCGACACCCGGGCGGTCGGCCTGCTGGCCGGCATTGCCGGCGGATCCGATCCGGAGGCCGCCCGTGCCGCGCTGCGATCGCTGGGCCGCATCGGCACCCCGGCGGCCACCGACACGTTGAAGCGCGCGATGGCGGCCGCGGCCGACGGGACGCGCGCCGACGCCGCGGCGGCGATCCTGCTGGCGGCCGATTCCATGCGGCGGGAGGGACGCGCCGCGGACGCCGCCGCGCTGTGCGACGCCGTCCGGACCGCAGCCGTTCCCGACGGACTCCGCGCGGCGGCTGTGCGCGGCTCGCTCGTCGCCCGCGGACCCGCCGCCGCGACGCAATTCGCCGGGTTCGTGAAGTCCGCCGACCGGCACGTGCGCCACGCCGCGCTGACCGCGGTCCGCGAGATCCCGTCCGACGCCCTCGCCGACGCCCTGCGAGAGGCGCTGCCTGCCGCCGCGCCGGACCTCCGCGCGCAGCTGCTCCTCGCGATGCTCGACTGCCGCAACGACCGTTCGATGCCGGCGGTCCGCGCCGCGACGACGGACGCGGACGCGGGCGTCCGCCTCGCCGCGCTGAACGTCCTCGCCCGCGCCGGCGCGACACCGGAGGACGCCGCGGCCCTCGCCGCCGTCCTGCAGCGCGACGGCGCGCCGGAGGAGCACGCCCTCGCCGCCGACGGGCTCGGCCGCGTGCCCGGCGCCGGGGTCGACGCGCTCGTGCTGAAGGCGGTCGCCGACGCGACGGACGCGGACGCCCGGGTGCGCCTGATCCCGGTGGCCGGCGCGCGGGCGCCCGCCGGCGCGGCCGGCGTGTTGATGAAGTGCGCGGCCGACACCGACGACCGCGTCGCCGTCGCCGCGCTGCGCGCGCTCAAGGGTCTCGCGGGAGCCGCCGACCTGCCCGCGCTGATCGCACGGACGAGGTCGGCGGGGACCGCGGCGGTCCGCGCCGCCGCCGAGGGCGCGGTGCATGGAGTATGTCTGCGGACCGGTGCGGGCGCGGATGCCGTCCTTCGCGAGTGGACCCCGGCGTCCGCCGCGGCCGACCAGGCCTCGTGGATCCGGATCCTCGCCTCGCTGGGCCATGCGCCGGCGTTGCCGGCGATCCGCGCGGCGGCGGCCGACGCGGAGGAACCGGTCGCCGTCTGTGCGCTCGAGCAGCTCGGCCGGTGGCCGGACCCCGCCCCGATGCCCGACCTTCTTGCCGCGATCGAAGCATCGGTCACGCCGCGGCGGCGCGCGGGCGCCTTCGCGTCCGCCGCGAGCGTCGCCGGCGCCGCCGCGGAGGCCGGGCGGACGCCCGACACGGACCTCTCGGCCTGGTTCCGGCGGCTGATGTCCGCGGCGCGGGATGCCGGCGAGAAGCGCCTGCTCCTTTCGGGGCTCGGCCGCTTCGCGTCCGCCGCGGGTCTGCGCCTCCTCCTGCCGTACCTCGACGATCCGGAGGTTGCCGTTGAGGCGGCCTGGGCGGTGGTCGGCCTGTCGTCCGCGATCGAGTCGCCGGCGGACCTCGGCGCGCTGCGCGATGCGTTGCGGAAGGTCGAGAAGGCGAAGCTGCCGGGCGACGTCCGGGGCAAGGCCTCGTCGCGGCTGCGCAACCTGCCCGAGCCGCCCGCCGCCGTGTCGCT
The DNA here is from genome assembly GCA_964402695.1 of uncultured Verrucomicrobiota bacterium. Taxonomy (GTDB): domain Bacteria; phylum Verrucomicrobiota; class Kiritimatiellia; order PWTM01; family PWTM01; genus VGWF01. The sequence goes on from CAYODK010000007.1 coordinate 27,895, forward strand.
CTTCGACGGGCGCGGCCTCGGGGGATGGGAGGGCGCCACGAACGTCTGGCGCGTGCGCGACGGCGCGATCGTCGGCGGATCGCTCGCCGGCAACCCGCGCAACGAGTTCCTGGCGACGGACCGGCCCTCCACGAACTTCGTCCTGCGCCTCGAGTACCGGCTCGAGGGCACGGAGGGCTTCGTCAACGGCGGCGTCCAGTTCCGCAGCGAGCGGACCGCGAAGCCGCCGAACGAGATGAAAGGCTACCAGGCCGACATCGGCGCCGGCCACTCGGGCTGCCTCTACGACGAGTCGCGACGGAACCGCTTTCTCGCCCGCGCGACGGACGAGCAGATCCGCCGGCTGGAGAAGACCGGCGACTGGAACCGGCTCGAGGTCCGCTGCGAGGGCCGCCGAATCCGGATCGCGCTCAACGGCGAGCCGACGGTGGACTTCGCCGAGGACGACGCGTCGGTCCCGGCCCACGGCCGGATCGCCCTGCAGATCCACGGCAACTGCAAGGCCGAGATTTCGTTCCGGAACCTGTCGATCGTCCCGCTGCCCTGACGCGGACGCACGATCCCGGCTGACGAGCGGGCGTTCTCCTGCTATCCTTTTCACGCAGGCGCGTCGTTGCGGCGCGGGGGAGGATGGCATGAACGTCCGAGTGCTGGGTGACAAGGTCCGGCTGGGCCAGGCGGCGGCCAAGGCGGGGGCGGCCGCCATCCGCAAGGCGATAACGGAGAAGGGGGCCGCGCGCATCATCGCGGCCACGGGCGCCTCGCAGTTCGAATTCCTCGACGCGCTCGTGAAATCGCCGGGCGTCGATTGGTCCAAGGTGGAGATGTTCCATCTCGACGAGTATGCGGGACTGCCGGTCACCCATCCCGCGAGCTTCCGCCGCTACCTCCTCGACCGGCTGATCGGCCCGACCGGCATTGCGAAGGCGCACCTGCTGGACGGCGAGGGCGACCTGCAGGCCGTGTGCCGCGAGACGGGGCGCGCGTTGAACGAGGCGCCGGTCGACGTGGCGTTCGTCGGCATCGGGGAGAACGGGCACCTGGCGTTCAACGATCCGCCCGCCGATTTCCTGACCCAGGAGCCCTATCTCGTCGTCAACCTCGACGAGGCCTGCCGCCTGCAGCAGGTGGGCGAGGGATGGTACGCCTCGCTCGCCGAGGTTCCGACGCAGGCGATCTCGATGTCGATCGCTCAGATCCTGAAGGCGAGGAAGATCCTCTGCATCGTGCCCGACGCGCGCAAGGCCCGCGCCGTCCGCGCGTGCTTCGAGGGCGCCATCACGCCCACCGCTCCGGCCTCCGCCCTGCGCCGGCATGCGGACGTCGAGGTGTTCCTCGACCCCGATTCCGCGGCGCAGCTCCAGCGCACGAAGATCGTCCGGGAGTAGCCCGGGGAGGCGCGGCATGATCGTCCACAGCCCCGGGTTCTTCGACCTCCAGGTGAACGGCTTTGCCGGCGTGGACTTCAACGACCCGGCCGTGACGCCGGAGGACGTCCGGCGCGCGGCCGACGCCCTGCTGGACACCGGCGTGACCCGGTTCCTGGCGACCCTGATCACGGCGCCGCTCGACGATTTCGCCCGCTGCGCGCGCGCGGTGCTGGAGGCCGACCACCCGTCCGTCGCCGGCCTCCACATGGAGGGCCCCTACATCAACCCGAACGACGGCCCGCGCGGCGCCCACCGCAGGATGCACGTCCTGCCGGCGCTGCTGGGCGACTTCCTGCGCCGCCAGGACGCGGCGGGCGGGACGGTGCGGCTGGTCACGCTGGCCCCCGAGGTGCCGGGCGCCGTTCCGCTCATCGAGGCGCTGGTACGCACCGGCATCCGCGTCGCCATCGGCCACAGCGCCGCGACACCGGAGCAGGTCCGCACCGCGATGCGGGCCGGCGCAACGCTGTCCACGCACCTCGGCAACGGATGCGCGAACCTCCTGCCGCGGCATCCGAACCTGGTGTGGGAGCAGCTCGCGGCGGACGAGATGACGGCGTGCCTGATCGTCGACGGTCACCACCTGCCTCCCGCCACCGTGAAGTCCATGATCCGCGCGAAGACCCCGGCGCGGACGGTGCTCGTCACCGACGCGATCGCCGCCGCCGGCCAGCCGCCGGGCCGCTACGTGCTGGGCGGGGTGACCGTCGAGCTCGACCGGGCCGGACGGGTGACCGAGCCCGGCGCGGGGCACTTCGCCGGATCGGCGTTGCATATGAACGCCGCCGTGGCCAACACGGTCCGCTTCGCCGGCGTGCCGATCGCGGAGGCCCTGGCGATGGCCTCCACGCGTCCGGCGGCCGCGGTCGGGCTTCCGACCCGGGGGCGGATCATCGCGGACTGGAACCCGGATGCGTTCTCCCTGTGCCTCCGGTCGGTGAACACGGAAACCGCAGTCTAGGGAGATGGCTTCAAACCGGGTCCCCTTCATGACGAACACCCTGGCGGTTGCGGACTATGCGATCATCGCGGGTTTCTTCGCGGTGATGCTGGGTATCGGCTTCTACTACAGCGGCCGCATGCGGAACATGGCGCAGTTCTTCGGCGGCGGGAAGCAGGTTCCCTGGTGGCTCGGGGGCGTGTCGTTCTACATGGTCAGCTTCAGCGCGCTGGCCTTCGTGATGCACTCCGAGATGGCCTACAAGTACGGGATCGTCTCGGTCGTCCTGAGCTGGCTCGCCGTCCCCGCCGCCGCGCTGAGCGCCGTGCTCTTCGCCCGCCGCTGGCGCCGCGTGGCCGAGACGAGCCCGCTGGAGTACATCGAGGCCCGGTACGGCATCGGCATGCGGCAGGGCCTCATGTGGCTGGGCCTTCCCACGCGCCTGCTGGACGACTCGCTCAAGCTCTTCGCCATCGGCACCGTGGTGTCGACCGGCCTCGGGTTCCCCTTCACGACCGGCGTGCTGGCCTGCGCGGTCATCATCCTCGGCTACACGTTCATGGGCGGGCTCTGGGCCGCGCTGGTGGCCGACTTCGTCCAGTTCGTCGTGCTGGTCGCCGCGGTGATCGTGCTCCCGTTCCTTGCCTTCGGCCGCGCGGGCGGAATCGGCGCCGTCATCGAACGGATGCCGCCCGAGTTCTTCCACCTGACCCGGCCCGACTCCGGCTATCCCGTTGTGTTCTTGCTCGGCTATTTCGCCCTGCTCTTCCTCAACTACTCGACCTCGTGGGCCCTGGTCCAGCGCTACTACTCCTCGGCCGACGACCGCAACGCGCGCAAGGTCGGCTTCCTGGTCTCGGGCCTCTACCTGCTCGGCACGCCGGTCTTCTACCTGCCCGCGCTGGCCGCGCTCGTGTTCCTGCCCGGGATCGGGAACACCAAGGACGTCTACCCCCTGGTCTGCAAGACCGTCCTGCCGGTCGGCATGCTCGGCATGGTCATCGCGGCCATGTTCTCCGCCACCATGTCCACGCTCGCGGGCGACTACAACGCCGTCTCGTCGGTGCTCACGAACGACCTGTACAAGCGCCTGATCGGCCGCGACCTCTCGGACCGGCACCTGCTCGTGGTGGGGCGCATCAACACGGTGATCGTCGGCCTGATCGTTCTCGGCATCACCCTCGTCATGCGCTCGCTGCAGGGTTCCGGGGACCTCTTCAACACCATGGCCAAGGTGTTCGGGCTCTTCCTCCCGCCGGTGGCGCTGCCGATGCTGCTGGGCATGCTGACGCCGCGCATCTCGGCGCGCGGCGCGCAGGCCGGGCTGTTCGTCGGGATCCTCGCCGGGCTCGCCGCCTTCGTCGTGGGCGCGACCCATCCCGCGCTCCGGCAGGCGCACGTCCTCACCTTCCTCACCAGCGGCGTGGCCCTGCTGGCGATGCTGGCGGGCTCGTCCCTCCTGCCCGACACCGGCGCGCGGCGCGACCGCGTGCTGGCGTTCTTCGACCGGATCCGGGAGGTCCCGGCGCGCACCGGGCCGGCGGGGCCGTCGGCCGCCGACCTGTCCTTCCTGCCGGTGATCGCCGGCGGTGTCGCCGCGGTCGGGGCCATCCTGATCGCCGCGGTTCTCCTGACCACCGGCCTCGCCAGGGGCATCCTCAGCGTGGGCATCGGCATCGCGCTGCTGGGGGTCGCGGCCGCGTTCTGGCTGGCCGGCCGGCGGCTGGGGAAGCGCCCCGCGCCGGACGCGCGCCCGTGAGACACCCCGGGGGATCCCCATCGTGAGCCATCTCGAAACGCGAAAGCCGATCCCGCACCTCCGCTGGACCATCTCCGGCCTGCTCCTCCTGTCGACGGCGGTGAACTACCTCGACCGGAACACGCTCTCCGCCCTGGCCGAAACGATCCGGGTCGACTGGAACATGGACAAGGAGGCCTTCACGCAGGGCTACTCCTGGGTCACGGCGGCCTTCCTCTTCAGCTACGCGATCATGTACGCCGTCGGCGGGAAGCTCGTCGACCGCCTCGGCACGCGGCTGAGCCTGACGGTGTTCGCCTCGTCATGGTCCGCCTTCACGATGCTCCACGGACTCGCCGGCTCGCTGGGCCATCTCGTCGTGGCCCGGTTCCTCCTCGGCACCGCGCAGCCGGCCAACTTCCCCGCCGGCGTCAAGGCGGTCTCGGAGTGGTTCCCGATGCGCGAGCGGGCGCTGGGCGTCGGCATTTTCAACGCGGGCACGGCGCTGGGGTCGGTGCTCGCGATCGCGATGTCCGCGTGGATCGCCGGCCGGTGGGGCTGGAAGGCCGCCTTCGTCACCGCCGGCGCCCTCAGCTTCGCCTGGGTCGCGGCGTGGTGGATCGTCTACCGCGTCCCGCGCCTCCATCCCCGCCTCTCCGCGGAGGAACTGGCGCTGATCGAGGGCGACGCGCCGGCCGGCGGCGGCGACGCGCCGCCCCCGGTGCCGCTGTCGCGTCTGCTGCGGATGAAGGAGACGTGGGGCTGCATCGCCGCGCGCGTGATGACCGACCCCATCTCCTATTTCCTGTCGTTCTGGATCCCGATGTACTTCCAGCGCGAGCGCGGCTTCGACCTCAAGCAGGTCGGCACCTTCGTCTGGATCCCGCCCCTCGCCCTGTTCCTCGGCAGCCTGGCCGGCGGCGCGATCCCCCGGCTGCTGATCGCCCGCGGGTGGACCGTCAACCGCGCGCGGAAGACCCTCCAACTCATCATCTCCTGCCTCGTTCCCCTCCTCTGCTACGCGATCGTGAAGGCCGACAGCCCCGCCCTCGCCATCGCCATCCTCGCCGCCATCAGCTTCGGCCACGGGTCCTGGGGCAACATCACCCTGCCCGCCGAGGTCTTCCCGCGGCACGTGGTCGGCACCGTGTCCGGCCTCGGCGGCTGCCTCGGCGGTCTCGTCGGCGCGGTGTCGCAACTGACCATCGGCAAGATGACGCTGGTCTCGTTCACGCCCGCCTTCGCGGCGCTGGGCGCGATCTATTTCTTCGGCTTCTTCATCGTCAGCGCGCTGGTCGGCAAGCTCGGCGTGATCCGCTCCGTCGACGCGCCGGCGCGGACCTGAACCGACACGCCACGGCTGCGCGGAGTTCCGTATTCCCGGACGGGTGCCAGGTCTCAGGTGTCCGGCGCCGAGCGGCCGGTGTCGAATACCCGGGGCCATCCGTTCGGTGTTCGATGTTGGATGTTCGATGTTCGGCGTTCCCCTCCGGGCCATTCGCTGCGGTCGAGCACGGAGCCGTCGAGGGCCTTGATCTCCGCGCGCATCACGGGCGTGGAGCCGCGCGTGAAGGTCAGCAGGAGGTAGTTGTCGCGACTGACGATCGTCTTCGACGCCGGGTCGGGATAGCGGGCGCCCGTGCCGGCGAGCGACGTGGTGAGGAACGGAAAGCCGTCCGCCTCCGCCCGCTCGCCGAAGTGCCCGAACCCGGTGACGACGGCGGTGCCCAGGCGGAACAGGCGGTTCCATTCGCCATTCTCCTTCGGCCGCATCGTCGCGTTGCGCTCGTTCTGGAAGGTCACGACGAAGCGGCGGCCGGCCCGTTCCATGATCGCGCGGTAGCCCTCGAACTGCGGCGAGCCGCGGGCGAACGGATGGCAGGTCTGCCACGTCGTGCCCTGGTCGGACGTGTGGTTGAGGTCGAGGCCGACGAGGCGCAGATCGAAGGCCGGCGCGTCGACACACCACATCCACCCCTCGCCGGGAAGGGCGAAGAACGCGCGGAATGCGGTCGCTTCGATGTCGTAGACCGGCTCCGGCGGCGGCTTCGGCCCGCGCGGGCGGATCTCGCGGTCGTGGTTGCCCAACACCGGCAGGAACGGCACCGTGCGGAACAGGTCCGGGTAGGCGTCGACGAGATCCTCGTAGGGCTTCGTGCAGTTCGTGACGCCCGCGCCGCACCGTCCGTGCAGGTTCGGGATGTTGTCCCCGCCGGTGGCGAGGATATGGATGCCGTCGCGCAGGAGGATGCCGAGGTCCGGCCGGCCGTGCCAGTTCGCCACCACACCCACGCGCAGTTCGTCGACGGGCGGAGCGCGAAGCGTGTGGACCGGCGTCGACCCGCCGGGCGTGACCACGCGGTAGTGCCGGACCGGTCCGCCGGCTTCGGCCGGGATCGCGACGTGGTGGAGCGTCCCGGTTCCTGCCGACGCCGCGGACAGGGCGCAATCCGGCCCGCGTCCGTGGCGAACCTCGCCCGGCCCCGGCGCGGCCGACTGCCAGTTCACCGTGATCCAGTCCGTCGTGTTCGACCCGTGCGTCAGCCAGACCCGCTCCACCTGACCCCTCACCCCGCCGGCCGCCAGCGCAAGCGCCGCACCCATGATCCACGCCTTCATGAACCCCACGATACCCGCCTCCACCGGCACCGTCACGCCCCTCGGCCCCCTTCCGGTTCTTACATCCACGGATGCGGCCGCATCATTGGATGTAAGACCGGCGGACGGGGTGGACTGGCGGAGGCGGGGGTGCGGTGCTACAAGGACAGCGATGAGGGGCGGGATGACAGCGACCGCCGTGGCGTGCGCGGCCGGGCTCGCCCTCGCGGAGGCGGGGGCCGCCGACGCACCGGCGCCGGGCGCGGAGTTCGAACTGGAGATCGCCGGCGTCGCGGAGCGCGCCGTCGTGCGCGTGCCGGACAACTACGATGCCGCGCGGGAGTGGCCCGCGATCTTCTTCTACCACGGCATGAACGGGCACCCAACCGTCCACCCGCTGGCCGGGCTCACGGACGGACGCGACTTCGTCCTCGTCGGCATGCCGTACGTCGACCCCGAGCCGAAGAGCCGGACCCCGGCCGCGCACGAGGCCTACCTCAAGCAGGAACTCGACGCCTTCCGTCGCGCGCGAGAGGACGCCGCGAAGCGGGTCCGCATCCGCGCCGACCGCGTCTTCCTCGGCGGACTCAGCATGGGTGGATGGACAACCACCCAGCTCGGCGAGCGCGAGATGCCGCGGCTTGCCGGGCTGATCGTCCTGCTGGCCGGCCGCATGAGGACGATGCCGTTCCCGGCCGTCCCGTTCCGGGGGAAGCCCGTGTATATCGGCACCGGCGAGACCGATGCCAACCTCCCCGCCGCGCGCCGCGCCGCCGCGCTCTATCGCTCGCTGGGCGCCCGCGTCACGTTCGAGGAATACGCCGGCCTCGGCCACGCGGCGCCGCGGGAGAACCCCGGGTTGAAGGCATGGCTCGACGCGCAGGGCCGGCTGGCCGGCGCCGGCACGAACGCGGCGGACGAACTCCGCGGCTGGCTCGACGCGCGCATCGCCGCCGCGGCGGCCGAGACGGAGCCGGTGAGGCGCTATCTCGCATGGCGGACGGCATGGGACGACCCGCGCCTGCCGCTGCTCGGCACGGCGGGCGAGGCGAGGCTGCGCGAGATGATCCCGCAATTCGCGTCCGACCCGGCCGTCCGGTCCGAACGCGCCGCGGAGGACGAGCTGGACCGCCTGATGGTCGCCGACCTCAAGGTGCGGCGCCTCGAGGAGCTCCGCGCGGTCCGCGACGGCCTGGCGCGGCTCGTCGCGCAGCACCCCGACACGCGCGCGGGCCGCACGGCCGTCCGCGAGCTGGAGTGGGTCGCCACCGCTCTCGAGAAGTCCGCAGCAGCCTCCGGCCGCACGGCGGCCCCCACCAATACGGCCCCCGCCCCGCGCTCCATCCGTGCCCCCCGTTTCGACACCGGCCGCGGCCGGATCGGCTTCTGAGCCCCTTCCATGGGCTTGACGCCGGGCGGGAACGTGCGACCATGGTGGTGGAGACGGTCGGCCGTGGGGTGGCGCGACGGTCCGGGAGACGACAGCATGAAGACGGCTCTTCAGCGGACGTGGCCTGCGCGCTGGCGCGCGGGGTTCACCATGGTCGAGTTGCTCGTGGTCATCGGCATCATCGCCATCCTGGCGGCGCTGGTCTTCCCGATGCTCCAGAAGGCCCGGGCGGCGGCGGACGTCAAGCGCGCGGAGATCGAGGTCCATGCCTTTGCTTCGGCCATCGATGCCTATTTTCGGGAGTACAGCCGGTGGCCGATCTCGCACAGTGCGGAGGGCAAGATCGGCGTCAGACTGGTCCGCTGCCTCCAAGGCGTTCCCGATACGCCGGCCGAGAATCCGCGGAAGCGCATGTTCCTGTCGCTGAGCGCCCTGTCGACCGGCAGGGTCGACGGTGTGGACGTCCTGATGGACCCTTGGGGCAAGGCCTACGAAGTCGGCTTGGACAGCGACATGAGCGAAGGCATGGGCAGCGGCAGCATGGGCAGCCTGAAGGCCTTCTATCCCAGCGGTCTGCCGGGCAGGAAGATCGCGGTCTGGTCGCTGGGGCCCAACGGGAAGGCCGACGACCCGAAGAGCATCGACTACGACGACATCACGAGCTGGTAGGAGCGTGCCCTTTACTTCGCCCCGCCGGGGCGGCTATCCTTGCCGCGGAGAACGCGGCCATGGACTCACGGACGGAAACCTGGGCGCTCACCGACCTGCTGCGCCGGGAGCATGTGGTTTGCCCCCTCGAGGCGGTGGATCGCGACGAGGCGGTGGGAGATCTTCTCGAACGTCTTCACCGTGTCGACGACGGATTCGACGTCGAGGCCACGCGGTCCGCGGTGTTGGCCCGTGAGGCTTCCGGATCCACCGAACTCATTCCCGGCGTAGCTCTTCCGCATGCACGGCTTGCCGGTCTTGCGCGGCCGCGCATTGCCATCGGAGTATCCCGCACGGGGATCGCGTTCGCCTCCGGCCAGCCCCCCGTTCACGTGATCGTCCTCGTGCTGACGCCGCTCGACGAGCCGGGCGCGTATCTCCGAATCCTCGCGGCCCTGATGCAGCGCCTGCGGGAGATCGACGTGGCCCGCTGTGTCGGTGCGTGCCACTCCCCGGCGGATATCCATGCGCTCTTCACCGAGGGGGTGGGCGAACTCCCCCCCTATCTCTCGGTGGCCCACGTCATGCGCCGGAAGCCGGTGACGCTGGCCGAGTCCGACACGCTGGCGGACGCCCTCCATGCCTTCTGCACCCACAACGTCCGGGACATCCCGGTGGTCGACGAGGCGGGGGACGTGCGCGGCGTGGTTGCGGTGGAGGACTTCCTCCGCCTGAGTCTTCCCGAGCATCTCCTGTGGATGCAGGACCTCTCCCCCATCCTCCATTTCCAGCCGTTTGCCGACGTGCTGCGCCGGGACCGCGAAACCCGGGTCGCGGATTTCCTCCGGGAGGAATATGTGTCCGTGGCCCCGGGTCTTCCGGCGATCCAGGTGGCCCGGCTCTTCCTGATGCACAAGACCCGACAGATCGTGGTCGTCGAGGGGCGTCGTTTCCTCGGCGTCGTGGACGTTGAGGACTTCGTAACCCAGCTCTTCTGGGCCTAGGGGACCCCCGCAATGGAAGATGCTCCGATCACGCCCCCCCCCTCGGCCGCTCGTGGGCCCGTGCTGCGCCGCTGGGCCATTCTTCTCGGAGCGAGCGTCGCGGCCGGACTGCTCGGCCGCTGGGGCGGACTGGAAACGCTGCAGGCGCTTTCGATGTCCGTGTTCCTCGCGATCCTGCTCGGCACGCTGTTCTTCTGGGAGTTCCGCCTCGCGATCGCGTTCCTCGGCATCGCGGTGCTGATCTTCACGAAGGCGCTCAACATCCCCCATTTTGTCGAGGCGGCGGCGCTGCCGGTGATCCTGTTTCTGGTCGGGATGATGATTGTCGTCGGGGCCCTGCGCGACCTCGGCTTCTTCACGTGGGTCGTGCAGCTCATTCTCTCGATCCCGCGCATCAGCGGACGGAAGTTCATGGCCGTCGCCGCCGTGGCGTCGGCCCTGCTGGCCTGCGTGGTCGACGAGGTCACCTCGATCATCTTCATCTCCGCGCTGATCTTCCAGGTCTGCGGGAGGCTCAAGCTGAACCCGACGCCCTACCTGATCATCTGCGTGCTGTGCACGAACGTCGGCAGCGCGGGGACGATGATGGGCAACCCCGTGGGCATCTACATCGGCACGCAGGCCGGGCTCACGTTCCAGGATTTCATGGTCTGGGCTTTCCCGGTGATGCTGGTGTCCCTTGCGGCCACGGTCGCCGTGACGTTGTTCTGGTACCGCCGGGAACTGCACGAGTTCGACGCCGCCCTCAAGGACCGCCTCAGTCGGAACCTGAGCCTGGTCTCCAAGATCGACATCCCCTACCAGCGCGGCCTCCTCGTCCTCGGCTTCACGCTGGCGATGATCGCGTCGCACCATGCCCTGGAGACCTGGCTGGGGCTCGACCGCAACAGCATCCTGCTCGTGGCCCCGCTGATCTGCGCCGGCGTCATCATGATCGCGAAGCACGACCGCGCGCGGCACTATGTCGAACGCGAGGTCGACTGGTGGACGCTGCTGTTCTTCATGCTTCTGTTCGCAATCGCCGGCACGCTCGAGTACACCGGCGTCACCACCCGCGCCGCCGAGGCGGTGTCGAGCCGGTTCGGCACCCGGACCGTCGTGCTGGTCCCGGCCATCATGACCCTGTCGGCCCTCGGCTCGGCCTTCGTCGACAACGTGATCTTCGTCGCGGCCGCATCGCCCGTCATCCACGAGCTCGGCAAGACCGTCCCGGCCATGCCCCTGTGGTGGGCGCTGCTGTTCGGCGCGTGCTTCGGCGGCAACATCACGCTGATCGGCAGCACGGCCAACATCGTCGCCCTGGGCATGCTCGAGAAGCACTCGCATGTGCACATCCGGTTCTGGGACTGGTTCAAGATCGGCCTGCTGTCGGCGCTGGTCGCCTGCGGCATCGCCACGGTGGCGCTGCTTCTGCTTGCGCCGAGGATGCCCTAGGAACCCCGGCGGTGAGGCGATCATGACCATCCACCGGCGCGGCGGGCGGGACGGGGCCCGGACGGCGGTCCTGCTGGTCCTGTGCCTCGCCGGGGGCATGTCGTGCGGGAGGGCGGACGGCCCGGCCGCCGCGGCTCCCGGGGGGGAGGATTCGGATATGAAGGCGACGGAGAAAACGTGCATGACCTCGCGGCTGGCGGGGTCGTGGTACACGGCCGACCCGGCCGCGCTGGCCACGGAACTGGAGGCCGCGCGCCGGGCGTCCGGCGAGACGCGCGACGACGCGGTCTCGGCGCTGATCCTCCCGCACGCCGGCTATACTTACTCCGGCGCCGTCGCCGCCCACGGAGCGCAGGTCGTCGCGGGGCGCACGTTCCGCCGCGTCGTGGTCATGGGGCCCACCCACCGCGTGCCGATGCGCAACGCGGTGGCCGTGCCCGACGCGACGCACTACGCCACGATCCTGGGCGAGATCCCGATCGACACCGCGTTCCTGCGGCGGCTGCAGCGCTACCCGCTGTTCCGCCCGGTCGCCGGCGCCCTGCCCGGCGAGCACAGCGTCGAGATCGAATTCCCGGTCCTGCAGTCCGCCCTCGGACCGTTCAAGCTCGTCCCGCTGGTCGTCGGGCAGCTGGACGATCACGCCGTCCACGAGGCCGCCGACTGCCTGCGCGCGGAGATCGACGAGCAGACGCTGGTCGTCGCGAGCACCGACTTCACGCACTACGGGCCGCGGTTCGACTACGTCCCCTTCACGACGGACGTCGAGGCCGGCCTGAGGAAGCTGGACCTCGGCGCCTTCGAGTTCGTCAAGGCCCGCGACCCCGGCGGATTCCGGCGCGCCATCGAGCGGACCGGCGCGACGATCTGCGGCCGCGATCCCGTCTCCGTGCTGCTGGCCATGCTGCCCGGCGACGCCGAGGTGCGGCTGCTGAAGTACGACACGTCCGGCCGGATCACGGGCGACTGGGAGAACAGCGTCAGCTACGTCAGCGCCGCGGTCCGGTGCCGCTGGACCCCCAAGCCGCTCGACCGGCCCGTCGAGAAGGAACCCGCCGCGAAGAAGGGAAAGGGGCCGGTCATGGACATCCCCGACGCCGACCGCAAGGCCCTGCTCGCCCTCGCGCGCGGGACGATCCAGCACTACTTCTCCACGCGGCGGAAGGCGGCGCCGCGCGACCTCGGCATCCCGGTCACCCCCGGCATGGGCCAGATCGCCGGCGCCTTCGTCACGCTGCACAAGCACGGCGACCTCCGCGGCTGCATCGGCGAGATCTTCCCCACGCGCTCGCTGCACGAGGCGGTGATCGACCATGCGCTCAACGCGGCGTTCAAGGACCACCGGTTCGAGCCGCTGACGGAGCTCGAGCTTCCCATTTGCGACATCGAGATCTCCGCTCTTTCCGAGCCGCGCGAGATCGGATCGTGGAAGGAGATCGTCCTCGGCCGGCACGGCATCGTCCTTCACAAGCAGGGACGCTCGGCCGTGTTCCTGCCCCAGGTCGCCCCGGAGCAGGGCTGGGACGTCGCGACGACGCTGTCCCACCTGGCGATGAAGGCGGGGCTCGGCCCCGACGACTGGCGCGAGGGCGCCCGGTTCGAGGTCTTCGAGGCCGTGGTGTTCGGAGAGAAGAAGTAGGCCGGCTCAGGCGAACCGCGGCTGAAGCGCGGTCCACAGGTCGTCGAGGGCCTGGGGGATCACCTTGGTGGCGCCGATGGCCGGCATGAAGTTCGTGTCGCCGCTCCATCGGGGCACGAGGTGCGTGTGCAGGTGCGTCTCGAGGCCCGCGCCGGCGACGCGGCCGAGATTGATGCCCGCGTTGAAGCCTTCGGGGCGCATCTCCGCCGTCAGGGCCGCGACCGAGGCGGCGAGCAGATCCATCATCTCCAGCCGCTCCTCCGCGGTCAGGTCCGCGAGCGCGGCGACATGGCGGTAGGGGGCGATCATCACGTGGCCGTTGTTGTACGGGTAGCGGTTCATCACGACCGCGCAGACCCGGCCGCGCCTCAGCACCAGGCTGGCGCGGTCGTCACCGCCGGGACGAAGGATGTCGCACAGGAAGCATCCATCCTGCTTCGGTCCCTTGATGTAGTCCATGCGCCACGGCGCCCACAGCGTGTCCATGCGTCACCCCGCCCTTTCGCGCGATCCGGCCGGCCCCGCCGCCGAGCATCCGGAATCGCCCCCCCTGACGCAAGCCGCAAAGCGTCCGCCGCGGACCGGAGGCGCTACCTCGCGCTGACGATGGTCCCCGTGGGCGGATTCTTCTCGCCCTCGGTGACATCGCAATAGGACATCTTCTCCAGGACCTTCGCGACCTTGATCCTCCCGATCACCTTGCCCTCCTCCTTGCCGAGGACCTCGCCGGTGTCGGGATCCAGAAGCGTCGTGCCGAGCGAGCCCATCGCGAGCTCCTGGCCGACTTCGACGCCGAACTGGGAGCCGCGGTTGATGATGACCTGGCCGGTCTCGGAGACCTTGACCACGGCGCCCTCAAACGGGTACGTCTCCATCTTCTTGGCGATGAAGGCCGCGGCCTGGTTGATGCAGTCCTGCGCGGCCTGGCCGAGCGGGGTCTTCTTGAAACCGCCGAGCTCGGTGCCGACGCCCGCGACGTTGAGGCCGACGCGCACCGACGTGTTGCCGGCCTTGCCGACGACGCGCTCCTTCGCGACGATCTCGCTCGTGGTCGTGTCGATCAGCTTGACGATGACGGTGAGTTGCGCCTCCGAGCGGCCGCCGCCGAGGCGGATCCCGCGGATGCTGATGCCGCCGTCGGCGCCGGACTGGTTCTCGGTGATCTCCGTGACCGTGCCGGTGGCGATGTAGCGCGCCGAGCGGATCATCCCCTTCTGGGCGACATCCCGGGCCTTGGCGGCGCGTCCGCTGGCCTGGAGGTCCTGCTCGACCAGGACATCGCCGAGCTTCTCGCGCTCGACCAGGACGAACCGTCCGGAGTCGGAGAGGGCGGACTCGAGCATCGCCGTCAGGTTGTCCCCGACCTTCCACTGCCCGTGCCACCCGGATTCATTATCGAATCCCTTGCAGCCGATCGCGTGCTTGAGCCCCTTGTACTCGCCGAGCTTCATGTCGGCGTTGCCCGACTCGGTCTTCGTCGTCGCCTTGCCCCAGAGCGCAAACGCGGAGGTGGCCTGGAATGCGAGGGCGGCGGACAGGATGTACGACAGATGTCTCATGGATGCCTCCCGCGCCCATTTCGTGGCGCTTGCGTAAGTATACCCGCGACCATGGCGCCTGCAAACCGGCGGGCCGACGCCGGCCGCCTACTCCCGGCTTCCGGCTCCCGGCGTCCCTTCCCCGAGGCCCGGGATGGGGCCCAGGCCGGCGGCGGGCGGGGCGCCGGCGGCGGCGTTCAGCAGGATCCGCTCCCCGCCGCCCCACAGGCATTCGACCTGGAGCGGGCTGATCCACTCCCCCCCGGCACGGGCGAAGGCCTTGGCGCCGGCGAGGATGTGCAGCATGCGCCGGCCGGGCACCTCCACGGGGGTGATCTCCACGTCCAGGCCCGTGAGGGAGGCCAGCGTGGAGCGGTCGGCCTTCCACCAGATCACATCCACACCCCGGATCGTGACCCGGCGGGCGGGCAGCGTGGCCGGGACGGCCGGCCGGGGGACCGTCACGGCCGGGGGGGCGGAGGCGCCGGCGGCTTCTCGCGCGGCGCTTCGGATCCCGTCGAGGCCCAGCCCCGAGCCCTGGACGAGCGCCTCGGCCACGCCGGCGAGCGGCCGCGGCGTCCAGTTCCCGTCCGCCCCCTGGGCGAACGCCAGCTGGCCGGTCTCCACGGCGATCGAACGGAGCCGGGATCCGCCGGAGGCGAACGGCGACCACCCGATCGTCGCGTGGTCCGCGCGCACGCAGGGCGTGCCCGGCGCATCGAAACGACCGGCCGTGATGCCCTCGAGAACGAGGGCGAGGCCGGGCGTCAGCCGCGCATCCCGCACGGCGACATCGAACCCGAGGGATTCCGAAATCTCCGCCTGGACATACGACCGGAAGCCGCCCGTCCGCGAGATGGCGAGCGCGGCCGCATACAGCATGGCCGCCAGCACGACCAGCGTGCCCACCGTGTGCGCGAGCGAACGGATCATGGACCGCACGGCCCCGGGGGCCGGCGGCGCATCGTCCTCCTCGTAGCGGATCCGCCGGGGCATCGTCTAGGCCCCTCCCGAGAGTTCGGCCGCGCGGCGCCGCGCGGCGGCAAAAGCCTCGCGCAGCGCGGCGGGCACGCCATGCGACTCCATCGTGCGGATGGCGGCGTCGGTCGTGCCCTTCTCCGACGTCACGCGCCGGCGCGCCTCCCGGGCGTCGAGGCCCGTCTCGTCCAGCAGCCTCGCCGCCCCCGCGACGGTCGCCACCACGAGCCGGCGCGCGGCATCCGCCTCCAGGCCGAACTCCGCCGCCGACGCGAGCATCTGCTCGACCAGAAGGAAGACGTAGGCCGGCCCGCTGCCGCTGAGCGCCGTGACGGCGTCCATGTCGGCCTCGGCGACCCGCGCAACGATCCCCGCGGGCCGGAGCAGCATCTCGGCCCGATCGAGGTCCCCGGGCGCCGCATGGGCGCCGGGGCAGATCGCCGAGGCGCCGGCCGCGACGAGCGCAGGGGTGTTCGGCATCGCGCGCACGACGCGCGCGGCGCCGCCGAGCGCCGCCTCGATGCGCGCGCAGGTCACGCCGGCGGCGATGCTCAGGACAAGCGCATCCGGCGCGACGGCGCCGCGGAGACCCTGCAGGACGGCGTCCATCCTCTGCGGCTTCACGGCAAGGACCACGACCCCGGCGCCGCGGACGGCCTCCGCGTTGTCGGAGAAGCCCGCGACGCCCAGGTCGTCCTGAAAGAACTGCAGGCGCTCCGGCCGGACATCCGTCACCCGCAGCGACGCGGACGGCGTGCCGGCGCGGACGAGCGCGCGCACCAGCGCCTCGGCCATGTTCCCGGCCCCGATGAAACAGACGATCCCGGATTCAACGCTCATGGTCATCCACTCTCCGCGAAGAGACTAGCCACTTGCCGGACCCATGTCCAAGCGGTGCGATACCACCGTTGGTGCTGGGTGTTGGAGATTGGATCCCGAGTCCGTCGTTCGATGTTCGGTGTTCGATGTTGGATGTTCGACGTTCACGTCTCCGTCCCGCCGGCCGGCCGCCAGGGCGAGCCGCGGGCGCCGAAGAGGTCGGTGCCGACGCGGACGAGGGTGGCGCCCTCGCCAATCGCAACCTCGAAGTCCATCGACATGCCCATCGACAGCTCCGGCAGCGTGAAGCCGGTCTGCGCCGCGCAGCGGTCGCGCAGTTCGCGCAGGGCTCGGAAGAAGCCCCGGGCGCGCTCGGGATCCTCGCAGTAGGGCGGCATCGTCATGAGGCCGGCGACCTCGACGCAGTGGAGGCCGTTGGCCGCCTCCAGCGCGGCGGGGACATCGTCGGGCCGCATGCCGTTCTTCGAGCCCTCGCCGGAGACGTTGACCTCGAGCAGAACGCGCGGCCGGCGGCCCTCCTCGCCGGCGATCGCGTCGATCCGGCGGAGAAGGTCGATGGAGTCGACGGAGTGGATGGTCGAGAACAGCCGAACCGCCGGGCGGGCCTTGTTCGCCTGCAGGTGGCCGACGAGGTGCCAGTCGAGGTGGCCGGGGCAGAGCGGGATCTTGAACCCGGCTTCCTGGACGCGGTTCTCGCCGAAGACGCGGAGGCCGCAATCCGCCGCCTCCCGCACCGCCTCCGGCGGCTGGGTCTTGGAGACCGCGACGAGAACGACCCCCTCCGGGTCGCGCCCCGCGGCCGCACACGCCGCCGCGATCCGTTCCCGCACCCGCCGCACCCGTTCCGCAATGGTCTGTTGTCCGTCCATGGTTCCAACCCTTGGAATGGCCTCACCCCGGGGTTCCAGCCTATGGAATCCCGCCGCGCCGGACCGGAGTCTATCGCGGGGGGCCGTCTGCGGGAAGGGTCATCGCCGGTCTGCATCGAACCCCCGGTCGGGTCCCCGGTCCTTCGAAGAAGAAACTTGCCTTGCAGCCCCATGCGCCGGGGGGTAGCTTGTGCACGGTGGGACAGGAACATACGCCCGGCCTCGGCGCGGAGCGTCACGAGGCGGGATGAGTACCGGTCGCCGTGGTGATTTGTGGGCCGGGAGCATGGGTGTATCGCGTTCGCGTGCCGGTCCAATCTGGACCGACAGGACGGACGTAGGACGTGTGGCGCGTGTCGATATTGTGACACGAAGGGCGGGAGGATGACGATGAAGACACTGGGCTGCAATGGCTGGTTCCCTGGCCTGACTCTGGCGACCGCCCTCGTGTGCCTCGCGCCGCCTTCCGCGCGCGCGGCGACGAACTGGTGGGACGGCGACGGGTTGCAGAGCAACCGGTGGATGCTGACCACGAGTTGGGCCACCGCAGAAGATGGCTCGGGAACCCCGGGCGCCCAGCCCGGCGCGTCCGACGTCGTGGTCTTCAACGCGACGCCGTTCAACACGAGCAACGTCTGGATCTCGATCGACAGCGCCAAGAGCATTGGCGGGCTTGTGTTCAACAACGCCGGAACCACATGGATCGGCACGGAGGGCGCCAACCGCGCGATGACCATCGGCGCCGATGGAATTCGCATCAATTCCGGGGCCGGGACCGTGAACTTCGGTCAGGGCGCCAACAACTGGCGGATCACCTTCACGCTGGGCGCGTCCCAGTCCTGGATCAATGACTCGGCCAACGCGATGGTCTTCGCCGGCCGCAGCACGCTGACCATGGCGGGCTACACGCTGACCCTCGGCGGTTCGGGCGACATGTCCTATTCGGCCACGATGCAGAGCACGGGCTCGGGCGCCGTGACAAAGGAAGGTTCGGGCGTTCTGACGCTGAGCGGCACGAACACCTACAGCGGCCCGTTCACGCTGAATGCGGGCCGCGTGCGCCTCGCCGGCGCCCAGGGCAACCTCGGCGCGGGCACGGTCGTCCTCAACGCGGGGACACTGTCGGGCAACAACGCGACGACGGCGCGGACGCTGGTCAACGCCTTCACCCTCGGCGGGAACGTCGCGCTCGGGCATGCGACGGATTCCGCCCTGCTGACCCTTTCCGGCGCCGGGACGCTGACGGGCAACCGGTCGGTGACGGTGGACAGCACCGTGGTCATCAGCGGCGCGATCGGCGACAGCGGGGGCAACTACATGCTGACCAAGGCCGGCACGGGCATGCTGACGCTCTCGGGCGCGAACAGCTACGGCGGCGGGACGCAGGTCGACGCCGGCACGCTCCATCTCGCCAACCTGGCCGCGCTGCCCTTCTCCGGCACCGTATCCGTCGGGGCGGGCGCGACGATCGCGCTCGCGGTGAACGACGCCGATCCCCTCACCTACTGGACCACGGCCGAGATCGACGCCCTGTGGGCGAACAGTCTTTTCGGATTCAACCTGAACGCAGACGCTCTCGTCGGCATTGACACATCGCCCGGGGACGTGGTCTATGCCAGCTCCCTCGGCTCCACGCGCGGGCTGGTCAAGATCGGCACGAACAGCCTGACACTGTCGGGCGCCAGCACGTTCAGCGGCGGGGTCGACGTGCGCAATGGGACGCTGGCGGCCGGATCGGACGGCGCGCTGGGCACGGGCACCCTGACGCTGCGCGCGGGCGCCGCGCTGACGAACACGGCGGACCGGTCGTTGGACAACGCCGTGACGCTCGTCGGCAACACGGCGATCGGTGTCGCGGCCGGAACGACGATGACGATCTCCAACGCCGTCGACGGCTCCGGAGGCGCCTCGCTGATGAAGACCGGGGATGGCACGCTGGTGCTGGAGAGTCCGATCGCCCTGAGCGGTATCTTCACGAACCTCGGCGGCACGATCGTCCTGAACTCGCCGGGCACGAACGGCTTCGCCGGCGAACTCCGCCTCGCCGTCGGGGCGGGCTCCGTGTCGACCTTCATCCAGAACGACGGTTTCGTCGACGGCAGCGGCAATAACGGCACCCTTCTGGGCAACGGCACCGGCGCGAGCGGCACCTACATCATGAACGGCGGCTCGCTGCTCGCCCATCCAAGCACCGCCAACCGCGGCGTCATGCTCGGCGTCAACGCCGGCACGACGGGGCGGTTCGAGATGGCCGGCGGATCCGTGACGGGCCGGCTGCTCGAGGTCTCCCGGTCGTCGGCCACGGGCCCCCAGTCGGCGGGCTACTTCATCCAGTCCGGCGGCGTGGTCGGATTTGTCAGCATGACGCTCGCCGGCGGCTCCGCGAGCGGCAGCTCGAACAGCTTCGCGCTGCTGGCGATCAGCAACGGCACGTTCTGGTCCTCCGGCTTCGGAGGCTTCGCCAGCGGCAACGACAGCACCGGCCTTGTCTATTTCGGCCAGGGCGCGCAGGTCACGCTGCCCGCCTTCCCGACGGCACGCGGCACCAACGCCTACGCCGAGGTCACGTTCGACGGCGGCACACTGGCGCCGCTGGCCGCGAGCACGGCATACATGACCAACGTGACCAAGGTCTTCCTGACCGACAACGGGGCGACGCTGGACGTGCCCCTCGGACGCAACATCACGGTCGGCCAGAGCCTGGAAGACGCCTCGGGCGACAACGGCGTGTTGCGCAAGACCGGCGCCGGCGTCCTGACACTGGCCGGCGCGAACACGTACAGCGGCGGCTCGATCGTCTCGAACGGAACCCTGGCGCTCGCCACGGCCGCCGCGAAACCCGGAACGGGGACGATCAATGTCCTGGCGGATGGCGCCCTCGGCCTCCGCATCGGCGGGGCGGGATTCTTCACCACGACCGACGTCGACAACCTGTGGGCCAACACGCTCGCCGGCGTGACGATGGACGCGGCCGCCCGGGTCGGCATCGACACGACCGAGGGCGACCTGACCTACGGAACCGCGCAGTCCACCCGCGGCCTGGTCAAGCTGGGGGCGAATACGCTGACGCTGACCGGCGACAACACCTACGCCGGCGGCACGGAGATCCATAACGGCATTCTGCAGATCGGCAACGGCGGCACATCCGGCGCGATCGGGTCGGGCAACGTGATCAACAACGGCTCGCTCGTGATCTACCGGTCGGATGCGGTCGCGATCCCCGGCGACATCAGCGGAACCGGCACGCTGACGAACCGCGGCACGGGCACGACCGCTCTGTCGGGAAGCAACACGTTCACCGGCGCGATGATCGTCGAGCGGGGCGCCGTCGACCTGACCGGCAGCCTGCTCGGCGGCATCGGGACGACCTATTCGATCGGCACGGACGCCACGACGCCGGGCTCGTTCACCATCGCCGGCGACGTCCTCGTCAACAACCTCTACGTGGCCGACCGGGTTGCCGGCGCAACGGGCTTCGTCACGCAGACGGCCGGAACCGTGATCATCACGAACTCGCTCCAACTGGCCCGGCAGGCCGCCTCGCTGGCGGATCCCACGGTCTACGGGCAGTACACTCTCGGCGGCGGATCCCTGTACGTCGGCGGCACCTTCTTCCTGGCCCCCTACACCAACGGCGTCGGCGTGTTCCGCATGACCGACGGCGTGATGACCGCGGCCACCGTCCAGATCGGCCGGGACTCCACGTCCATCAGCAACACGACGGGGCGCTTCATCCAGAGCGGCGGAACGTCCTGGGTGGGCAAGGTCTCCATCGCGGACTCGGCCGACACATATGGACTCCTCGCCGTCACAAGCGGCGTCTTCATCGCCGACGTGAATGACGGGTACGCCGGCAAGGTCAACAGCACCGGCGAGGTCTACTTCGGCCAGGGCAGCCAGGTGACCTATCCGTTCTTCGGCACGGTTCGCGGGGCCGGATCGATCACCACCGTCAAGCTCGACGGCACGCGGCTCACCCCCTCCGCGGCGAGCACCGCCTACATGACGAACCTGACGGCGGTCACGATCACCGACAACGGGGTGACGCTGGACGTCCCGACGGGCCGCGACATCACCATCGGCCAGGGCCTGCAGAACGACGGCGCATCCACCGGCTTCCTCGTCAAGAGCGGCGCCGGCGCGCTGGCGCTCCAGGGGAACAACACGTTCTCCGGCGGCATCACGCTCAACGAGGGCCGGCTGGACCTCAACTCTCCCACGGCGCTCGGCGCCGCGGCCGGCGTATTCACGATCGCCTCCAACGGCGTCACGATCGGCACTTCCGGCGCCAACACGACGACGAACACGATCGCCAACAACAATCCGATGGTGTGGAACGGCGACTTCTCCTACACCGGGGCCGGCGCCCGGTCGCTGAACCTGGGCTCGGGATCCGTCACCCTGGGCGGCGACCGGACAGTCTCGGTCCTGAACAACACGCTGATCGTCGAGGGCATTCTTGACGACGGCGCCAACGACTACGATCTGACCAAGGCCGGGACCGGGCGGCTCACCCTCACGGCCGCCAGCACGTTCTCCGGCGCGCTGGCGGTCCTCGGCGGCACGCTGGAGCTGTCCGGCGGCGGGCAACTGGCGAATGTCCCGGGGATCCTCATCTCGAACCTCGGGAGCCTGGCCCTGAGCAATGCCGGGACCGTGCTGGGCAACCGCCTGCCCGACGCGGCCCCGATCGGCATGGCCGGCGGAACCCTGGCCTGGACGCACGACGCGGCGGCGGCCACGGCCTATAGCGAGACGCTCGGCGCCCTCAGTCTCACCGGCGGCACGAACCACATCGTGGCGTCGCAGGCGGCGGCGGACGGCACGGCGGCCCTGACCTTCGCGTCGCTGGCGCGCTCCGGCGGCGCCCGCGCCGTGGTCGAAGGCACCGACCTCGGGCTGGACGACCGCAACCGCGTCTTCTTCACCGCCGCCCCCGCCACCCTCGATGGCCTGCTCCCGTGGATGCTCCTCAGGACCGGCACCGGGGGCGTGGGAGCCGACTGGGACCTTGCGGAGTATGACGCAACCGCAGGTCTCCGGGCGCCCGCCTACGTCAACGACGAGACCACGTGGGCCGCGGGACTTGTCGCGCGGCCGACCGCCGACCAGACCCTGACCACCCAGCGCACGCTGACCGCGCTCGTCCTCGACGACGGGATCGACCTCGCCGGCCCGGCGGCGGACCGCAACCTCAATCTCGATGCGTCGCCGGCCGCCGCCCTCATCCTTCAGACCGGCGGCATCAGTTCCATCACCAACGCCGGCAACCCGGGCTACAACATCCTCTTCGGCGCGAACGAGGGCGTCTTCAACACGATCGGGACCCTCTGGATCACGCGCGGAAACGACAACAACGCCACGATCCGCGGCACGAACGGGTTTCTCAAGATCGGCCCGGGCACCCTGATCCTGCAGAGCGCCAGCCAGGCGAACAATGCGACGGCCCTGAACAACATGCGCGGGATCTTCTCCATCCAGGAGGGTACGCTGGAGCTGCGGCGTCCCGACGCGGCGGGCGGCGCGGTACTGGAGCTCAACGGCGGCACGCTGATGCTGGCGACCAATGCCTCCGCCGTCTTCACGTCGCAGGACGCCACGCCGACCAACACGCCGTTGGTCGTCAGCCAGAGCGGCACGGTCCTCGTCTCGCGCGTCAGCGCAGGCGGCGGCGTGACCCACACGTTGGGCAACCTGACCCTGAAGAACGGCGTCCAGATGACCTTGGACTACGGGGCGAACTTCAACAACGACCAGACCTACGGGCTGCGGTTCGACACGATGTCCCTGCTGGGCGATGCGACGCTCAAGATCGTCAACGGCCCGGGAAACGGTGATGGCGTCCTCTACGCGACCAACGTGACGGACAACGGGGGCGGCTTCTCGCTCAACGTGTTCGGCAACTCGGCCATCCGGTCCGAGCTCCGCGTGCACGGGACGCTGAGCATCTCCAACCTGGTGGTGGGCAACCCGGCCGCCAACGGCGCCGTCGTGCGCACGGCCGACGGCTTCGCCAACGTCCTGGGGAACATCCTCGTCCAGCAGGGCACCCTCGCGTCCGGCACGGACGTCGTGCGCGAGCTGGGCGACGGGCCCGGCCAGGTCCGCTACGTCGGCACGACGACGGCCGGCATCAGCGCCGGCGGCGCGCCGGCCTCGTTCGCGTTCACGCAGGGCGGCGTCACGGGCATGCTGGCCTGGGGCGCACCGAACTTCGAGATCAGCGTCCTCCAGATGAACGAGGACGACGCCGGCGCCGAGGTGACGCTGCTGAACGCCCTCGACCTCAACTCCGGCGCCGGTGCGGTCACGCGGCAGATCACGGTGGACAACAACACCGCCGTCATCGCCGGGGCGATCACCAACACCGGCTCCGGCACTGCCGGCCTGCTCAAGGCCGGCGGATCGACCCTCTGGCTGACGGGACCGCTGGGCTACAACGGCACGACGCGCGTGAACGGCGGGCACCTGCGTGTGCCCGACGCATCCAGCCTGCCGGCGGGCAATCTGAACCTCAATCCGGGCAACTCGACCGGATCGCTGGAAACGCAGGGCACGTTCACCCGCCCGCTGGGCGACGGCGACAACCAGGTCCAGATCGTCGGCACGGCGACCGGCGCGGGGAACTCCCGTCCGGGCTTCAGCGCCTTCGGCGGCGACCTCACCATTGACATCGGCGGCAACGGCACCGGAACCGGCCCTGCGCTGGTATGGAACTCGGCGTATTTCGACCCCGAGGCGGCCGTCGTCACGAACGGGGCGTTCTTCCTGAACAGCGGCGTCGCCAACGGCACGCTGAACCTGCTCAACAGCATCGACCTCAACGGCACGGGCGAGGCGGGCGTGACGGACCGCAGGTTCGAGGTCAACGGGAGCGTTGCCATTCTCCACGGGGCGGTTGCGAACAACGGGGGCACGCCGATCGGCCTGCAGAAGCGCGGCACGGGCATGCTGGTCCTGGGCGCCAACAACACGTACGACGGCGGAACCTACGTCCAGAACGGAACGCTGGTGGTCGGGGCCGGCGGGACGGCCGGCACGCTGGGCGCAGGAAACGTGACCAACGACGCGGTGCTGGCCTTCAACCGGAGCAACAACTATGCGGTCGACCAGCTCATCGTGGGCGGCGGCACGGTCGCACAGGTCGGCTCCGGCACGCTGACGCTGTCCGCCAACAACAGCTACACCGGTCCGACGGTCGTCTCGAACGGCGCCCTCCGCATCAACGGGGCACACAGCGGACCGGGCCTGATCACGGTGGCCGGCGGCACGCTCGGCGGCACGGGGTCGGTCGCCGGGGCGATGATCGTCCAGGGCGGCGCGACGCTGGCGCCGGGCGCGAGCCCCGGCGTCTTCACGGCCAACGGCGACGTAACGCTCGACAGCGGTTCGACCTTCGAGGTCGAGTTGAACGGCCTCGCGGTGGGGACGGAGTACGACCGATTGGCGATGGGCCCGGGCACGGCGCTGACGCTGACCAATCCGACACTCCTGGTCCAACTGGGCTTCTCGCCGGCCCTCGACGACACGTTCCTGATCGTCGCGGGGTTTTCGAGCCTCTCGGGGACGTTCAACGGGCTCCCTGACAATGCCACCTTCACGGCCGGCGGAACCGATTTCCGGATCGACTACAACAGCAGCGACATCACGCTGACCGTGGTCCCCGAGCCGGCCTCGCTGGGCGTCCTCGGCCTGCTGGCCATGGCCGCCCTCCTGCGGCGCCGCGCGCGATAGACCGAGGGATCGGAGACAGGCTGCCAAGGATCGGCGGCTCCGCCGGACCTGAGGAGCCGCGCCCCTTCGGGGCCTTCTGTAGCCGCGACGGGTCGTCGCGGCGAGCCCCGCGCCCTCGTGCGCACTGCCACAACCCGCGGGCGCGGCTGGGAACGCCCGATGGAGTCGCCTTGAGACCCCGTCTTCCGGGAGCGGGAATGCGAGGCTTCTTGCCTTGCAGGCCGGAGCGCGCAGGCGTAGCCTGACGGCGGAAGGGCAAACGAATGCACGCGGCGACCGCAGGACTGCGGTCGCCCAGGTTGCTATTTCGCGAGCGATGGCATCGGATGGCCCTGACGAGACCTATCGTCTTGGAGAACGCACAGCGCGTGTCCGTATTGTGACACCGCAGGCGGGAGGACGATGATGAAGACAGCGCATGGTCACGGGCGGATCCCGGGCACGATCCTCGCAATCTCTCTGACTTTCGCATCGGGGCTGCCCGCAGGCGCCGCGACGAACTGGTGGGACGGCGACGGGTTGCAGAGCAACCGGTGGATGCTGACCACGAGTTGGGCCACCGCGGACGACGGCACCGGAACCCCCGCAGCCCAGCCCGGCGCTTCGGACCTCGTGATCTTCAACGCGATCCCGTTCAACTCGAGCAACGTCTGGATCTCGATCGATGCCAACAAGAGCGTGGGCGGGCTGGTCTTCAACAGCCCGGGCACCACGGTGATCGGCACGGAGGGCGCCAATCGCACCCTGACCGTCGGCACCGATGGCATCACCATCAACCCGGGCGCCGGAACGGTCACCTTCGGCCAGGGGGCCAACAATTGGCGGGTCCTGTTCGCCCTCGCCGGCTCGCAGTCTTGGATCAACAACTCGACCAACGCGATGAACTTCGCGGACCGCAGCACCGTTACGATGGCCGGACACACGCTGACCCTGGGCGGATCCGGCGACATGCGCATCAATGCGACGATGCAGAGCACGGGCACGGGCTCGGTGATCAAGGAGGGCGAGGGTACGCTGACGCTGGGCGGCACCAACACCTATGTCGGGACCTTCACGTTGAACGCGGGCCGGGTGCGGGTCGGGCTGACCAACGCGCTGGGACTGGGGACGGCGATCCTCAACGCCGGTACGCTGTCCGCCAACGGCGCCGCGGCGCGATGGCTGTCCAACCCCTTCACGCTCGGCGGCAACCTCACGCTGGGCCATGCGACGGACTCCGGTCTCCTGACCCTGACGGGCGCGGGCACGCTGACGGGCAACCGGCAGGTGACGGTGGACAGCACCGTGGTCATCAGCGGCGCGATCGGCGACAGCGGGGGCAACTACATGCTGACCAAGGCCGGCACGGGCATGCTGACGCTCTCGGGCGCGAACAGCTACGGCGGCGGGACGCAGGTCGACGCCGGCACGCTTCATCTCGCCAGCCTGGCCGCCCTTCCCTTCTCCGGCACCGTATCCGTCGCGGCGGGCGCGACGATCGCGCTCGCGGTGAACGACGCTGATCCCCTCACCTACTGGACCACGGCCGAGATCGACGCCCTGTGGGCGAACAGCCTGTTCGGATTCGCCCTGGACGGCGGCGCGTTCGTCGGCATCGACACGTCGCCCGCCAACGTCACCTATGCCACCTCGCAGTCGACGCGCGGCTTGGTCAAGCTCGGCACCAACGTGCTGGAACTGACGGGCAACAACACGTTCGCCGGCGGGGTCGACGTCCGGAACGGCACGCTGGTGGCGGGTTCCGACTCGGCCCTCGGCACGGGCGTCCTGACGCTGCGAGGCGGCGCGGCACTCTCCAACGCGACGGACCGCGCGCTGGCCAACGGCGTCACCTTGATCGGCAATACGGCGATCGGCGTTGCGCCCGGCACGACGATGACGTTGTCCAACGCCGTCGACGGAACGGGCGGCGGGGCGTTGATGAAGACCGGCGAAGGAACGCTCGTCCTCGCCGACACGATCTCCCTCAGCGGCATCTTCACGAACCTGTCCGGCACGACCGTGCTCAACGGAACCGGCACCAACGTCTTCGGGAACGATGTGCGGCTGGCGGTCGGCGCCGGCTCCGCGTCGACCCTGATCCAGAACAGCGGGGTCGTCCTGGGGAACAACAACAACGGCGTCCTCCTCGGCAGCGGCGCCGGCGCCAGCGGCGTCTACATCCTCAATGGAGGCACGCTCATCACGCATCCGACGGCCGCCAACCGCGGCGTCATGCTCGGCGTGAACGCGGGCACGACGGGAACCTTCCATCTCGTCGGCGGCTCGGTGACCGGCAAGATCCTCGAGGTCTCGCGCTCCGACGCCTCCGCCGCCACGTCGGTCGGTTACTACTTCCAGTCGGGCGGCAATGCCGGGTTTGCCAACCTCACCGTGGCGGGTGGGTCCGTGGCGAACAGCTCCAACAACTACGCGCTTCTCGCGATCAGCAACGGCATGTTCTGGTCGTCCGGTTTCGGCGGGCTCGCCAGCGGCAACGACAGCACCGGCCTGGTCTACTTCGGGCAGGGTGCGCAGATCACGCTGCCGGCCTTCCCGACCGCGCGCGGCACGAACGCGTATGCCGAGGTCACGTTCGACGGCGGCACGCTGACGCCGCTGGCCGCGAGCGCCACCTACCTGACCAACGTGGCGAGGGCGTTCCTGACCGACAACGGCGCGGTGTTGAACGTGCTCCCTGGCCGCAACATCACGATCGGCCAGATCCTTGAGGACGCCTCGGGCGACAATGGCGTGCTGCGCAAGACCGGGGCCGGCGTGCTGACGCTGGCCGGCGCGAACACCTACAGCGGCGGCACGGTGGTTTCGAACGGCACGCTGGCGCTGGCCACGGCCGCTTCGAAGCCGGGGACCGGGACGATCGACGTGCTCGCGGCGGGCGCGTTGGGCCTCCGCGTGGGAGGGGCGGGCTTCTTCAGCGTGACCGACGTCGAGAACCTCTGGGCGAACGCGCTGGCGGGGGTGACGATGGACCCCGCCGCCCGGGTCGGCATCGATACGACCGAGGGCGACCTGACCTACGGGACCTCCCAGTCCACCCGCGGCCTGATCAAGCTCGGCGCCAACACGCTGACCCTCACCGGCGACCATACGTATGCCGGCGGCACGGAGATCCACAACGGTGTCCTGCAGATCGGGGATGGCGGAACGACGGGCGCGATCGGCTCCGGCGACGTGCTCAACAACGCCACCATGATCGTGAACCGGGCCGATTCCTACGCGATCCCCGGGGCGATCGCGGGGACGGGGACGCTGATCAAGTACGGGGCGGGGACGCTGGTCCTGACCAACTCGGTCGTGCTCGGGGGGTCCCTTCAAGTGAGCGCCGGCACGATGGTGCTGAGCAACACGCCGCTCCACACCACGGGCAACGTCGCCGATTTCGTGGGCCGGAACGCCGGCGATTCGGGCGTCCTTCGAATCGAGGGCGCAACCACCGTGCTGCGCGACCTGGGCAACCTGAACATCGGGTTCGCGGCCGGCAGCACGGGCGTGGTCCGCATGGCGGGCGGAACGCTCGAGAGCCCGGCCGTCCTGACGGTCGGCAACGGGGGCGTGGGCTCCATGGTCCAGACGGGCGGGGACATCCGGAACGGGGGCGAGTTCGACATGGCCTACGTCGGCCTCGGGAGCTACGGCTACTACGGGATGATCGGTGGGACGCTGACCAACGGCAGCTGGCTGCAGGCGGCCCGGGGGGGCGGGATCGGCCTGATCCACCAGGATGGCGGCGCGATCGCCGTCAGCCTCAACGGCCTGGTGGTCGGCAACACGCAGGGCGGCGTGGCGGGCACCGGCGTCGTCTACCTGGCCGGCGGAACGATGAGCACGCCCGCGGTGTACCTGTCGCGGCAGACGAACTCGACCGGCGTGTTGACCGTCGACGGGACGGCCGAACTGAACGTGGGCGGCAACCTCGTGTTGAGCCACACGCGGGGGACGAATGTCCTGAACCTCCTCGGCGGCATCGTGACGGCGAACCACGTCACCAAGACCCAGGCCCAGGGCCTGAGCCTGGTGAACTTCGACGGCGGCACGCTGCGCGCGGGCGTCGCCGGCAATCTCATCAACCCGGGGGTCAACGCGCCGGACCAGATCCTCATCCATGCCGGCGGCGCCGTGATCGACGACGGCGGGTTCGCCGTGACCATCAGCCCCAGCCTGCTCGCCCCCACGGGCGACGGCGTGACGGCGCTGGGCCTGGGCGCCCCGTCCGTCGGCGGCTACCTTGGCGCCCCCTACGTGGTGATCGACGGCGGCGGCGGCACGGGGGCCACCGCGGTGGCCCTGTTCGACCATGTCACCGGCAGCGTGACCGGCCTGCTGGTCACGAGTCCCGGTTTCGGCTTCACGAGCGCGCCCACGGTCACCCTGACGGGCGGCGGCCGCGGGGATTTCGCCGTCCCCTCCGTCACCACCGCGGCCAACACCAGCGGCGGCCTGACCAAGCAGGGCGCCGGCACGCTGCGGCTCGATGGCACCAACACCTATACCGGCGGAACGGTGATCTCCAACGGCACGCTGGCGGTCGGGTCGGACCTGGCGCTCGGGACCGGCGACGTGACGATGGTTGCCGGAACCGTGCTGTCGGGCGCCGCGACCAGCACGCTGGCAAACCGCATCGACATGCTCGGAGCCGCACGCTTGGACGCCTCGGCCGGGGCGACCTTGATCCTGACCGGCACGATCGACGCCGGCGGGCTGCCGCTGACCAAGACCGGCGCCGGACGCGTGACCCTGACCGGCGGCAACGATTTCGGCGGGCTGGCCACGATCGCGAACGGGCCGTTGGAGCTCTCCGGGCCCGCGGTGCTCAGCGGCGTGACCGCGGTGCTGGTCACGAATCGCGGCGCCCTCGTCCTCGACAACACGGCCGCAAACCTGGGCGATCGCATGCAGGACGCGGCGCCTATCACCCTGGCCGGGGGCGGGCTGGCCTGGACGCACGGCGCGGCGGCCTCCACGGCCTACAACGAGTTCCTGGGCGCGCTGACGTTCGCGACGGGGACGAACGGGCTCTCGGCCGCCCGGGCCGCGGCGGACGGCACCTCGGCCCTGACGTTCGACTCGCTCGCCCGCGACGGAACGGCTAGCGCCGTCGTCGACGCCACCGATCTCGGGCTCGACGACCGGAACCGCATTCTCGTCTCGGTCGCCCCGGTCACGGCCAACGGCATCCTCCCGTGGATGGTGCTCAAGACCGGGATCTCCGGCACCGGCGCCGACTGGCACCTCGCGGAGTACGACGCGTTCGCCGGGTTGAGGGCGCCCACCTACGTCGATGACGAGTCCTCCTGGAGCGCCACGCTGAACGCGCGGCCGAGCATGTCCCAGACCGTAACCGACAACCGGTACCTCAACTCGCTGGTGCTCGACAACGACATCCACATCCTGGGCCCGGCCGCGGACCGCCAGCTCTACTTCACGAACAGCGGTTCGGCCGCCGTCATCCTCCAGACCGGCGGGTTCAGCTCCATCACGAACAACGGCAACGCCGGGAACAACCTGTGGTTCGGCGGGAACCAGGCGATCTTCCACACGATCGGCGACCTGTTCATCCGGCGCGGCGGCGACAACAACCAGTCGATCCGGGGAACCAACGGCTATGTCAAGACCGGCCCGGGCACACTGACGCTGCTGACCGCCGGGCAGGCCAACAACGCCACGCCGCTCGGCAACATGCGCGGGATGTTCTCGATCGAGGCGGGCACGCTCCAGCTCCAGCACGCCAACGCCGCGGGCGGGACCGTTCTGACCCTCAACGGGGGGTGGCTTGCGATCCTCAACGACGCCGACCTGGCGTTCAAGGCCCAGGATGCCGTCCCGACCAACACGCCGCTGGTCGTCAACCAGAGCGGCACGGTCCTGGTCGCCCGGGTCACATTTGCGGAGGGCGGCCGCACCCACACCTTCGGCGACCTGTGGATCGCCCCGGGGGCGACCCTGACCATGGCCCGGGAGAATTTCGACGGCAACTCCGGTGTCGTCCTGCGGTTCGACGAACTGGCCCTGGGGGGAAGCGCGGGGGTGTTTGTCCAGAACGGAACCGGCACCGGCGACGGGCAGATGACGGTCACGAACCTGACGGACGGGGGCGGCGGGTTCGACTTCTCGGTCAACGGATCCAGCGGCATCCGCTCCGAGTTCCGGGTACTCGGGTCGATGGTTCTGGGCGGCAACCTCACGGTCGGCGCCGGAGGCGCCGCCGTCGTGCATGCCGCGGACGGGTTCGCCGGGGTGGCCGGCAACATTGTCGTTCAAAATGGAGCCCTCGTTTCCAGCGTGGATTTCACCCGCGAACTTGGTCCGGGCGCCGGTCAGATCCGGTTCGTCGGCAACAACCAGTCCGGCATCGGGGCCCGGGGCGCGCCCGCCACGTTCACCCTGACGCAGGGCGGCCAGACCGGGCTCCTGGCGTGGGCCACGGAGAACTTCGAGATCGGGACGCTGACGTTGAACGAGGATGATGCCGGCGCCCGGCTGACGCTGCTCAACAGCCTGGACCTCAACTCCGGGACCGGCGCGGTGACGCGCCAGATCAGCGTCTACAACAACGTCGCCGTCCTCGCGGGGGCTCTCACGAACAGCGGGACGGGAACGGCGAACTTCACGAAGGCGGAGGGCGGCGAACTGTGGCTGGAGGGCGGCGCCAGCTGGAACGGCACGACCCGGATCACCGGCGGCCTTCTGCGGATTCCGACCCTGGACATGCTCTCGCCGGGCTACCTCGACCTCAATCCCGGCAACACGCTGGGCGTCCTGGAGACCACGGGGATCCTGACCAACTCGCTCGGAAACGGCATCGGGCAGGTGCGGTTGCGCGGCACGGGCAATGCGACGCAGACCTCGCGGCCCGGCTTCAGCGCCTATGGCGGGGACCTGGTGGTCGACCTCGGCGGTGACGGAACGGGCACGGGCGCCGAACTGGTCTGGGATACGACCTTCTTCGACCCCGAGGGGCCGACGCTGGGCAACGCCGGCGGGCTCTATCTCAACTCCGCCAATGCCAACGGGGCCCTGTTCTTCCTGAATCCGATCGATCTCCGGGGCATCGATTTCGGCGTCGAGCTTCCGCTCCGGCGGTTCGAGGTCCTCGGCTCCATCGCCGTCCTGGCCGGCGACATCCGCAACAGCGACGGAACCTACGCGGTCGGGCTGCGGAAGACCGGCGGCGGCGCGCTGGTGCTTCTCGGCGGCAACACCTATGACGGCTACACCCGGATCGACAACGGGGCGCTGGTCCTGGGCACGAACGGCACATCGGGAACCTTGGGCACAGGGTACGTGACCAACCTGGCCGCGGGCGTCCTGGCCTTCAACCGCAGCAACGCCTATGTCGTGCCGAACCTCATCGCCGGCGCCGGCGCGGTCGCGCAGATCGGGTCCGGAACGACGACGCTCACCGCGGACAACACCTACAGCGGTCCGACGGTCGTCTCGAACGGGGTCCTGCGCATCAACGGAATCCACAGCGGCGCGGGGCTGATCACGGTCGCGGGCGGCACCCTGGGCGGAACGGGCTCGGTGGCCGGGGCGCTGGTCGTCGAGAACTTCGGCCGTTTGGCCCCCGGGAACAGCGCAGGCATCTTCGAGACCGCCGCCTCCGTGACACTGCAGAACGGGGCCACGTTCGAAGTGGAGATCAACGGGCTCGCTCTCGGCGTCGACTACGACCAGCTGCGCATGGGCGCGGGGACCACGCTGACGCTGGCGGATCCCACCCTGCTCGTTCAGCTCGGGTTCGTTCCGGCCCTGGGCAATGTCTTCACGATCGTCCAGGGGTTTGCCACTCTGGCGGGCACGTTCGACGGCCTGGCGGATGCCAGCGAGTTCAACGTGAACACGACGACGTTCCGGATCGACTACGGCGACGACGACATCACGTTGACCGTCGTTCCAGAACCCGCCGCCCTCGGAGCCCTGGGTCTCCTGGCGGCCGCGCTGCTCCTCCGGCGCCGGCCGCCGCGCGAATAGGCTCCTGCAACGGTCACGGGCGGGCCAGGAGTTCCCGCACGGTCGTTGCGATCTCGGGATCCGGATCGTCCGCCCGCTGCCGGAGCAGCGGCCAGGCGGGCTCCCCGATTTCCTTCAGCCGCGTCCGGGCGCGCGCCCGGACGGCGGCGTCGGCCGCGCCGAGCCGGACGATGCACTGCTCGATCTCCGTCTTGAGGTCGGGAGGAAGGACGGGGGTCTTCGCGTCCGCGCCGGCTGCGGCGGAGGCATCCCCCCGGCCTCCGGAAGGCATGGGCTCGTCGGTCACGGCGAGCAGGGGGATATGCTCCGCCGCCTCCTCGTGCCGCAGCCGGGCGATCCTCCATCGGGACCCGTCCTGAACCCAGTCAATGTGGATCGTATGCCCGTCCTCCCGGAACGTCAGCCTGGCGGTACCGGCCGCATCGTTGACGGCCTGGCCCGTCAGCATCGAGTCCTCCTCCTCGAACCAGAGGGCGACGGCGTCGGGATCGGAGTCCCCCATCATCTCCCCCATCGCCTTCAGGTCCTGTCGAAGCGGCTCGGACATCCAGTCCCACACCGTCCGACCCTCGCCCCCGCGGATGGCCTCCTGGATTCGCTTCCATTCCGCGAGAGGCGGGAGTTCGGGCACAAGCGCCTCGGGCTTGCCTCCTGCGGCGACAAACTCCTCCCGAGCCTGTTTCCGGATGTCGGGGGGGACATCGCGTGTCGCCAGCCAGCGGAAGTCGTCGAGGGCCTCCTCCCGCTTCGACCAGGCCATGAGGGCCTGTCCCCGAAGGAGCCGGGCTCCGTGGGCCAGGTCGGGGAGCCCCGGATCGGCCCGGACCACGGCGGACAGCTCCGCCGCCGCCTTGGACGGGTTCCCGGCCTTCATCGCCTCGACGCCGGCCTGGAACCGGGCCGTCAGTGCCAGCACGGCCGCCAGGGTCAATCCCGCCGCATCGCTCATTCGCCCAGCAACTCCCGTACGGTGGTTGCGATCTCGACATCGGCATCGGCCCGGTGCTCCTTGAGAACCGGGTGGGCCGCGGAGCCCATCCCCTTCAGCCGGGCGCGGGCCTGGGCACGGACCACGGCATCGGCCGCTCCGAGGTTCCTGATCAGGGCCTCCATCTCTCCCCGCTGGGCCTCGCTGACGGGCGGCGCGTTCGTGACCGCCGCCGGCTCCGCCGACTCGAGGCGGATCTGAACGTCGCCGCCGAACCCTGCGCCGAGGTGGATCACTCGACCGTTGACCACGGCGATCCCGCCGCCCCCGCCGAAGGCCATGGCCTGGCCGCCGGCGATGTTCAACGCGATCTGCGCGTTCGGCGCGGCGGCCGCCGCGATGCCGTCCGCGTCGGCCGTCCGATCCGCATCCAGGCACTCCAGCGACACCAAGTCGTGGAGCACCCAGGAATCCCCGGTGTTGCGGGCCGCCAGCGTCATGCGGAGCCCGTTCTTCTCGAGCATCAGCGTTCCCGTGTCGCCCTCCATCATCTCGACCGCCTTCGCCCCCCGCCACTCCCCGACCGCCCACGCCAGTCCGGAAACCGCGCGCGACGGCGCGCCCGTGACCGCGGGGGCCATGCCTTTGAGCGCCTCGACGAGCCGGCGGAGCGGTCCCTGGACGCACTGAAGCGCCCCCGCATCGTCGCTCCGCGCCAGCGACGAGGTCAGATGCGCCCATGTGCGGCGCGGGGTGCGGACCGACCGAGTCGCGGCCGTCTGCGGACCGTCGAGGCGCCGGAGCTCGGTGGCGGCCTCCTGACGCAATCCCTCGGAGACACCATTGAACCGGACCCACTGAAGGTCGCGGGCCGCCTCGTCCCGGTTTCCGCCGCGCTCCAGGGCCCGGGCACGCAGGATCCGGGCGGCCTCGGCGACCTGCGGGGGGGCGTTTGTCGCCGCGATGACGCGGCCCGCCTCCGCCGCCGCGCGCTCGAAATCCAGCCGGTCCGCCGCGGCCACGCTGGCCTGGAGGTTCGTCGTCATCGCCAGCAGGGCGGCAACGGTCAGTTCGACGGCAGCCATGGTCACCTCGCGCCCCGGAAACCCCGGGGCTTCCCCATGCTAGCCCGCGGGGGCGCGGGAGCCAACCCCCATTGGCGAACATCGAACATCCAACATCGAACGGAGTTCCTTCGCGAAATCCCGGCGATCGGGTCCTGTCGCTCGATGGTGGCTTTTGATTGATGAGTCCGTCGTTCGACGTTCGGCGTTGGATGTTCGGTGTTCGATGTTCGGTGTTCCTCCTGTATGTTCTTCTTCGTGAGCAGGGCCTCGCCATTCCAACTGCGCGCGGAGTATGTCCCGACGGGCGACCAGCCGGAGGCGGTCGACGCCCTGTGCCGCGGCCTCGATGCCGGACGGCGGTTCCAGACCCTCGAGGGCGTCACGGGTTCGGGCAAGACCTTCACCGTGGCGAACGTCATCCGGCACTGGGGCCGGCCGGCCCTCGTGATCTCCCACAACAAGACGCTGGCCGCCCAGCTGTACGCGGAGCTGAAGGGCTTCTTCCCGGAGAACGCCGTCGAGTACTTCATCAGCTACTACGACTACTACCAGCCCGAGGCCTACATCCCGACCACGGACACCTACATCGAGAAGGACTCGTCGATCAACGAGGCCATCGAGCGGCTGCGGCTGTCCGCGACCGATGCCCTGCTGAACCGCGACGACGTCGTGATCGTCGCCTCCGTGTCCTGCATCTACGGCCTCGGCTCGCCCGAGGACTATCGCGACATGACCGTCCGCCTCGAGCGCGGCGAGGCCGCCGGGCGCGACGCCATCCTCGAGCGCCTGGTCACCATCCAGTACACGCGCAACGATCTGGCCCCGCAGCCCGGCACCTTCCGCGTCCGCGGGGACACGATCGACGTCCACCCCTCCTACGGCCGCGAACTCGTCCGCGTCTCGTTCTTCGGCGACGAGGTCGAGTCGCTGCGCCGGCTCGACCCCGTGTCCGGCCGCGTCCTCGGCGATCTCCAGGTCGTCACCCTCTCCCCCGCGCGCCATTTCGTGATGCCGGCGGAGAAGATCGGCCGCGCCCTGGACGCGATCCGCGCCGAGATGGAGGAGCGGGTGCAGTGGTTCCTCGCGCGCGACAAGCTGCTCGAGGCGCAGCGCATCCGGATGAGGACGCAGTACGACCTGGAGATGATGAAGGAGCTCGGCTACTGCAGCGGCATCGAGAACTACTCGCGCCACCTCGCGGGGCGGCCGCCGGGCGCGCGGCCGGCCTGCCTCCTCGACTATTTCCGCGGGCCGTTCCTGACGGTCATCGACGAATCGCACGTGACCCTCCCGCAGGTCCGCGGCATGTTCAACGGCGACCGCGCCCGCAAGACGACCCTCGTTGAGCACGGCTTCCGCCTGCCGTCCGCCCTGGACAACCGGCCGCTGAATTTCGAGGAGTTCCTCGGCGTCACCGGGCCGATCCTGTTCACCTCCGCCACGCCGGGCGACTTCGAACGCGGCGTCGGCGGGACCCCCGTCCCCCAGGTCATCCGACCGACCGGGATCGTCGATCCGCCGGTCGAGATCCGCCCGCTGGGCCGCCAGATCGACGACGTCATGGAGGAGATCCGCGCCGCCGCCGCGCGGGGCGAGCGCGTGCTCGTCACGACGCTGACCAAGCGCACCAGCGAGGACCTCTCGGAGTACCTCCAGGCCGCCGGCCTGCGCGTGAAGTACCTGCACTCCGACATCGACGCCATCGAGCGCGTCGAGATCCTGCGCGGCCTGCGGAAGGCGGATTTTGACTGCCTGATCGGCATCAACCTCCTGCGCGAGGGGCTGGACCTGCCCGAGGTGTCGCTCGTCGCCATCCTCGACGCGGACAAGGAGGGGTTCCTCCGCTCGGAGACGTCGCTCGTCCAGACCGCAGGGCGCGCCGCACGGCACACGCAGGGCCGCGTCATCCTCTACGCGGACCAGGTCACCGATTCGATGCGACGGATGATCGATGTCACGAACGCGCGCCGCGAGCGGCAGCTGGCCTACAACCGCGAGCACGGCATCACCCCGCGGACCATCCGGAAGGCCATCCAGGAATCGCTGGCCATCCGCGAAGAGGCCGAGGAAGTCGAGACCTCCGTCGTCCGCGAGTCCGGCGTCGACTACAACGTCCACCAGGTCATCCAGGACCTCGAACGCGAGATGCTCGAGGCCGCCGAGTCCCTCGAGTTCGAACGCGCCGCCCTGCTCCGCGACCAGATCCGCGACCTGCGCGGATCGAAGGAGGCCGGCGGAACGCCCACGCCCATCCGCAAAGGCGACCCGAAGCCGGAGGCGCGCACCGCGTCCCGCCGCGG
>CAYODK010000008.1:0-18802 GCA_964402695.1 uncultured Verrucomicrobiota bacterium
AGACCCGCGGACCGGTCGTTGACATCAGATCGCTGTGCTGTAAGATCGATGTATGGTTCGTACACAGATCCAGCTGTCGACCCGGATGTACGAGGGCGTGAAGCAGATTGCCCGCGAAGAGGAGTCCAGCCTCGCGGAAGTGATCCGCAGGGCGGTGGGGGATTTGCTCCGGTCGCACCCGGAGGCCGGCCGTTGTCCCGCCCAGTGGTCGCCGCCGGTCATGCGAGACCCCGGCCGCATCCTGGCCCCTGAGTCGGAGTGGCGCGCACTGGCGAGCGAGGGCGAGGTGCCGGCTGACCTGGCGCCCTTGAGGAAACGGGCGTGACGTCGTGCGATACCAACATCCTGTTTCATGCGGCCTGCCCCCGCAGCCCGCTCCATGAGAAGGCGCGCGACTTCCTCGCGTCCCATGCCTCCGATCGGGACTTCTCCCTGTGCGAGCTGGCGCTGGTCGAATTCTACGGCCTGCTCCGAAACCCGGCCCTCCTTGAGCGCCCGCTGTCGCCGGCGGAGGCCGTCGAGTTGATTCAAGGCTATCGTCGGAATCGCTTCTGGCGGATCCTGGACTACCCGGGGAATCTCATGAACGAACTCTGGCTGCGCGCGGCGGAGCCAGGCTTCGCGCGGCGCAGGATCTACGACGTGCGACTGGCCCTGACTCTTCGACATCACGGGGTGGATGCCTTCGCCACGCGGAACATGGCCGACTTCGAGGGCTTCGGATTTCCGCGGCTCTGGGATCCCTTGGTGGAGGCGTAAGTCGATGCCGACATCCATTTCATCCATGGTCCGAGCTGCGCTGCGGGAGGACGTCGGCCGCGGGGACGCGACGACGCTGGCGCTCGTGCCCGCGGGGGCAAGGACGCGCGCCGCGATCGTCGCGCGCCGCGCCTGCGTCGTCTGCGGCACGACCGTGGCGCGCGAGGTCTTCCGCCAGGTCGACCCGCGCATCCGCTGCACCGTGAAGATCCGCGACGGCGCCGCGGCGGAGGCCGGCGACACGCTGATCGCCCTCGACGGCCCGGCGCGGGGCATCCTGACCGGCGAGCGCGCGGCGCTCAATTTCATGCAGCGGATGACCGGCATCGCAACGCTGACGCGCGAGTTCGTCCGCCGCGCGGCCCCGCACGGCGCGACGATCCTCGACACGCGCAAGACGACGCCCGGTCTCCGCGCGCTTGAAAAGCACGCGGTCGCGTGCGGCGGCGGGACCAACCACCGCTTCGGCCTCTACGACCGCGTGCTGATCAAGGACAACCACCGGGCCTTCTGGGCCGGCCGGCGGGGGCGGTCGCTCGCGGACGCCGTCCGCGCCGCGCGCGCCCGCTATCCGCGCCTCCTCGTCGAGATCGAAGTCGAGAGCGAGGCCGAGCTGCGCGACGCCCTCGAGGCGCGGCCCGACTGGGTGCTGCTGGACAACATGACGCCCGCGCGCCTGAGGCGCTCCGTGAAGATCAATGCCGGTCGCGCACGGCTGGAAGCGTCGGGGGGCGTCACCCTGCCCACCGTGGGCCGCATCGCGGCGACCGGCGTCGACGCGATTTCCGTCGGCGCCCTGACCCATTCCGCCGCCGCCGCCGACCTGTCGCTGGAGTTCCTGTGACGCGCATGGCGAGACGGCGGGTCGTGATCCCGCGGGAGACCCATGGCATCCGGGCCATCTCCGCGGTCGTCCCCTGTAGCCGCGACCGCCGCTCGCGGTCGCTCTGCGCCCCCGCAAGCACCGCCGCGACCCGCGGTCGCGGCCACAGCAGGGCCGCGGCCCGGCGGCCGTGCCCGAGACGCAGCTCGGAACCATGGGCTTGACCGCCGAAAGCCTGCGGGCGGCGCTGGGGGGGGCATCCTTCTTCGGGCGAAGCCTCGAAGTGCACGAGACGCTGACCTCGACGCAGGACCGCGCCAAGGACCTTGCGACGGCCGGCGCCGCGGAGGGCACGTGCGTCCTCGCGCAGGAGCAGACCCGCGGCCGGGGACGGCTCGAGCGAACCTGGCGCTCGGATCGCGGCAAGGGCCTCTATCTCTCCGTCGTGCTCCGTCCGCCCTGGCCCGCGCAGGAATCCGGCTGGCTCTCGATCGTCGCCGCGCTCGCGGTCGCGCGGGCCCTGGACGGCCTCGGCGTGCGCGGCGCGCGCATCAAGGCGCCGAACGACATCCATGTGGGCGCGCGCAAGATCGCCGGCGTGCTGGTCGAGCCGCGCCTCGGCGGGGACCGCATCGAATTCGCCGTCGTCGGGATCGGCCTCAACGTGTCGCACACGCCGGCCGACTGGCAGGGCACCGGCCTCGACGGCCGCGCCACCTCGTGCGCGATGGAGGGCGTAGCGGCCGGCCCGGCCGACGCGGCCGCGGCCGTGCTGGCCTCGCTGGAGACGCTCTACCGCGTGCGCCGGGAGACCTGGGGCGCCGCCCTGATGGTCGAGTGGACCACCCGGGGCGGAACGCCGGAGGTCCCCGGGCAGGGATGAGTGCGGAGTGACGGATGATGAATGCCGCCACGGATCCCCGGCGGCGTTGTCGCCCGCGGGGACGGGCGTATACTCGCCCCGTGAAGTTCATCGCATGGAAGCGGGACCGGATCCCGGAGTTCGCGCGGCACGGTCGGCGACCGGTCCGGCACGGTCTGAGGAGTCACGGCGGATGAACCGGATCGTTGCCGTCAACGTGGGCAACACGAACGCCGCGGCGGCGCTGATGTCGGGCACGCGCGTGCTGCGCCGCGTCGTCGTGCCGACGCGCGGCATGACGGTCGCCGATGCGGCGCGCGCGTTGACGCGGTTGCGGCACGGGCCGGACGCAGGCGGGATCGTTGCCTCGGTCGTCCCGCGCGCGGGACGCGCCTGGCTGCGCGCGCTTGCGGAGGCCGGCGTCGCGCCCGTCGTCGAGGTGGGTCATGACCTCGACCTCGGCATCCGCCTGGACTACCCGCGCCCCGGGACGCTGGGCGCGGACCGCCTGGCCAATCTCGCGGGCATTGCGGACCGCGCCGGCCGGCCGGTGATCGTGATCGATGCCGGCACGGCGACGACGATCGACGCGGTCACGGCGAACGGCGTCTTCATCGGCGGCGCCATTGCGCCGGGGCCCGCGATGATGCTCGACTACCTGGCGGACCGCACGGCGCGGCTGCCGCGCGTGGCGATGCGTCCCGTGCGCGGACCGCTCGGCCGGAGCACGGCGGAGGCGATGCGGCTGGCGGCGGATGCCGGGTTCGCGGGCATGCTGCGCGGCATCGCCGGCCGGATGGTGTCCGACCGCCGCCTCCGCGGGGCCCTTCTGATCGCCACGGGAGGCGCGGCGGCGCTCGTGCGCCGCGCCATTCCGTCGGCCCGCATCGACCGCGACCTCACGTTCCGCGGACTGGCCCGGATCTTCGACGCCACGCAACCCCGCGCCTCACGCCGTCGTGCGCGAGGCGCCACGGCCTCCTGATCCCCCCCCGGGGGATCTCCCCTCACCGCTTCTGCAGCCGCTCCACGAAGGCCCGGATCCGGCGCGCGGCCTCCTTGATGTCGTCGGTCGCGGTCGCGTAGGAGCAGCGGATATGGCCCTCGCCGCATGCGCCGAACGCGGTGCCGGGCACGGCGGCGACTTTCTCCTCCTCCAGAAGGCGGAGGGAGAATTCCTTCGCCGTCAGGCCGAGGTGGGCGATGGACGGGAACATGTAGAACGCTCCGCGCGGCTCGGAGACGGGCAGACCCATCTCCGTGAACGCATGCACGAGGTAGTTCCGGCGCCGGTTGTACTCGTCGCGCATGGCGGCGACATCCGTCTCGGGCCCCTTGAGCGCCTCGACGGCGGCCTCCTGGCTGAGGATCGGCGCGCAGAGCATGGTGTACTGGTGGATCCGCATCATCGCGTCGATCAGCGGGGCCGGCGCGCAGGCGTAGCCGAGCCGGTAGCCGGTCATCGCCCAGGCCTTCGAGAACCCGTGAAGGAAGACGGTCCGCTCGCGCATGCCGGGCACGGTGGTGATGGACGTGTGAGTGCCGGTGTACGTGAGCTCGGCGTAGATCTCGTCGCTGAGCACGATCAGGTCGTGATCGATCGCGAACGCGGCGATGGCCTCGACGTCCGCCCGGTCCAGCCCGGCGCCGGTCGGGTTGTTCGGGAAGTTGAGGATCAGCAGCCGCGTGCGCGGCGTCACGTGCCGCTCGAGCGCCTCGCGCGTGAGCCGGAAGCCGGTCGCGGCCGACAGCGGCACCGGAACGGGCACGCCGTGGGCGAGGCGGACCAGCGGCGCGTAGGAGACGTAGCACGGCTCGTGGTAGAGCACCTCGTCGCCGGGGTTGATCAGCGCGCGGACGGCCAGGTCCATCGCCTCGCTGACGCCCACCGCGATCAGACATTCGTTGTCCGCGTGGTAGGCGGTGCCGTAGACGCGCGCGACGTAGTCGCAGATCGCGCGGCGCAGCTTCAGCAGGCCGAGGTTCGACGTGTAGTGCGTCGCA
The DNA here is from genome assembly GCA_964402695.1 of uncultured Verrucomicrobiota bacterium. GTDB lineage: Bacteria > Verrucomicrobiota > Kiritimatiellia > PWTM01 > PWTM01 > VGWF01. The sequence goes on from CAYODK010000008.1 coordinate 4,449, forward strand.
CCGCGTTCGAGCGCGAAGATCGACGCCTCGCGCACGCGCCACGGCGTGTCGAAATCGGGCTCGCCGATGCCGAGGCTGATGACATCGCGCATCGTGCTGACGATGTCGAAGAAATCGCGGATGCCGGACCGCGGAATGTCGCGGACGTGGAGGGCGATCCGGTCAGGGGCTGACGGTAAGACGTTCGTGCTCATCCGGGGAATCCATCAGGAAGCCGTGCGACTTGTAGGTTTTCAGCATGAAGGAGGTCGCCGTCGCCGTCACGCCGGGGATCACGGAGAGCTTCTCGCTGACGAACCGCGCCACGGTCCGCAGATCGGGGCCCTCGATGAACAGCAGGAGATCCGCCTGGCCGCTGACGAGGTAGGCCGACACGACCTCGGGGAAACGGCAGACGCGGTGGGCGATGTGGTTGAACCCGCCCTCGCGCTCGGGGGTCACCTTGACCTCGATGATCGCGACGACCTTGTCCTCGGCGGCGGTGTCCTCGTCGAGCACCGCACGGTAGCCGCGGATGACGCCCCGTTTCTCGTAGTCCGCCATCCGCGCGCGGACCGCCTCGGGCGCCTCGTTCAGCATGGCCGCCAGGTCCTCGACCGACTCGCGCGCCCGCACCTTCAACAACTTCAACAACGGATCCATGATCGTGCCTCCCCGGCCGCCCCGGCGCGGCCCCCCGACAAAAACAGAATCGCGGCCCACCCGGGCCGCGATTCCGAATGCGCTGAAACCCGGATTACTTCTTCCCGAGCACCGTATCCTTCGCTGCCTTCGCGATACGGAACTTCAGCACGCGCTTCGCCGGAATCTTGATCGGCGCCTTGGTCTGCGGGTTGATGCCCATGCGGGCCTTCCGGTTGACCAGGACGAGCTTGCCGAGACCGGGGATCGTGAACCCGTCCTTCGCGCCCTTGTACGCCAACGCGACGAGCTGCTCGACCACCGCCGCCGCCTGCTTCTTCGTGATGCCGGCCGCGTCCGCAAGCGCCGCGAGAACCTGCGTCTTCGTCATCTTCGCCATGTGCGTCCTACTCCTCTCCTGTACGGTTAGGGTTGCCGGTCCTGCGGCGACCCCGATGTCCGGTCGAGAGAATAGCGGCGCGCCCCGCGGATGCAACAACTTTCCGAGAAAAAACGCGGGTTTGCCGGGGGCCGCCCGTCCGGCTCCGGCCGGGCGATCCCGGCCCGGCCGGCGGGGCCGTCAGGCCAGGGCGTGCATGGCCAGGGCCACGAGGACGCCCGTGACGAGGCCGGCGAAGACCTCCAGGCGCGTGTGCCCGAGGAACTCGGCGAGCTTCTGCTCGGACAGGTGATGGTGCTTGAAGAGCTCCTGCACGATCTGGTTCAGCAGCCGGGCCTGCTGGCCGGCGGCGCGGCGCACGCTCTGGGCGTCGAACATCACGACGGCCGCGAACGCCAGCGCGAGCGCGAACACCGGGCTGGCGAACCCCTCGCGGAGGCCGACCGAGGTCGCCAGCCCGCACACCATGGCCGTGTGCGCGCTCGGCATGCCCCCCGTGCTGAAGAGCAGCCGGAAATCGACGGTGCGATGCCGGAGGTACCCGCGCGTCATCTTGATGGCCTGCGCAACCGTCCACGCGGTCAGCGCGACCCAGATGCTCAGGTTGTAGGCGACGGTCGGTTTCAACGACATGGCGGGGGATTGTGGCCCCGCGTGCGCGGGACTGCAAGCGGTTCGGAGTCCGGTCCTATCGCGGCGGACCGAACCGCTCCGGCTGGCCGGTCGCGGCGAGCACGGCGCGCCAGAGGCCGCCGGCCGGGTCCACGCGCTGCGTGCGCCCGGCCAGTTCCGCGATCGGCACATGGATGAACGCGTCGTGGAGGTATCCCACGAGCACGCCCGTCTTCCCCGCCATGGCGGCGTGGGCGGCGTGGCGGGCGTAGAGATCGCAGAGGATCGCGTCCTCGGCGTCCGCCGCGTGGCTGCGGACCAGGTAGCTCGGGTCGAAGTAGCGGACCACCGTCGGAACCTGCGCGGCGCGGAAATGCGCCTCGATCCGCTCCTTCAGCAGCCGCCCGATGTCCTGCAGCCGCGCGTTGCCCGACGCGTCCGCGCCGTCGGCTTTCGGGAGCAGGTCCTGCCCCGCGCCCTCCGCCACGACGACCACCGCGTGGCGCCGCGCCGCGATGCGCCGCTGCAGCGCCTCCAGGAACCCGCCGGGGCCGTCGAGCGTGAACGGCACCTCCGGGATCAGCGCGAAGTTCACGTCCTGGCTGGCGACGGTCGCCCCGGCCGCGATGAAGCCGGCGTGACGTCCCATGAGCTTCACGACGCTGATGCCGTTCTCGACGCTCTTGCTCTCCGTGTGCGCGGCGTCGATCACGCCGCGGGCGATCTCGAGCGCGGTCTGGTAGCCGAACGTGCGGCTCACGAACGCGACGTCGTTGTCGATCGTCTTCGGGATGCCCACCACCGCCAGGTCGAGGCCGCGCCGCCGCGCCTCCTCGTGGAGCTTCAGCGCCCCGCGCTGCGTGCCGTCGCCGCCGACGCAGAAGAGCATGCTCACGCCGAGGCCCTCCAGGCGATCGACCGCCGCCGCCGGATCGACCGGCCCGCGCGAGGTGCCCAGGACCGTCCCGCCGGCCTTGTGGATGTCGTTGACCATGTCGGGGTCGAGGCGCACCGGTTCCAGCCCGGCCTGCGGATCGAGCCCCCGGTAGCCGCTGCGGAAGCCCAGGACCTCCGGAACTCCATAGCCATGGTGGAGCTGCATGAACACCGACCGGATCACGTTGTTCAGGCCGGGGCAGAGCCCCCCGCAGGTGACGATGCCGGCGCGGACGCCCCGCGGCTCGAAGAACAGCCGCTCCCGCGGGCCGGCCGGCTCGAAGAAGACGCCGCCGCCGTCGCGGCGCTCGAGGTCGAGCGGGATGCGCACCTCATCGGATATGAACCTCCGCAGCGGCGAGGCAAAGCCCGCCGTTCCGAGGCTGTCGATCCGCATGAATCCGCCGTCTGTCATGGTGCCGTCTCCCAAGGCCGAGGGCGGGCATCCTACGCCGCGCACACCCGCCGCGTCACGGAGGAAACCGCCCGGGACCGAAGGAGTGCACGACCGACAAGGCGGCGCCGACATCCATGCTGTTGTTGAACCGGACCACGTTCTCCAGGAGCGCCAGTTCGATGACGGTGCCCCGCCCCACGCGGCGCTTGATCCCGACGTGAAGCTCGTGGGTCGAATCGGAGAACGAGTGGTAGTCGCGCGCGACGGGCGAGGTGTGCAGGTACTGCGCCAGGACCGCCGTGTCCGCCCCGATGCGGACCTGCAGGCCGAGCAGACCGCTCGCCTCCGTCTGGTGAAGCCGGATTCCAAAGACCTCCTCCACGTCCGCATAGGAGACGCTGCCGCCGCCGTAGAGGGTCCACGCCGACCGGCCGATCCGCTGGAACGCCAGGACGGAGGCGCCCCACAGCGGGACGCCAAGCCCCTCGAGGTTCGTTTCATCCCCGGTCGGAAGGCTCGCGCCCCCGCCGAAGAGGACCGTAGGACCGCGCTCGCCAAGCGGGGTTGTCCTCCACGAAGCGTAGACCGGAACGTCGCCGAAACCCCAGGACTCGGAATCCACATGGCGGCCGTCGCCATCGCCGTCCATGTCCATCAGCAACTGGTTGCGGGGATGCCCCTCGCGCCCGGCGTTGCCCAGGCCAAACGCCTCGTGGAATCCCTCGATGGCGCCGTCGGTGAAGCCCCCCGTGCGACCGAGAACCGGCAGCGCAACCGACAGCCGGAGGCTCTCCGTCAGCGCGCGGCTCACGCGGACGTCGAGCGCGATCCACTCGCCATCAATCGTGTAGGCCCCCTCGTTGTGGAGCCACAGGTTGCCGAGCGCTCCGCCGGCGCGGACCGACCATGCGCCCGCCTCGAGCGGCTCCGTGCCCATCAGCGTCACGTTCGGACGGAGCAGGTGACCGGGGGACAGCGAGCGGACGTCGAGATGCCCGAGGCCGACGTTGTCCTCCGCCTTCGCCGCCGCCGAAACGGCCGTCAGCGCGCCGACGGCCATCGCCCATGTTCGCAGCCGAGTCATCACGGTTCCCGCAGGGGGAGGATCAGGATCCCGGAGCGTACCCCGTCCGGCCGCCGAATCCCAGCCGCATCAGGGACTTGATCGCAGCCGTCGGGCGAGGCAGGGTTGCGCGACACGGCGGGCGGACGACCTCCGCCGCCGGACGGAGACCCATGAAATGCACCGGACAGCCATTCTCGCCGCACTGACGGCCTGCACGATCCTCCTTTCCGCCCCGGCCTACGCCCCCGCCGCCGACGCGCCGGCGAAACGGCCGAACGTCCTGCTGATCTGCGTCGACGATCTCAAGCCGCTCCTCGGCTGCTACGGCGACCCGCGCGCGAAGACGCCCGGCATCGACCGACTCGCCGCCCGCGGCGTGCTCTTCGAGCGCGCGTTCTGCAACCAGGCCGTCTGCGCGCCGTCGCGCAACGCGTTGATGACCGGCCTGCGACCGTCCACCATCGGGATCTACGACCTCCCGACGAACTTCCGGAAGGCCGTGCCCGACGCCGTCACCGTCGCCCAGCACTTCAAGGCCCACGGCTACCGGACCGAGGCGATGGGCAAGATCATGCACGTCGGCCACGGGAACCACGAGGACGCGGCCTCGTGGACCGTTCCGCACTGGAAGCCCGGCGGCAGCTACGCCCTGCCGGCGAACCAGGAGGCCATGAAACAGGAGCAGGCGAGGGCCCGCGCGGCCGGCGCCTCGCCCGTGAAGATGGCCAACCTCCCCAAGGGCGCCTCGACCGAATGCGCCGACGTCGCCGACAATGTCTACGGCGACGGCCAGATCGCCGACGAGGCCGTCCGCCGCCTCCAGGCCACCGCGAAGACCCCCGGCGAGCCGTTCTTCATGGGCGTCGGCTTCCTGAAGCCCCACCTGCCGTTCTGCGCGCCGAAGAAGTACTGGGACCTCTACACGGAGGCCGACTTCCCGCTGCCGGAGGTCCGCACTCCGCCGAAGGGCGCGCCGGAGTTCGCGCCGACCACGTGGGGCGAGCTGCGGACCTACACCGACATCCCGCGCGTCGGCGACCTCGACGACCGGCTCACGCGCCACCTCATCCACGGCTACCACGCGGCGACCAGTTTCATGGACGCCCAGCTCGGCCGCGTCCTCGACGCGCTGGAGTCGACCGGGCTCGCCGCGACCACGATCGTCGTCCTGTGGGGCGACCACGGCTGGCACCTCGGCGACCACGGCATGTGGTGCAAGCATACCAACTACGAGCAGGCCGCCCGCATCCCGCTGATCGTCGCCGCCCCCGGCGTCGGAAGAGCCGGCGTGAAGACCGGCGCGCTCGCCGAGACCGTCGACCTCTACCCGACCCTCTGCGAACTCGCCGGCCTGCCCGTGCCCGCCGGGCTCGACGGCCGCAGTCTCGTAGCCGCACTGAAGAACCCGTCCGTCGCCACGAAGGAGGCCGTTCTGCACGTCTACCCGCGCGGCGGCGGCCTCATCGGCCGCGCCGTGCGCGAGACGCGCTACCGGCTGGTCGAGTGGAAGATCCCCGGCGCGCCCGCCGCGGAGGCCGTGCTCGAACTCTATGACTACGAAGCCGACCCGCTCGAGACGCGCAATCTCGCCGCGGACAAGCCCGACGTCGTCGCGCGCCTTCGCGCGATCCTCGCGGAGTACCCCGAGGCGAAACCCCAGATCCGCGCGGACGGCGAGCCGGGCGCGGCGAAGGGCGGCGGGAAGCCGGGGACCGGCCGGTCGAAGCAGGACCGCGGCGCGATGTTCGACCGGCGCGACAAGGACCGCGACGGCAGGCTGACGCGCGAGGAGTTTCTCGACGGCCAGCCCGACCCCGACGAGGCCCCGAAGCGTTTCCCGCTCTTCGACACCGACAAGAGCGGGGACCTCAGCCGCGACGAGTTCATCCGCGGCGGCAGGCCCGGGAACTAGAACGGTTCCTTCGCTCCCCGGAAGGCGACACAAAGACGCAAAGGCCGCAAAGAACGGGGGAAAGAGGTTCGAAGCAGCCCGGCCGGTCCTTTGCCGTCCTTCGCGCTCTTTGCGCCTTTGTGTCGTCCCTCCGTTACGAGACGATGCCCAGCGGCGGGGTGGTCTTCCACCGGCCGCGGGTGAAGTCCGGCACGTCGACGGAGGCGCTGCGGTTCGCGACCGACTTCTCGCTCAGCGGGCCGATGACCGACCAGCTCGCGGCGTCGTAGACGTCCTGGTCCAGCGGCTCGCCGTTGCGCAGGCAATACGCGATGCGCCAGTTCATGATGAAGTCCATGCCGCCGTGGCCGCCGCCCTTGGCCGCCTCGCTCATCCGCTTCCACAGCGGGTGGTCGAACTCCTCGACGTAGGGCTTCAGCGCGTCGCCCTCGACCCACGTGTGCGTGCTCGGGGTCTTGCCCTCGATGACCAGCCGGTTCGGGAAGCCGGCGAACGTGCCTTTCGTGCCCTGGATCAGGTTCAGGCGGCTGTAGGGGCGCGGCGAGGTCTCGTCCCACTGGATCATCAGGCTGCGCCCGAGCGCGGTCTTGACGATCGTCGTGTTCATGTCGCCGCAGTTCCACTTGGCGATCCGGTTCCATTTGTGCTCCGGCGGGAACTTCGCCTTCGCGAACGCCGCGCGGCCGAGGGCGGGCGAGGCGACCGACGAGAGATAGTCGAACCGGTCGCCGCGGTTGATGCTCATGTACTGCGCGACGGGCCCGAGGCCGTGCGTCGGGTAGAGGTTGCCGTTGCGCCTCGCGTAGTGCAGCGTGCGCCACGACCCGGTGCCGCGCTCGACCTGGTTCATCTGGCCGCGCAGCTCGTGGATGTAGGACGCCTCGCCGTGGAGCAGCTCGCCGAACACGCCCAGCCGGCACATGTTGAGCACCATCAGCTCCTCGCGGCCGTAGCAGACGTTCTCCAGCATCATGCAGTGGCGGCGCGTCCTCTCGGAGGTGTCGACCAGCTCCCAGCACTCGTCCACCGTCAGCGCGGCCGGAACCTCCGTGAAGGCGTGCTTGCCGGCCTTCATCGCCGCGACGGCCTGCGTCGCGTGCAGTTCCCACGGCGTCGCGATGACGACCATGTCCAGGTCCGTCCGCTCCAGCATGCGCCGGTAGTCCTCGGGCCCCTTCGTGTAGAGATCCGGCGCCGGCTTCCCGGCCTTCTCGACGCGCGCCTTGGCGGCCGCGGCGGCGGGCTCATGGATGTCGCAGATCGCCTTGACCTCGACCCCCTCGATCTTGAGGTAGTCGCCGACATGGCCGCTGCCGCGCGCGCCGACGCCGATGAAGCCGACGCGGACCGTCGTCAGCGGCGCGGTCTTCATGCCGGCCACGCCCGCTCCGCCCGCCGGCGCCGGGCCGGTCACCGACGCGCATCCGCCCGCCACCAGCCCCGCCCCCACGCCCATCGCCGTCCTCAGGAAATCCCGTCGCTCCATGGCATCACCCCGCTGGTTCGAACGCTTCCCCGCGCGGCCCATCCCGCGCACTCCGCCGGACATACCCCCGGACCCCCGCCGCGTCAACGCCAAATGTTCACAACGTGGCGGAATATGGCACGAACGGCGGCCAGGGCGCATGCCACAGCGTCGCTGCCCCCATCCCGAACCCCGCTCTTGCCGGAGACGGGCGGCGGGGTCTATGCTCGGCGCGTGGGTGCATGGGTGCAGAGGGCGATGGAGGGGCTGCGGCGTCTGCTGACAGCCCACCCGCGCTGGATGGCGGCGACCGTCGCCGGGTTCGGCGCGCTCGCCGGCGTCGGCGGCTACACGTTCCAGTACGCCGAGGGTCTTTCCTACCTCAGCAACGACCCGCGCGCGTGTGTCAACTGCCACATCATGAACGACCAGTACGACTCGTGGCTCAAGGGCAGCCACCGCGCCGCCGCGACCTGCTCCGACTGCCATCTCCCGCACGGCTTCCTTGAGAAGTACGCCGCCAAGGCACGCAACGGCTGGAACCATTCGAAGGCCTTCACGCTCCAGAACTTCCCCGAGCCGATCCGCATCACGCCGTTCAACCTGGCGGCGCTGCAGCACAATTGCATCGAGTGCCACCGGGGCATGACCGGATCGATCGCGGGGCACGCGGACGTCGGGTCGGGCGAGGCCCGGTGCACGGAATGCCACCGGTCGGCGGGCCACATGCAGCTGCGGTGAGAGGAGACGGACCATGAAACGATACGTGCTCGGCTACCTTGCGGTGTTCGGCCTCGTCGCGGCCGCCGCGGCGGGCGTCACCGCGCTGCTGGTCAACATCCACCACCGGAAGGTTGAGGCGAAAGACACGGTCCTCCGGATCGTCGAACTCAACGAGGCCACACTCGACGCGAAGGAATGGGGCAAGAACTTCCCGCGCGAGTACGACGGATGGCTGCGCACGGCCGACACGAACCGCACGCGCTACGGCGGGAGCGAGGCCTTCTCGCATCTCGAGAAGACCCCCGCGCTCAGAAGGATCTTCGCCGGCTACGCGTTCGGCGTCGACTACCGCGAGGAGCGCGGCCACATGTACTCCCTCGAGGACCAGAAGCTCACCGAGCGCACGCACAAGTTCAAGCAGCCCGGCTCGTGCCTGCACTGCCACGGCGGCGGCATGAAGCAGGTCTACGAGGCCCAGGGCGGCGGCGACCTGATGGCCGGGTTCGTGAAGGTCTGCGCGATGCCGCTGACGCAGGCGTGGGCGCTCGTCAGCCACCCGGTCACCTGCACCGACTGCCACGACCCCTCGACGATGGCGCTGCGCGTGACCCGGCCCGGCTTCATGGTCGGCATCGCCGCGCTGGCCGCGTCGGACGAACCGGCCCCGACCCTGCCGAGCGTCGAACGGTGGCGTCGCGACGGCCGCATGGGATCCTACGACCCCAACACGATGGCCACGCGCCAGGAGATGCGGTCGTTCGTCTGCGGCCAGTGCCACGTCGAGTACTACTGCGGTCCGAAGGAGACCCTCTTCTACCCGTGGAGCCAAGGCCTGAAGGCCGAACAGATCGAGGCGTGCTACGACGCCCACACCTTCCCCGACGGCGTGCGCTTCCACGACTGGAAGCACGCCGAGACCGGCGCCGAGGTGATGAAGGCCCAGCACCCGGAATTCGAGCTGTGGAACCAGGGGATCCATGCGCGCAGCGGCGTCGCCTGCGCCGACTGCCACATGCCGTACAAGCGCGACGGCGCGATGAAGGTGACCGACCACCACATCCGCAGCCCGATGCTCAACACGGCGCGCGCGTGCCAGACCTGCCACCACTTCGACGAAGCCGAGATGAAGGCCCGTGTCGAGGCCGTGCAGGACCGCACCAAGGCCCTGATGGACCGCGCCGCCGCCGCCGTGGTCGCCCTCATCGACGACATCGTCCGCGCAAAGCAGGCCGGCGCCCCCGACGACGCCCTTGCCGCCGCCCGCGCCCTGCAGCGCAAGGCCCAGTGGCGGCTCGACTTCATCAACGCGGAGAACTCGATGGGGTTCCACGCGCCCCAGGAGTCCGCGCGCATCCTGGCCGAGGCGATCGATTACGCCCGCCAGGGCCAGCTCTCACTGTCGCGTCGTGACGCACCGCCCTCCGCGATGTAGAGTGGTGGAGCCATGAAACACGTTCCGGCCATCCTGTTCGCCGCCGCCGCGCTGGGGGCGGGCGCCGTCCTCGTCGGCTGCGAGGAGGACTCGGGCGACAACAGCTCGTCGGGTTCCTTCGTTTCGCGGGACGTGCTGGCCGACGGAACGGTCATCCTGGTGTACCAACAGACCGCCGTCAGCCCGTCGAACACGATGCTCACGGTCACGACGACCATCACCCAGCCCGTCGGGGGCGCGCCGACGACCAACATCACCTACACCCCGGTCGGCGGGACGGTTGCGTCAGGGGGCACCAACGCCGTGTCGTCGGTGCCGGCGCCCCGGGTTCGGCTGCTTCGTTTCGACGCCCCTCCGCGTCCGGCGGCGTCGTGAACCGGCACGGGCGCAGGGCGTGCCCCGCCGGCCTTCTTGCCGGCGCGCTCGTCACCATCGCGGCGGCGGCCCCCGGGGCCGCCATCCCGCCACCGCCGGCCCGTGCGCCCTTCGCCGACGCCGTGGCCATGGGCGCCATCACGAACCCGCGGATCCGCGAGGCCTCGGGCCTCGCGCCCTCGCTCCGCCGCCCCGACCTGCTCTGGGTCCTCAACGACAGCGGGAACTCCCCGGACCTCTTCGCCGTGACCACCAACGGCGCGGACGCGGGCACGGTGCGGGTCGAAGGCGTCGACAATGAAGACTGGGAGGATCTCGCCTCGTTTCGCCTCGACGGCGCGCCGTACCTGCTTGTCGCCGACTGCGGAGACAATCCAGGCTTCCGGGGCCAGTGCCTCCTCCACGCCGTGCCCGAGCCGGACGTGCCCGGCCCCGCCGCCGTCCGCCCCGCGTGGACCGTCCGCTACCGCTACGAGGACGGCCCGCGCGACTGCGAGTCCGTCGCGGTCGACGCCGCCCGAGGGCGCGTGCTGCTGCTCTCCAAGGACAACCGCATCCCGGTCCTCTACGAGCTTCCGCTGCGCCCCGCCGACGCCGCGGCCGTGCAGACCGCGCGGCGCATCGGCGAGCTGCGCACGATCCCGCCGCCGGTGCAGGGGCTGTCCCGCGGCATCCTCGCCCGCATCGGCTCCCTGACGACCGCGATGGACCTCGCCCCCGACGGGCGCCGGCTCGCCGTGCTGACCTACGAGCACGCCTACCTCCTCGAGTGCGGCGCCGACGGCGACTGGGCCTCCGCGCTCCCGCGCCCGCCGCGGCGCATCGAGCTGCCCGATCCGCTCGACAAGACCCTGCGCAAGCGCGAGGCCCTCTGCTGGAGCGCCGACGGCCGCGCGCTGCTCGTCACCGGCGAGCAGGTGCCCGCGCCGATCCTCCGCGCCGGCGCGTGGCGCATGGAGGCGCTGCCGGAGACCTGGACGTTCGCGGGCTTCGAGGGCGCGAAGGACCTCAGCGGCATCGCCGCCGCGCCCGGCGGGCCCGCGCTGGTCGTCAGCGACGAGCCCCACGCCGCGCAGGCGGCGCGCATCGACGCGGCCGCGCGCTCCGTCACCGCCGGTCCGCTCGTGCCGCTACTCCCGGCCGGCGCCGAGGCCGACCTGGAGGGCGTCGCGGTGTCCGGCGACGGACGCACCTTCTACGCGACCGGATCGCACGGCGTCGGGAAGAAGAAGGGCGATGTCGAACCCTCGCGCCGGTTCGTCTTCCGCATCCCGTCGCCGACGGCCGGCGGCGACGCATTCGGCCCCGTGGAGGCGTCCGCCGCACTGATGGACTGGGTCGCGCGCAACCCGGTCCTCGCCCCCCATGCCGGCCGCCCGCTCCAGCAGAACGGGTTCAACATCGAGGGCCTCGCGTGGCGCGATGGGCGGCTGTGGTTCGGCGTGCGCGCGCCGAGCCTCGACGGCGAGGCCTTCGTGATCGAAACCGATCCCGCAACGCTCTTCGCGGGGACGGCGCCCACGGCGACGCTCCACCGCGTGCGTGTCGGGCCCGGGCTCGGTCTTCGCGAACTCGCCGCGGTGCGCGACGGATTCCTCCTGCTGGCCGGCGAGGCATGCGCGGAGGCGAGCAAGCCGATCCCCGACTCGATGGCCGCCGCCGTCGATCCCGGCTACTCGTTCTTCGCGTGGCGCCCCGGCGCGGCGTCCGCCGTGCCGGTCGGCCGGCTGCCCGACACGCCCGGCAAGGCCGAGGGTCTTCTCGTCCTGCGCGACGAACCCGCGGCCGTCGACGTGCTGGTCCTCTTCGACGGCCCCTCCCAGGGCGCCCCGCGCGCCTTCCGCCTCCACCGGCCGTAGGCGAGGGGAGTTTCAAGTTTCAGGTCTCAAGCTGGACCGCCCCCCGGGAACCTCTGAATCCCAGAGGGGCCAGGCTTCAGGTGTCAGGACCGACCGCGGTCCTCGACCTCCGACCCCGGCCTTCCGTCCTTTGCCCTCTGGCCGCTGGATTCCCGACCCCTTCTCCCGCATTTCCACTCCGGGCTCCCCGCACCCCCCCGGCTTGAGAGGGGCGGCGGGCTTGACGCGTCCCGCGCGCGCGGTCACCTTCTTCCCGCGGTCCGGAAGGCGGACCGGGGAGAACCGTCATGCGCACGAATCACTGGGTGGGGATCGCCACGGCCGTGGCGATCGGAACGGCCGTTGCGGCGGAGGCGGCGGAACCGCGCATCCTCGTCTACACGCGCAACCATGTGACGAACGGCAAGGGGTTCGTCCACGACAACATCGCCACCAGCGTCGCGGCGCTGCAGGAACTCTGCCGGGAGGCCGGCATCGCGGTCGACGTCTCCGATCAGCCCTCGGTCTTCACCGCCTTCAACCTCCAGAAGTACAAGGCGGTCGTCTTCTCGAACTCGAACAACGAGGCGTTTGAGAACGACGGCCAGCGGGACGCCTTCAAGGCCTTCATCCACGGTGGCGGCGCGTTCGTCGGCATCCACTCGGCGACCGGCTCCGAGCGCAAGTGGCCGTGGTACTGGGGCCTGATCGGCGGAACATTCGCGTGGCACCACCCGATGCAGGCGTTCACGATCGAGGTCGTCGACCGCAAACACCCCTCGACCGCGCACCTGCCGGATGGACCGTGGACATGGACGGACGAGTTCTACACCGTCAAGGAGCGCAACACGAAGGTCCGCGTGCTCCTCGCCGGCAACCAGAAGAGCCTCAAGAAGCCGGGCAAGGCGCCGGCCGGCCTCGACCTGCCCGAGCCCTACCCGCTGGCGTGGTGCCACACGTTCGAGGGCGGACGCAGCTTCTACACGGCGCTCGGCCACAAGAAGGAGCACTACGCCGATCCGCTGTTCCGCAAGCACCTGCTCGGCGGGATCCGCTGGGCGATCGGCGCGGCGGAGTAGCGGTCCCGGAGCTCGCCTCATCTCCCGATCCGCACCGGGGAGGGCAGGGACGGGATAACAGGATCACAGGGACGGGATTGCGCGGACCTCGGGCCGGTTCCACAGGAACACCGCGGCCGTGCTCCGTATCCTCCGTTGCATCCGGCTCATCCTGTCATCCTGTCGAACGGCTCCGGATCGGGGGACGGCCGGATTGCCGGAGCGCTACCGACCCAGGAGCTTCGAGACCGCGTTCGCGTCGAGGGAGCCGTTGCCGTACTTCGGATCCCGGCCCGGGTCCCCGGTGTCGGTAAGCGACGCGTTCAAGGCCTGCACCGCCTGCGCGGATGTCGCCCCCGGATGCTGCGCCATCCACTGCGCGATCAGACCGGCGGTGTAGGCCGTTGCAGCGGAGGTCCCGGCGTAACGGCCCGGCGGGCCGTTGTAACCGACCGGCAGTTGCGCGGTGCCCGGCGCGGCGAGGTCGACGAAGTCGCCGAAGTTCGAGTTCGCCCACGTCTGCCCCGACGGGACGGTCGCGGCGACGCCGATCACGCCATCGTACGCGGCGGGGTACTCGGCCTTCCCGGTCGCCTCGTTGCCCACGGCCGCGACGACGACCAGGCCCTGCTCCTGCGCGGAGGCCACCGCGTCCCGCACGAATTCGCTCGGCGTGTCGGTGCCCCAACTCAGGCTCACCACCCGCGCCCCGTTGTCGATCGAATAGTCCACGGCCCGCAGCAGGTCCCAGTTGGACGTGACGCCGTCGCCGTCGAACGTCCGCACGGCCAGGACCTGCGCGGCGCCGGACGGCGCGACGCCGTCGGGCAGCACGGCGCCGGAGGCCAGGAGCGACATCTGCGTGCCGTGGCCGATGGGGTCCGCCGCGTCGCCGCCGGGGCTGGTCGCGTCGTAGGCGCCGGCCAGCGCGATCGACCATCCCGCGGGCAGGCTGAGGCCCGTGTCGAGCACCGCGACACGCGGCGACGAGGGATCGACCGCCGCCGCCGCCGTCCCCGCCGCGGCCGGGGCCCCGCCGCTCATGGCGGTCCCCGCGGGCATCCGCACGGCGTGGTTCGCCTCGGCCCCGGCGACGATCGGGTCGCGACGGATCTCCGCGGCCACCGCGAGCGCGTCGGCACCGGGAGGAAGCCGGATGCGGTAGATGCCCCATTGAGGCATCGCGTCGACCAGCGATGCGTTCCACTTCGCGAGCCGCTGCAGGAACTCGCCGGTCGACGCCCCCTTCTTCAGCGTCAGCAGGACTTCGCGGTCGACATGCAATGGACCCTTGCCGTCCACCCCGCGGGACAGCACGAGCCGTGTCGTCCGGGTCTTCAGCGGGACGGCGCGGTGCGCCGCTCCGGGCGCGAAGACGCGGATCTCGTCGAGGCGCGGGATCGTTCCTTCCGGACCGGGCAGGATCGTCCAGGACAGCGCATACCCCAGCGGGTCGATCAGCCCGCGCACGGCGCTGTCGGTGTCCCGCGTGCCCAGGTCGACCGTCACGCGCCGGTCG